>CAZVYC010000187.1:0-10364 GCA_964631425.1 uncultured Rhodospirillales bacterium
CTGGCTGAATTCGAGGTCAACCCAGTGATCGTGTCGGCAGGAGGCGCAGTCGCGGTCGATGCTCGCCTGCTGCTCACGCGCGCCCCACCCGCCGTGCCTGATGCCCTGCCGCGGGTCGATTTCGAGCCCCTGTTCACGCCGCGTGTCATCGCGGTCGTCGGCGCCTCTGCCAAGTCACCCAATTTCGGCAATATGTTCCTGCGGAATTACAAGGCCTACGGCTTCCCCGGCCAGCTTTACGCGATCCATCCCGAGGCCCCCGAGATTGACGGCGTCAAGGCCTTTCCCAGCCTGGCCACGGTTCCTGACCCGATCGATTATGCGCTCATCGCCGCGCCCGCGCCGGTCACGCCCGCGATCGTGCAGAACGGTGCCGGCCGCGTGCGCTTCGCCCAGGTGATGAGCGGCGGCTTTCGCGAGGCCGGATCGGACGGCGCCGCGCTCGAGCCCGACCTGCTCGCCGCGGCGCGCGAGTCCGGCATCCGGCTGCTCGGCCCCAATTGCATGGGGGTGTGGTCGGCGCGCGGCCGCCAGACCTTCCTGGGCTCGGCACCCGAACGGGCCGGCGACACTGCGATCATCTCGCAAAGCGGGTCGATCGGCGGCGACATCCTGAAGGTCGGAGACCGGCTGGGTGTCGGCTTTTCGGCGCTCATCACCATCGGCAACAGCATCGACGTGACCGCCGGCGAGCTGCTGGAGTGGCTGGTGGAAGACCCGCACAGCAGGACGATCGGGCTCTATCTCGAAGACCCGCGCGACGGGGAGCGGCTGATCCGGGCGCTGAAAGCCGCCCGGGCTAAGGGCAAGCCGACGGTCCTGCTGATCGCCGGGACCAGCCGCCAGGGCGCCGTGGCGGCAGCGTCGCACACCGGCGCCATGGCCGGTAGCCTCGCCGTCTGGCAGGGAATCGCGCGGCAGACCGGCGCGATCCTGACCCGGACCTTGGAGGATTTCCTGGATGCGCTGATGGTGATCCAGGTACGGCGAGCCAAGGCGGCGATCCGTGGGGACGATGTCCTGATCTTCGGCGCGGGCGGCGGTTGCAATGTCCTGGCCACTGACGCCTGCGATGAGGCCGGGCTGTCGGTCGCGCCAGTCGACAGAGCCCTTGCCGGCCGCCTGTCCGCCCGGTTCGGCGCTGGCGCGTGCTTCGACAACCCGGTCGAGGTGCCGATGGGGCCGTTCAATGCGGCCACGATCGCACCGCAGCTGCTGAAGGCGTTAAACGATCCCTCGGCCTATGCCAACGTGATGTTCCACATCAACGTGCAGAGCTTCTATTCCTACGGCAAGTCGGCGGAGCACTCGACCGGCGCCCTGCTGGAACTCGCGCACACCCTGTGCGCCCTATCGGCCGAGCTTCCGCGATCACATCTGACCTGGATCCTGCGCAACGCGATTTGTGCCGACAGCGACATCATCAACCAGATGCGGCTGACTGCCCACGCGGGCGGCGTCGCGAGCTTCCTCAGCTTCCAGGCCGCGGCGGCCGCGATCGCCGCGCTCAGTCGGGCCTCATGATGTCCGACCTGTCCGAAAAGGCGGCGATCGCAGGGATCGGCTACACGGATTTCTCCAGCAATTCCGAGGTCAGCACGCTGACCTTGGCCTTGCGGGCCATCATGGCGGCGCTCGATGACGCCGGCCTTCCGCCCGATCGCCTCGACGGCATCGCCACGCACCGCGTCGGCGATTCGATTCCGGCCGCAATCGTCGCCCAGGCGCTCGGGCTGCGCGATCCACATTATTACGTGGATCAGTTTGGCGGCGGCGGCGCATCGCACTCAATCGTCGGCCAAGCGGCGATGGCGGTCGCGACCGGCGTGGCGGATTACGTCGTGTGCTATCGTGCCATCAACGCACGCTCGGAATTCCGCATGGGCGGCACGGGCCGGCCGCCTGTGGAGGCGGTCGAAACCCAGTACCAGGCGCCGTACGGCTATCTGGCGCCGCCGCAGCAATACGCCATGGTCGCCCGTGCCTATATGCTGAAATACGGCGCGGACACGCGGGATTTCGGCGCGGTCGCGGTCGCGCAAAGGCGCTATGCCGAACGCAATCCTCGCGCGCTGATGCGCAGGCCCATGACCATGGATGACTATCTGGCCTCGCGCCTGATCGTCGAGCCGTTCCGACTGTTCGATTGCTGTCTCGAGACCGACGGCGCCGTCGCGATCCTGGTCTGCGCCACCGAGCGCGCGCGGGACCTGAAGAAGAAGCCGGTCCTGGTGAGCGGTGTAGCATGGGGCGGCGGGCACACGCTGTTTTCCAACCAGCAGCCGGACTTGGCGGCATCCGCCGCCCGGCGGACCGCGCCGCGCCTGTTCGCGATGGCCGGCCTGAGGCCGGCGGACGTGGATGTCGCCGAGATCTATGATTGCTTCACCTTCGCGGTGCCGCTGCAGCTTGAAGACTACGGCTTCTGCGCGCCGGGCGAAGGCAGTGCGTTCTTCCGCAGCGGTGCGCTGCCGGTCAACACCCATGGTGGCTTCCTCTCGGAAGGTTATGTCCACGGCCTGAACCATGTCTGCGAGGCTGTCTCGCAGCTCCGTGGCGAGGGCGGCGAGAGACAGGTCCCGAACGCCAGAATCGCCCTCAGCACGGGCGCGCCCGGCTATGTCGGCGGTGCCACCAGCGCGCTGCTGCTGCGGAGCGACACATGAGCGGCCTCCCGAGCAGACCGTTGCCGGTGCCCGACCGCGACTCGCTGCCCTTCTGGGAGGGCGTACGCGCGGGCGAGCTTCGGGTTCAGCGCTGCCTCGGCTGCGGCGCATTGCGCTGGCCCGCGCGCGCCATCTGCAACCGCTGCCATAGCTTCGACGTGGAATGGATCAGGCTCGGCGGCGCCGGCGTGGTGAAAAGCTGGATCAAGACGCATCGCGGCTTTTCCCCCGCCTTCGAAGGCGACCTGCCCTACAGCGTCGTCCTCGTGCAACTGGCCGAGCAGGACGACATCCAGATGATCGGCCGACTCTCAGCGCCGGAGATCGAGCCTTACGAGGGCATGCGGGTCGAGGCCGTGTTCGCGCCGGTTGCGGAGGACGTCACGCTGGTTTTCTGGCGACCGGTCAAGGAAACCTGAAAGCAGTCCGCACGTAAAGCGCCTCCCCCTCCATTGCAGGGCAATCGCATATGGATTTCGGCAAGAGACACCGACGCGCATCTATGAGGTGAAACACCAAGGCGCCAAGACACCAAGGAACAGCCTAAATCAATCCACAGATTACACAGATCAAGACGATGAATATTGCCTGCGGCGCTAAGCATGGAACGAAGCCGCGCAGCGAAAATCATGTGCAATCTGTGCAACCTGTCGATAAAAGGATTTCCTTGGTGCCTTGGTGTTTCAATTCTGACCAAGCCAACATTTCGCGCATGTGCGATTGCCATGCCCTTGAGGGGGAGGTCGACAACGCGCAGCGTTGGCGGGTGGCGGGTAATGGCGCGGCCCTTTCGGTGTCAACGAGAAGGCTTCGACATACCCCCCACCCGGCGGCCAAAGCGCCGCCGACCTCCCCCTCAAGGGGGGAGGCGCATTGAACAACGGCTTCAATTCGAATGTCGGTCTCGATTGACCCGCCGAAACCCGCCCGGTACTTTACCAAGCGCTCGCTTGGTTTAGGCCCGAACGGCCGGTCGCGCGCTTGATCCTGGGGAGGACGCATGGATTGCCGCATCATCTCCGCCGATAACCATATCAACGAGCCGCCGACGGTCTTCGACCGTGTGCCGGCGCGGCTCAGGGATCGCGCGCCCAAGATGATGCGGGCGGCGGACGGCGGCGACGGCTGGAGCTTCGACGGCGGGCTGCCCAAGCGCAGTTTCGGCATCGAGGCAATGGCCGGGTATGCCAAGGAGGATTTCCGGCTGAGCGGCCTGCGCTTCGACCAGCTTCGCCCTGGCAACTACGACGGCGCCGAGCACCTGAAGGATATGGATATCGACGGCGTCTATGGCTCGGTGGCCTACCCGGCGAACGTCATCCACGTCTACATCATGCCGGATCGCGAGATGGCCCTGGCCTGCCTCAAATCCTACAATGACTGGATCCTCGAGGATTTTCAGGCGGCCGATCCGAAGCGGCTGGTGGGGCTGCCGCTGCTGCCGACCGAGGACGGAATCGAAACCTGCCTCGCAGAGTTCGAACGGCTGCTGAAGAAGGGGGCCAAGGCTGCATTCATTCCGGGCATGCCCGCGCGGCCGTATAACGATCCCTATTATGCGCCGCTGTGGCAAGCCGCGAGCGATGCCGATACCGCGCTGACCTTCCATCGCACCTTCGGCGGCCGGCCGGACAAGACCGACTGGGATGAACTGGTCGACCAGAAGGTCAGCGTCGGCGGCATCGTCTTCCGTTATTTCTCAGGCGTGCGGCCGCTGACCTACATGATTTTCGCCGGCGTCTTCGACCAATACCCCAGGTTGAAGATTGTGGCGGGCGAGGTCGACGCCGGCTGGATCCCGTTCTGGGTCCAGACCATGGACCATCAATGGGAAGCCCAGCAAAGCTGGTTTCCGCAAAAGCTGGAGCACAAGCCGTCCGATTTCGTCGGCGTCAACGTCTTCACCACCGCAATCGACGACTATGTCGGCTATGACCTGATCGCGTCGGGAAATTATCCCTATCTGGCCATCGCCTCCATGTTCTCCTCCGACTATCCGCACAGCGCGACCATCTTGCCGCACTCCGCGGCGGTGGCAGAGAAGGCCACGCGGGATATGACCCGGGACGATCGGTACAAGGTCCTCGAAGGTAACGCGGTGCGCGTTTTCCATTTCGCGCCGCCCGGATGATCCGCTAGCGCGGGCGGCGCTCTTTGCCCCTTGCCCCGCCGGCCAGCGCCACGATGACACCATGGAAGGTGCGCACCTCCTGCTCAGTCATGCCGGCGCGCTGCAGCATGTTGCGCATGTTCCGCACCATCGAGGGCCGCTGCTGCTCGGTGGTATAGAACCCGCCGGCTTCCAGCGCCTCCTCCAGCCTCAGGAACAGGTTCTCGAGTTCCGCCTTGGTCGCCGGCCGGCTGCCGCCGATCTCCACCCGGCTGGGCTCGGCGCTCTGCATGAGTCGCCACCAGCAATAGCCGATCAGCAGCACGCCTTGCGCCAGATTGAGCGAGGCGAATTCCGGGTTGACCGGGATCGTCACCACGGCATCGGCCAGAGGGATGTCGTCGTTCATCAGGCCGGTGCGCTCCGGCCCGAACAGGATGCCGGCCCGCTGCCCGGCCGCTGCGCGCGCTCGCAGTTCCTCGGCCGCAGCCTCAGGCGTATAGATCAGTTTCACCATGTCGCGCTGCCGCGCGGTGGTGGCGAGCACGAAATTGAGATCGGCGATCGCGGCCGAGGTGCTGTCGAAGATTTCCGCGCCCTCAACAACCCGGTCGGCTCCGGAGGCCGCGGCCAGCGCCTTGGGATTGGGCCAGCCGTCACGCGGCTTGACGATGCGCATGTGCGTCAGCCCGCAATTCAGCATCGCCCGCGCCGCCGCCCCAATATTCTCCCCCAGCTGCGGCTCGACCAGGATGATGACGGGGTCTGGATAAGACGTTGCCATGAATTCCGATTAACCACAGAGGCACAGAGGGCACGAAGTAAGCAGAATGCCTGCGGCGCCAAGGTTTCCGAGAAGCCGTGCAGCGGATAATCTCTTGCTCAGTGCCCTCTGTGCCTCTGTGGTCAATTTCTTCATCTGCAAGAGCCGTGGATCAGGCACGCCGCCATGTCGTGCCGCCTGGGCCGTCTTCGAGGATGATGCCCTGCGCCGTCAGCTCCGCCCGGATGCGGTCGGCTTCGGCGAAGTTCTTGGCCTTGCGGGCGTCTATGCGTGCCTGGATCAGTGCATCGATCTCCGCGTCGGCGGTCTGGGCTTCGCCCGGCGGGGTCCATTTGAACCAGGCCTCCGGCGAGGACGAACCGAAAAAGCCCATCAGCCGGGCGCTCCAGTAGAGATAGTTCACGTTCTCGAATCGCGAAAACTCGCTGAGGCGGTCGATCGCCTTCTTCGTGTTCAAATCCTCGCCCAGGATTTCGACCAGCTTCTCGACGAAAACCGGTGACTTGGCGGTGACTCCGGCCTCGCGCTTCTGCCAGGCGCGATGCCAACCGTCGAGCAGCGCCTTCGCCTCCTTCAGCCGGTCCTCGTTGAGGTCGAGCGGCGCCGAATAATGCGTCATCAGAAGCGCCAGCCGGATGACCTCGCCATGCCAGTGCTCACGCAGCTGCCTGACGGTCGTGAAGTTGCCGAGCGACTTCGACATCTTTGTGCCGTCGACCGTCAGGAACCCGTTATGCATCCACAGCTGTGCCATGCGGTAGCGCGGATGGCCTTTGCCGAACGTGCAGCAGCTTTGCGCGATCTCGTTCTCGTGATGCGGGAATATAAGATCGAGGCCGCCGCCATGAATGTCGAAGCTTTCGCCCAGATGCTCGGCCGCCATCGCCGAGCATTCCAGGTGCCAACCCGGCCGACCCCGGCCCCAGGGGCTATCCCAGGCCGGCTGGTCGGGCTCCGACGGCTTCCACAAGACGAAATCCGCTGGATTGCGCTTGTAAGGCGCGATTTCGACCCGGGCACCGGCGATCTGCTCGTCCAGAGTCCGGCCGGAAAGTGCGCCGTAACCCTCGAAGCTGGTCACGTCGAACAGCACATGCCCCTGGGCGGCATAGGCATGCCCGCCTGCGATCAAGCGCTCGACCATGTCGATCATCTGCGGGATATGCGCGGTGGCACGTGGCTCAATCGTCGGGTCCAGGCAACCCAGCGCTCGCATATCCTCCTGGTATTGCGCGGTCGTCCGCGCGGTCAGCGCGGCGATTGCCTCGCCGCTCTCGGCGGCACGCTGGATGATCTTGTCGTCAATATCGGTGATGTTGCGGACATAGGTGACGTGCCCGGCACCGTAGACCGCGCGCAGCAGCCGGAACAGCATGTCGAACACCACGACCGGCCGCGCGTTGCCGATATGCGCTTCATCATAGACCGTCGGCCCGCAGACATAGAAGCGAACGTTAGCGGGGTCGAGCGGCGTGAACGGTACGACACCGCGCCGCATCGTGTCGAAAAACGAAAGCGCCGCCATCACGCCGTCTCCCCGGCCAGCCGCTTCGCCGCGCGTTCGCGGCCGATGAGCGGCAGCAGCTTCTTCATGTCCGGCCCGTGGTCCAGACCGGTCAGCGCCTTCCTCAGCGGCATGAACAGCGGTCTGCCCTTCAACCCCGTCGCCGCTGAAATCGCGGCCGTCCAGGCGCCCCAGACACCCTCGTCCCATGGCTCGTCCGGCAACAGCCGCGCCGCCGCTTCCAGCACCGCTTCGTCCTCCACGACCGGCCTGACCGGGCCGTTCACCACGTTCCACCACAGTTCGGCGTCGCTGAGCCGCTCGAGATTCGCGCGCACGGCGTCCCAGAAGCGCGCATCGACCCCGATCAGCCCCAGCGCCGCGAGCCGCGCCTCGACCTTCTCGAACGGCATGACATGCAGCATGCGGGCATTGAGCCGGATCAACTCGGCCATGTCGAACCGCGGCGAGGAGACCGAGAAGCGGCGGAACTCGAACTCGTGGATCAAGGTAACGAGGTCCTCGATCGGCTCGATCGGGTCCGACGTGCCGAGCCGCGACAGGTACGCGGCGAGCGTGATCGGCTCGATGCCGCGCTCCTCGCGCAGGCTCTTGATCGAGAGGGAGCCCAGGCGCTTCGACAGCTTGGTTCCCTCAGCGTCGATCAGCAGCGGCAGGTGCGCGAACACAGGCAGCGTGCCGCCCAGCGCCTGGAACAGCTGGATTTGGGCGGCCGTGTTGGTGATGTGGTCGTCCCCGCGCACGACATGGGTGACGCCGAACGCAATGTCGTCGACGACTGATGAGAAGCCATAGAGCGGCCGTCCATCCTCACGGATCAGCACCGGATCGCCGAGCTGGCCCGCTTCGAACGCGATCGGCCCGTGGATCAGGTCGTTCCACTCGACCCTGCCCTGATCCAGCTTGAAGCGCCAATGCGGCCGGCGGCCGGTGCCTTCCAGCGCAGCGCGCTGCGTCGCCGTCAGCTGGAGCGCGGCGCGGTCATAGAGCGGCGGCTGGCCGCGCCCGAGCAGCGCCTTACGCTTAGCCTCCAGCTCCTCCTGGGATTCATAGGCCGGGTAGAGCCGCCCGGCGGCCTTCAGGTGCTCCGCCGCCAGCTCGTAAGCATCGAGCCGTTCCGACTGGCGCTCATAGATATCCCAGTCGAGGTCCATCCAGGCGAGGTCCTTCTGGATCGCCTCGGCATAGATCGGGTCGGAGCGCTCCGGATCGGTGTCGTCCAGGCGCAGGATGAAGCGGCCGCCTTCGCGGCGCGCGAACAGCCAGTTGATGATCGCGAGCCGCATGTTGCCGACATGCAGATAGCCGGACGGGGCCGGCGCGAACCGGACGACGACGCTCATGCGCGTCGTCCGCGATCGACGATCACAAGGGTACCGGAAGCGAAGTCATGGAGCATGCGGTGCTGCGGGTCTACGAAATAGGTGAGCCAGCCGATCAGGCGGGCGAACGACACGAGGTACCATATGAACGCCCGAACCAGGCTGGGCGGTTGCAAATCGCGATGCGCCACGAGCCTGAGGCCCAGGAGCCGATAGCCCGGAGTCCGGCCACCGCCCAAGCGTGACATCGGCACCATGAAATAGAGCGCCGCGATCATTTGCGCCAGTAGGTCGAAGCGCGGGTTGAAGATCGACCGATCCGCACCTTCGATCCAGTTGATCCCCGCACTCAGCGGCGCACCGATCGCCACGGCCAGCACGAGCCAGACAGCGAAATCCACCGCCCCCGCCGCGAGCCGTGGCCCCAGGCGGGCCGGTTCAACCGCGGGCGCGCCAGGGACCACGGCTGATTGCGGCGCTTCCTCCGACCGCGCCGGCAAGCTGAGCAGCCAGGACAGCTCCGGCAAATTCTCCAGCGCCGCCCACCCGTCAAGTGCCGGATGCCAGGCGAACGTCCCCGCAGTCACGCGGCCTTCGGCGATCAGCGCGCGGATCGCCGGCGCGTCGAACGGGCCCATGATCTCGTCGTCGATCACCAGGTGGGTATCCGGCGGAAGCGCCCAGTCGGCCATGGCATCCGAGCGGGAGGTCATCAGCCGAAACGGGCTCTGCGATGAAAGGGTGTCCGTGCCATGGCCAAATCCTGACGCATGGAGGTTCGAAACACAAACCTTGCGCGCACCCGCTCGCTGGCGGCCGGGATTTGCCAATCTATCCCGGTGCTTGGAGTCGAATGACACGAATGGAAAAAGCGCAACCCAGTCTTAACGCGGTTGGCCATCGGTATATTGTACTGTAAACTTGCTCCAATCCGGGACTGGAGTGATTATGCAACTTTCCGCCGCCGCCACTACCCTCGTCATCGCCAGCTTCGCGGCCGTTCCAGCTTTTGCGGAAAAGTTGCCTCTGCCCAAGGCGGCTTACAGCGCCGACGTCGTTTTCGAATCCAAAGGGAAGGAATATACCGGCCACATCAACGTCGACGGTCCCAAGGAGCGGCTCGAGACCAGGACCGCAAGCGGCGTCTCGTCGTCGCGGATCATCCGCCGCGATCTCGGAAGGGTCTACGACCTGCGGCCGCAACGGCATCTGGCGGTGGCGCTCAGAATGGCGGCGGCGGAAGCCGCCGGCCAAACCGGCGCGGCGGGCGTCGACGTCGATTCCTTCTACGGCCTCGACGCGATCCCGCAGGGAAGCGAGCTGATCAACGGGCTGCAGACGACCAAGTACGGCGTAAAGGTCGACGGCGGCCCCGGTCTCACGGTGAACGCGGTGGTCTGGTCGACCGACGACGGCATCATCGTCCGCGTTATCGGCAAAACCTCGGTGGATGGGGACAACCCGCCTGCCCGCATGGAGCTCAAGAACATCACGCGCGGACCGCAGGATGGGGCCCTATTCGAAGTGCCGCAAGGCATGGAGGTGCTGTCCGCCGACAGCGACAGCGATACACCTGAAGCGCCGCCCGCACCATCCAGCGCGGCACCGCCGGTCGCAACGGCCCCTGTCCAGGCCCCCGCCGCCGCGCCGCCCGCGCAACCGCTGGGCAAATAACGGCGGCCCGGCTAGCGTCCCGACGCGACCGCGGCGACTTTCGCGTCTTCCGCGGCGCGTAGGCGCTGCAGCTCCTCGGCGATGAGGAAAGCCAGCTCCAGCGATTGCGCACCATTGAGCCGAGGGTCGCAATGCGTGTGATAGCGCAGCGACAGGCCGGAATCGGTGATCGCCTGCGCGCCGCCCGTGCACTCCGTCACGTCCCGGCCGGTCATCTCGAAGTGAACGCCGCCCGGATGGGTGCCTTCCGCCGCATGGACAGCGAAGAAGGCCCGGACCTCGG
>CAZVYC010000188.1:0-10333 GCA_964631425.1 uncultured Rhodospirillales bacterium
CGCCGTGCTCGAGGCCAAGCTGCCGGCAAGTTACCGTCCCGACCTGATCGTGATTGCCCCCGAGCTGCCGCACAGTAACGACGCCTCGGGCGGCCGGGGCAAGCTGCTCCGCCGCGCCATCCGCGATCAGTATCAAGCCCGATTGTAGGGGAGGGAGCCCATGCGGTTCGTTGCCAGGGCGGAAGATGCCCAGCGCTCGCGGCGCTATGTCGAGGTCGAGGAGGGCGCGGCCTGGGTCCAGGATTATTTCGGCCGTGCGACAGCGCTCGCCTTCAATAATGGCAAGCCGCCGGAACACGGCATGGCCTGTCCCCAGGCCTTCCTGGTCGAGCAGCAGCCGAATCAGGTCGCCGACCCGCATTTCCATCTGATTGACCAGTTCCAGGTCGTGGTTGGTGGAAGCGGACTATTCGGCAAGCGGCCGATCGGCGGTATCGCGGTGCATTACGCCAACGCCTACACGACTTATGGGCCGATCGCCGCCGGTCCTGAAGGTGTGCACTACATCACCATGCGCAACCGCTGGGATACGACGCTAGCCCATTTCATGCCGAAATGCCGTGCCGAGCTGAAGCCGGAACCGCGCCGCCATCTGTTCATCGACCCGCTCAAGACTGCCAGCGAGGAGGATCTGGCCGGCATGCTCAATCCTGCCGCCCAGAGCCTGCATTCTGCCGAAGATGGACTCGCTGTATGGCGCTATCGCGTGCCCGGCGGACAGGCGGCGGATGGTCCCGATCCGGCCGCCGGCGCAGGCCAATATTGGCTCGTTCTCGCCGGTCGACTGAAAGTCGATCACGAAGAACTTACCCCTCTGTCATGCCTGTTCCTGCCGCCGGAGGCAGACGCGCTGGAAATCGCCGCGGCGCCCGAGGGCGTCGAAATGCTCGGCGTGCAATTCCCCGTCCGTCACTGAGAGACATGATGGCGTCCGGCCCGATCCAGAACCTTAACCTTGCCGACATCCTCTCCGAACATCGCAGGCGCTGGGTCAGCAGCATCGCAGCTGTCGACGGCGCGGTCCGGCTGACCTATCCCGAACTCGACGACCGCGCCAACCGGCTGGCCGGCGCGCTGCTGGCCAGGGGATTTGCGGAAGACGACCGGCTGCTCTGGCTCGGCCAGAACTCGTTTCGCCTGCTGGAGTTGATCCTGGCCGCCGCGAAGCTGGGCGCGATCGTCTGCCCGGCCAATTGGCGGCAATCGCCGGAGGAGCTGGCATTCCTTATCGCCGATTGCGATCCCAGGCTGGTCGTTTGGCAGGAAACGGAGATCGGCGACCGCGTTCGCGTGGCTCGCGCTCTGGCGCGGGAGTCGAGCGCGCTTTGGCTGCGCCACGATGGCGAGAGCGAGTACGAAGCCTTCCTGGCGAGGGGCAACGACGCCGAGATCGTTCGCGCCATTGACCCTGCATCGCCGCTGCTGATGATCTACACCGCGGCGTTCGGCGGCCGCCCGGCAGGGGCGCTGATCAGCCACGGCGCGATCATCGCGCAGAGCCTGGTCTACGGCCCGCTGCGCGGCATCACGCACGACTACCGGTACCTCAATGTCGGTCCGCTCTTCCATGTCGCGACCTTGATCGACCTGTTCGCGACTTTCGTCATGGGCGGGACCAACGTGTTCATGCCGCGCAACGATCCGGACGAGGTCTGCCGCATTATCGAGGCCGAGAAGGTCAACGGGGCCTTCGTGATCGGGCCTGCGGCGGAGCAGTTGGCCGAAGCGAACAAGGATCGGCGGTATGACCTCTCGTCACTGGTCGCACTGCCGGGCTCGGATGCCTGGAATGAGATGGTCACGGTCGACCGCTCGCCGTGGGGCCGCAAGCCCTACGGCTTTGGCCAAACCGAGACTCTGGGCTACGCAACCTATTCATTGCTGGCAATGCAGGGGGCAGGGGCGATGGGCCATTCTTCGCCGGTGGTGCTCGCCCGTATCCTGGACGAGGTCGGCCACGAGGTGGCGAATGGCGAGGTCGGCGAGATCGCGATGCGCGGTCCGACGGTCTCGCCCGGCTATTGGAACCGGCCGGAGCTGACGCGCCAGCGCCAGGCCCATGGCTGGCATCGCACCAACGACCTCGGCCGGCGCGAGGCCGACGGCAGCATCAGCTTCGTCGGGCCCAAGGGGCAGCTGATCAAGTCGGCCGCCGAGAACATCTATCCGGCCGAAGTCGAATCCTGCATCCGTCAGCATCCGGCGGTAAAGGATGTCGGCGTGATCGGCACGCCCGATCCGGTGTGGGTTCAGCACGTCAAGGCGATTGTGGCCCTGAAACCAGGTGCCGCCGCAACCGAGGCCGACATCATCGAGCATTGCCGCGCCCGCATCGCCTCGTACAAGAAGCCGCGCGCCGTGGCCTTCGTCGACGCCATACCGCGCAATGGCCCGGGGATCGACTATGCCAAGCTCAATGCTGACCATGGCGGCGGCGGGTATCCGGGCGGTGGCTGAGATTTGAATGGCGCTTCGAAGATCGGGGCTGATGCCTTGATTTCGGCGCTGGCGCCGGCCGGCGCCGGCGTGCTGTTCCACCTGCCGGGCGTCGAGACACTGCCCGTAATTGAGCGGATGGGGCGGGACTGCGCCATAAGGCCGATCATGGTCGCACATGAGCAGGCTGCCGCGTTCGGGGCGTTCGGTTATGGCCGGGTATCCGGCCGCCCCGGCGTTTGCCTGACGGTGCCGGGGCCGGGCGCAACCAATCTCGTCACCGGCATCGCTGCGGCAAAGGCCGACCAGGTTCCCCTGGTCGCGATCACGACCATGCTGCCCGACCGTCTGGTTGGCACGGGCGCGGCACATGATTGCGATCTCGCCGCGCTGTTCGCGCCGATCGTCAAGGCGCAAATGCGCGTCGGCTCGGCGGACGAGATCGGGGTGGCCGCGCACGCGGCGCTGGCGCTCAGCCTGGAGCCACCGCGCGGGCCGGTCCAGCTGATGGTGACAGGGGCCATGCTCGCTGCACCGCTCAGCGTCGCGTTACCGCGGCTCGTGCGTCAGCCGCGGCCGACCTTGTCCCCGGAGGCAGGCGAGGCGCTTGTAACTCTGGCTCAGCGGCTCGATGCTGCGCGACGGCCGGTCCTCTATGCTGGCCGCCCGGTGATCGACGCGGAGGCTGTCGGCGAGTTCACTCGGCTCGCTGAAAAGCTGGACGCCCTGATCGTGACCGATGAGTCCGCCCGCGGTATCGTTGATGAGCGCCATCCGCGCTGCCTCGGCACGGCATCGCATCGCGGCATCGTGGCTGGTTTGGCAGAAGGCGACATCACCGTCGCGATCGGTGCCCGCTTCTCGCAATGGTCGACACGCGACTGGACACTGCCGTTCCCGGAACCGATCACGCGCATCGACGCCTGGGACGCGCCCCAGAGCCCGAAATACCGGATCAAGCAGCAGATCCTGGGTGACGTCAAACTTTGCCTCGCGTTCCTCCTTGAACGGATCGCGGAGAAAAGTTCATTGCCCGGCCTAGGACGTTCCGCGCCACCGCATGATGCGCTGGTACAAGGGCCGCCCTTCCATCCCGCACACGTCCTCGACGCAATCCGGGCTGCGATGCCGGAGGACGCGATCGCCGTGGTCGACGGCTCGTCGACCGGCACCTGGGCGGCCGAGCAGATTTTCCCGATCTATCGGCCGCACGGCTTCATCACGCCTGAAGTGCTCAAGGAGCTGGGCTCGGCAGTCATGGTCGGCATTGGCGCGGGGCTCGCCGCCGCCGACCGCCCGGTCGTCGTCATCCAGGGCGACGGCGGCTTCCTGTTTCAGGCGGGCGAACTGTCGACAATCGTGCGCGAGCAGATCCCGCTAACGATCATCATCTTCAATGATGGGTATTACAATGCCGACCGCCTATTGCTGGAGCACATGTTCGGCGGCAATCCGAAAGGCTGCGCGCTGCACAACCCGGATTTCGTTGCCCTGGCCGCTGCGTTCGGTATCTTCGCCCAACGGGTCGAGACCCTTGTCGAACTGAAACAAGCGGTTTCCGACTCCACGCGCGCCGGCCGCCCCACGGTAATCGACGTTCCAATCGATCCGGCGCCCGTTCCTTATCGGTTGCAGCTTGTGTTCGATGCCCTGAAGCGGCCTTAAGGCTTGCGCGCAACTAACAGGCGCTGCGGCGTGGGCGGCAGCTCCACGAGTTCGCAATCCTCGAACCCCGCTGCCCGGTGCATCGCTTCCAACTCGTCGTAGCGATAGGCGCGGCCCTTCGGCGTCGAGACCAGCATCACCATGCCGAACATGGCGGCCATAGGCGGTGAGATGCCATCCTCGTTCGGCATGAATTCGAGTGTCACGACCCGGCCACCGGGAACCAGTGCGTCGTAAGTTTTGCGCAGCAGGACTTCGCAGGTCTCGCGATCGAAATGATGGAGGAAGTTCGTCAGCAGAACGACATCGTAGTTCCTGCCAAACGGCACGTCGAACGCGCTGCCGGGTAGCGCCGACCAGCGGTCGGCGACCCCCACTGCGGTCGCATTCTCACGCGCCACCTCCAGCACCTGCGGCCAATCCTGCGCGACGATCCGGCTGTCGGGCGCGGCTTTGGCGATCTCGATCCCGAACAGCCCGTGACCCGCAGCCACATCCAGCACGGTGCCGGGCGTGCCGCCCTTTTTGACCAATTCGGCGATCATCTTCGCCGTCAGCGCGACGAACGCGCCCATTCCCTTGGCGAAGTCGATCCAAATCGGGTGCTCGGGCGCGATATTCGCCAGCCCCTCTGGCCCGCCGCGCCGGACCACTGAAGCGACGTCCGACCAGCTCTTCATCATTTCCGGCGCGAGAAGAAAGGACGTGATGCCGCCGAGATAAGCGGGCGAAGCCTTGTCCAGGAACTGGGCGGCATCAGCCACCAACCGATAGCGGTCACCGGTTTTTTCGAGCAGGCCCATGACAGTCAGGCTGTTGCACAGCATTTCGATCCCGTGCTCGTCCGCCTCGCACCGCACAGCCATGGCGGAAGCCGTATCGGACCCCGCCGCGATTTCGGTGAAGACGCTGAGATCGATCGCGCCTTTGAGAATCGCAGAGCGCTGAAAGCCTTCGACTATGCCCATGATGCGTTCCGGGGTGGGATGCGGGGCCGTAGGCTGTTGGGGCATGGTTTCGCTCTGGGTAATGGCCGATGCCGCGCAACATATGCCAAAAACAGCGAAGCGCCGAGAACAAGAATGGTCGCGGCGCGCGCCGGCAGGATGTCAGCCGCGCCAAGCGGGTCGCTGACGAGGGACCCGTAATCATCACCGACCATCGCGCAACGCTGCGCCCGGCGACACGTTCCGGACCCGCGAACTGAACGGGATGCCTTGATCGCCGCGACTGCGCTCATCCACCGCCTGACCGTCGTTACCCCTAATGTCGCCAATTTTCGCCCAATGGGCGTGGGATTGCTGGATTCGCGGCGGTGATGGAGTAGCGCCGGTGTTCAAGAGCGCTTCCGGATTCGACGGGAATGTTGCGTTTATTCCTTTCCTACTGCGCGATGAAGCTGTCGGACTCGAGCTTTCCCGTGTAGATGCTTCCGTCCGCGTCGAGAATTTCCTCAGCAGTGGAAAAACTGACGTGAAACTGCTTCCTGGAGTTTTCCTCAGCGCCGCGCTGCTGATTGGCGGTCCGACGGTCGCTGACCAAATATCGCGCGATTCGATTGTGAGTGATGGCGGCATCGGCGGGAACAGTGTCTCCGTCGGCAGCGCGGTCGCAGTATCGGACCACATACTTCTGACCAACTGCCATGTCGTCGTCGGGCATAAGCAAGTCCAGCTCGGCCAACGGGGCAAGCGCGGGGCAGCGACCATCGTCTATGCCGACCCGGCGGCGGACCGCTGTTTCCTTCGATCGGACGACATGATGCTACATCCCGTTCAGGGAATTCGCCACTTCACCGACATTCATGTCGGCGAGGCGGTCTTCAGCCTGGGTACGCCCGACGGGCTGGAGCAGACCTTTGGCGGCGGAATGGTGTCGCGCCTGCGCGACCAGGGCGGGCGTCACATGGTCCAGCGTACAGCGCTTACCTGGCCCGGCTCCTCCGGCGGCGGCCTGTTCGACGCGCGTGGCAACCTGATCGGCATCACCAATGAGTCGGGCGCGCCGGTCGGTGCGCCCAGCCTCAACTTTGCGATCGCCGCGGACGACTACTGGCCTTAGGGCCGCAGTACCCGCCCCGCCCGCGCCTCGGTCGGGACGCCGTGGTCATAGAGGATTTCGCCGTTGACGATCGTATACGCCATCCCCTGTGCCGCCACGACCAGCCGCTTGCCGCCGCCGGGAAGGTCGTAGCGAGCTTCCGGCCGCGCGCTGTTTGAGCCGACCGTTGCCGGGTCGAAGATCGCGAGGTCCGCAGCCAGGCCGGGCAGCAATCTGCCGCGATCGCCAAGGCCGAAGAAATCCGCCGGTTCCGAAGTGATGCGCTTCACCGCCAGCTCCAGGCTCAGAAGCCCCCGTTCGCGCACCAGGTCGCCCAGCATCTCGGTCGTATAGCCGGCGTTGCAGAGGATGCCGACATGCGCGCCGCCGTCGGACAACCCGATCAAGGTCCGCGAGTCGCCCAGATATTCCTCCGGCACGCCGAAGCGGACTGTGGTGTAGGTCAGCCTGAGATCGTCTTCGAGCGCCAGGTCGAAGAACAGGTCGAACGGATCGGCACTGCGTTGGGCGGCCAACGCCGCCACGCTCTTGCCGATCAGCGGTTGGAAATCGGGCCGCGCGGTCTCGGTGACCCAGACCAGCGAGAAATCGCCGTGGAAGGCGCGCGACGTCTTCAGCTCTTCGCGGAAGCGCCGGCGGAAGGCGGGATCGCGATAGAGCGCCATCTGCGTCTCGGCCGACTGATTGAACAGGCCGTGCCAGGACGGAAAGCTCGACAGCATATAAGGATCGCGGAGGCTCAAGTCGCTGACGAGGTTGGTCGAATGCATCTGGGGTCGGGCGCCGCGTTGGATCAGCGGGTGCACCCGCTCCATCATCTCGATATGGGCACGGGGCCGGTCGAGATGCTTGATGAGCGCCAGGAAGGTCAGCGGCGCCGCGCTCGCTGTCAGCAGCCGGTCCACCAGCGCATAATCCTCGTCACTGAGGCCGCTCGCGGAAGAGCCCAGCGCGATCGCGATCGCGCCGTGGCCGACCTCATTCAGCACTCCGGCATAGGCGACGAGCTCGTCGGCGCTGGCCCGCACGCAGGCGAGTGGGCGACCTTGAAAACCGATATGCGCCTTGGCGTTGGTGGTCGAGAACCCGACGGCGCCCGCGCGCATCGCCGACAGCAGCAGGTCCCTGATCTCGGCGGTTTCTTCACCGGTCGCGGCACGCTCCAACGCTGCCTCGCCCATGACATAGTGGCGGAACGGCGTCAGTGGCGCGAGGAACGCGAGGTTCACCCCGCTGCCGCGCCGCTCGGCCGCATCCATATAATCGGGAAAGCTCTCCCAGTCCCAGGGCAGGCCGGCCTGAAGGGCGTCGAACGGAATGGCCTCGAGATTGACCAGATCCCACATCACGGTCTCGCGCGCCTCGGGTCTCACCGGCGCCAGCCCGGCCCCGCAATTGCCGGTGACCACCGTAGTGATCCCGTGCTCCGACGAACAGCTGACCAGCGGATCCCAGCAAATCTGCGCGTCGTAGTGCGTATGCGGATCGACGAAGCCCGGCGCCACCACCAGCCCCTCGGCATCGATCACGCGGCGTGCCGTCCCCAGTCGGCCGATTTCCGCGATCCGTCCGTTCGCGATGCCGAGATCGGCGCGATAGCCCGGCCGGCCGGTGCCATCGACGATCATTCCGTTTCGCACGACAAGATCGAAAATCATGGCGATGCTCCCGTCCCGACATGTCCGGCGGCAAGCAGGCCGAACGTGGCGGCGTAGCAGAGACCGCCGGCATAGCCGCCGCCGTGGACGTTCCCCGCGTCGGTCCCGGCGGCGAGCAGCCCCGGGATCGGGACGTCGTTGCCGTCGAGTACGCGGGCCGCGGTGTCGATTCTAAGGCCGCCGTGGGTTGCCGTGACGCCCGCTTGCCCCTCGATGGCGTAGAAAGGCGGCTCGTCAAAGGGGATGAGATCGCGGCGCCTAGGTGGGTCGAGCATGCCCGAGCCGGTGCGGCAATGCTCGTTGTAGGCTCGAACGGTTTCGAGCGCTTTGCCGCCGGCGAAGCCCCAGGGTTCTACCTGCGCGAAGAGATCTTCCCAGCTGTCGGCGACGGCGACGCGCGCGCCTTCCTCGATCGCGATCCGCACTTTATCGATCGGGGTGCTGGTGCCCGCCAGCACTGTCCGCGCCTCGGCGCGCCGGACTGCCTCGTCGATGACGATCAGCGCCACCGCGCCCGGCTGCTCCAGGATCCGCTGGGCATTCTGGTGATCGCCGAGTGATTCGTCGCAAAACCGGGCGCCGTCGCGATTGATCAGCAGGCCCCGTATGCTTTCACCCTGCGTGTACGCCCGGAACTCCCGCGGTCCCCATTTCGCGACCGGCGACTGGATAACATGGCCGTAAAACCCGCCCATGAAGCGGGAGAGCGCGCCACCCGCTTCGAGCCCAAGCCGCATGCCGTCGCCCGTGCTGTTGAAGTTGCACCGCGCCAGCGCTTTGCTCGCATTCGGATGGATGAATTTCTCCCTGAGCGCCGGATCCGCCGCAAAGCCGCCGGTGGCGAGCAAAGTCCAGGGCGCCTTGACGATGGTCTCGCCATCGGCGTCGACGATGATCGCGCCGCCGACGCGGCTGTTCTCGACGCTCAGCTCCCGCGCCGAAGCATTCCGGACGACGAAGCCGCCATGTTGCTCCACGACCATCCGGCACGCATGGATGTAGCCCACGATGTCGAAATCGTGCCCGTGGCCGTAATGCAGATGGAACGACGTGTCGTTCACGGCGACCCCGGTCGACCGGATCCAGTCGATCGCGGCCGGAAACATGGCGAGCATCGCCGCGCCCAGCCGCCGGTCGCCGCCGGGCGTTTCCTCGGCGAGCCATTCCGGCGACTTCGCCGTCCACAGCTTGCCGCCGGACAGCACGGCGGTCCCGCCGATTTCCGGACCTTTCTCGATGACCAGCACCCGATGGCCGCTCGACGCCGCGCGGGCAGCCGCCGTCATCCCGGCCATCCCGCCACCCATCACCAGGAAATCGACTTCGAGAGCATCGCCTTGCTGATTTTTGGGCATTCCTGCCTCGTTTCCTCTGCTCGTTCTTACGCGGCTCTCCGTCCCAGCTTGTAATCGCCCCTGATGCTGGTCCGCTGGACGAGGCGGGTGCAGTCGGGCGGTGTACCCTCGGCGTTGTGCAGGACCCGCCAATTGTCCCAGGCGACGAGGTCACCGTTCTGCCATTCGTGCTGATAGGCATATTCGGGCCTCAGGCAGTGCGCGACAATCTCCGCCAGCAATGCGTCGCCGTCCGGAGTCTCCATTCCCTCGATTCCGGTCGCATAGGCCGGCGAAACATTGAGCACCTTCCGGCCGCTCTCCTTCTGGGTCAGGACCATCGGATGCACGCAAGGCGGGAAATCGCACTCCAATCTGGTCAGCAGCACCTCCATCGCCGCCGACCGGCTGGTCAGCTTCAGCGCTTCCGGCTTGCCGAACTTGTGCAAGGTCGCCTGCGGCTGGAATTGGTAAATGACCGAGAGCCCTTCGATCCGCGACTTCAGCCGGTCCGGCAGGGTGTCGTACAGCGCGATCTTGTCGCGAAAGCCGGTGCGGCCACCCTCGGCCGGCGTCTGGATCATGCGCAGCACGCCGCCCCGGCTTAAGGTCGGCATGAAGCATTGGTCGGTGTGCCACGGCAGCCAGCCCGCGCGCGCCTGCCCATCGACCTCATAGATCGGCTGCGTCTCTGATACAGTACCCGGCGGCGGCGGGATGTAGCTGATATCGACCAGCTCCGGGCAGCCCTCGACCCAGCTTTCCTTGACCGAATGGCGCTCCAGCTCCCCGAAGCACCGGCTGACCCTGAGATGCGCCTCGGTCGACCGGCCGGCGCCGCGGAACAGCAGGACGCCGTGCTGAACGAAAAGGCCATAGAGTTCCCGTTGAGTGCGCTCGGGAATCGGCTGGCTGGTATCCAGCCCGATTACCTCGACGCCGACGCTGGGTGAGAGTGGTTCGGTTGCGAGCGTCATTGCCATATCCGCGGAACAAGCGACCGCGGCGAGTTGGCTTCAGTTCGGAAGACGTAGGATGGGTAGAGCGGAGCGAAACCCATCATTCGCCGGGTAACCGATGGGTTTCGCTCCGCTCTACCCATCCTACGCGGCACTTCGGAATGCGTTGCCACGCCGCGCGAACGACATGAATGCAACGACCGCACCCTCTACGCCGGCG
>CAZVYC010000189.1:0-1974 GCA_964631425.1 uncultured Rhodospirillales bacterium
GAGAAGTACGGCGCCGACATCTTGCGTCTGTGGGTAATGGCGAGCGACATTTACGACGACCAGCGGATCGGCCCCGAAATCCTGAAATCCCAGGCGGATTCGTATCGCCGCCTGCGCAACACCTGGCGGTATCTCCTGGGCGCGCTCGACGGCTTCACGCCGGCCGAGCACATGCCCTTCGACGACATGCCGGAGCTGGAGCGCTGGGTGCTGCACCGGCTGGCCGAGCTCGACCAGTTCGTGCGCAACGCCTACGAGCGGTTCGAATTTCGCGGTCTGCTGCCAGCCCTGCATAATTTCTGCGCGGTCGACCTTTCGGCGTTCTATTTCGACGTGCGCAAGGACAGCCTCTATTGCGACCGGCCGGACTCGCCGCGCCGGCGCGCCGTGCGCACGGTGATGGACCGGCTGTTCGAATGCCTGACCGCATGGCTCGCCCCGATGCTCTGCTTCACCGCCGAGGAGGCGTGGCTCGCCCGCCACGGCGCCGACGCCGGGAGCGTGCATCTGACGCTCTTTCCGGAGGTTCCGGCCGCGTGGCGGGACGACAAGCTCGCCACGAAATGGGACCGCATCCGGCAGCTCCGGCGGGTCGTCACCGGCGCGCTCGAGATTGCGCGCGCGGACAAGCGCATCGGCGCGTCGCTCCAGGCCAGCCCTGTGCTCTACGTGCCCGACGCGGTCGACCGCGCTTTCCTGTCCGACATCGACATGGCGGAGGTCGCGATCACCTCGGATATCACCATCCGGGCGGAACGGCCCCCGGCCGAAGCCTTCACGCTCCCGGACGTACCCGACGTCGGCGCAGTGGTGGAACTGGCGACGGGTGAGAAATGCGTACGCTGCTGGCGCGTACTCGACGAGGTGGGGGACGATCCCGCTCATCCGGAGCTCTGCCGCCGCTGTGCCGACGCGGTCGCCGACCTGCCGAAGGCCGCCGAATGAAAATTCCGAGAAGGTATGCGATTGCGCTCGCGGCAGCGGTGCTGGGGCTCATCGCCGACCAGGGTTCGAAATGGGCGCTGCTCGAGCTGGTCGGGCTCAGGCAGAATCCGCGCGACATCCATATCCTGTCGGTCTTCGACATCGTGATGTGGTGGAACCATGGCACCAGCTTCAGCCTGTTCCGCACCGGCGCGGCCTGGGGGCCTTATGCGTTCTCGATTGCCGCGCTGGCCATTATCGGGCTTCTGGTGCTATGGCTGTCGCGGATCGCGAGCCCCATCCTGGCCGCCGCCATCGGTGCCGTGATCGGGGGAGCGCTCGGCAATGTTGTGGATCGGTTGCGGTTCGGCGCGGTGGCGGATTTCTTTTACGCCCATATCGGCAATTACGGCTGGCCGGCATTTAATGTCGCGGATAGCTTGATTGTCCTTGGGATCGGCGTTCTCGTGTTCGACGGCATGTTTCTCAATCACAGGACCACAGGCAAAGCGCCACGAAGGGAGCAGCCTTGACGCAAAGCAGTTTGGCCCGCTGGGCATTTTTGGTAACGGCAACGACGATGCTCGCCGGGTGTGGCGGCGTCAGCAGCTGGCTGGGATTGGAGCGCCACGTGCCGGACGAAAGCCAGGTGGTCGTGCGCCCGGCCTTGACCCTGCCGCCCGACTACGACCTGATGCCGCCCGGCACGGCGACGCCGGTTTCCGCCGATCACGAGAACGGCTTGGCCAAGGGCGGGCAGCCGGTCGACACCGCCGCCGCCCAGCCGAAGAAGACGGAGGAGGAGGCCGGCTTTTTCAGGAGCCTTGTCCACGGTTTCGGCATGTTCGATTCGGACAACAGCGGGGATGTCGTGAAGCCCTTGCCGCGCGACTATAATCCCACCGCGGATATCAATGGCATACCCCAGGCGCCGCAAAGCGAGACGCCCGCACCGAGTGCCGAGGCTGCTCCTGCAGCCGGCAGCGCGGCCGCGACGACAGCGACGCAGTCGACAACCACGTCGCCGACAACCACGACGCCGACAGCCAC
>CAZVYC010000189.1:2074-10206 GCA_964631425.1 uncultured Rhodospirillales bacterium
CCACCACGACAGCGACGACCACGACGGCGCCCCCGCCCAAGAAGGAGGAACGGGGCTTCTTCGGCAATCTCGCCCACGGGTTCGGCATGTTCGACTCAGACGACGACCAGAAACCTGCTGCCGCCACGCCGGCACCGGCCGCCGAATCGCCTGGGCCCGATATCAACGGCACGCCGCAGGCGCCGCAGAAATCGTCGAGCGCGACCTTCCACATGGAGTCGCGCCTGACCCTGGCCCTCATGGTCGATCCCGATGTCGCGCCCGCTCAGACCGCCGCGCCCTCGGGAAAGCCCGATTATCTGGCGGATTTCTTCAGCGACATGGGCAGCCTGGTCGGCATCGAGCCGACAACGCCCAAGCACTATCTCGCTGACGGCGCGGCGCCCGAGCCCGCGGCCCCGCCGCAGACCGCAAAGGCGACGACGGCGGCGGTACAGCTTCAGCCGGCGAACGCCACTGTCGCCGAGTCGGCGACGCCTGCACCTGTCCAGGCGGTCACACGGACGAGGAAATCCCCCGACTACATCCATGATTTCTTCAGCGACATGGGCAGTCTGGTCGGGCTCGGCGATACGGGAAAACAGGACGGAACCACTCCGGCGGCAAAATGAGCTTTTTTCGCGCCTTTGCGCTTTGTGCCCTGCTGCTGGTCCTGGCCGGCAGCTCAGCAGTTGCCAAGGTTTTCAGCCCCACGGTCTACACGCTGCCGAACGGGCTGCAGATCGTCGTCGTCGAGGATCACCTGGCGCCGGTCGTCACCCAGATGGTCTGGTACAAGGTGGGCGCGGCGGACGAGGAGCAGGGGCACTCGGGCATTGCCCATTTCCTCGAGCACCTGATGTTCAAGGGAACGACGGATGTCGGTCCGGGCGAGTTCTCGAAGATCATCGCGCACAACGGCGGCGAGGATAACGCGTTCACCTATTACGACTATACTGCTTATTTCCAGACTATCCGCGCCGACCGCCTCGATCTGGTGATGAAGCTCGAAGCCGACCGGATGCAGAACCTCAAGCTCACCGACGATCAGGTCTATCCTGAGCGCGACGTGATTGTAGAGGAGCGCCGGCAGCGGATCGACAGCTCTCCCGAAGCGCGGTTGGGCGAGGCGTTGCGCTATGTGTTGCTGACCAACTCGCCCTATGCACGGCCGGCCATCGGCTGGAAGCAGGAGATGGAGGCGCTGACCACGGCGGATGCCATGGCTTGGTACAAGACCTGGTATGCGCCCAACAATGCGATTTTGATCGTGGTCGGCGACGTGAAGCCTGAGGACGTCAAGGCGCTGGCCGAGAAATATTACGGGCCGATCCCCGCGCATCCGGTTCCGCCGCGCCTCCGCCCGCAGATCGCGCCCTTGGCCGGTACCGAGCGGCGCATCACCCTGCGCGACCCCGATATCCACCAGCCCAATTTCGCCCGGCTCTACATCGCGCCCAACTATTCGACCAAGAACCGCAAGGTGGCGTTGGCGCTCGAAGTGTTCGACGAAATTTTCGGCACCGGCTCGACCAGTCGTCTCTACCAGGCGCTGGCCGTCAAGAGCAAGGTCGCGACGGTCGCCGGCAGCTCTTATGACGATACCGCCGTCGACCCGATCGCCTATGGCGTTTATGCCAGCCCGGCGCCGGGCAAGGACATCGCCGACGTGGAAAGGGGAGTGGACGCCGTCATCGCGACCCTGCTGAAGGACGGCGTGACCGACGCCGAGGTGGCGGACGCCAAGACCCGTCTGGAGGCGCAAGCCATTCTGGCGCGCGACAGCCTCTCGGGCCCGGCCCATTCGATCGGCGAGGCGCTCGCCACCGGGCAGACCATCGACGACGTCGAGAACTGGCCGGAGAACATCGCTGCGGTGACGACCGCCGAGGTCGATGATGCGATGCGCGGCGTGTTCGGCAAGGACGGGGCCTCGGCGACGGGCTGGCTGCTGCCGGCGGAGGGCACCAAGGCGCCGATGGACGCGGTCGCCGCGGCCAACACTGTTCCGGTCCAGTCGGGGGCGTTTCGATGATGTCGCCGTTCCGCCACGTCGCTCTGCTCGGGGTTCTGCTCGTGCTGGCCGCCATGCCGGCTCGCGCCGCTTTCCAGATCCAGAAAGTGGTCAGCCCGGGCGGAATTGAGGCCTGGCTTCTTGAAGACCACCGCGTACCCATCCTGGCGTTCGACCTTGCTTTCCGCGGCGGCGCCTCGCTTGACCCAGCCGGCAAGGAAGGGCTGGCGCTGATGACCGCCTCCTTGATGGACGAGGGTGCCGGGAACCTGATCGCGAACGCGTTCCAGAAGGAGCTTGCGGACAAATCGATCGGCTTCAGCTTCTCGGCTGATCTCGATTCCTTCTCCGGCATGGTGAAGACGATGACGGTCCATCGCGACCGCGCTTTCGATCTCCTGGCGCTCGCGCTGGCCAAGCCGCGGTTCGATGCCGACGCGATCAGCCGAATCCGCGATGAGATGCTGACCTCCATCGCCACCGATTTCAGCAGTTCAGGATGGGTCGCCCGGCGCAAGCTGATGGAGGTCCTGTACCAGGGCCACCCCTATGCGCGCCCGACCAACGGCACGTTCGCAAGCCTGCGCGCCGTCACCGGCGCCGACCTGCACAATTTCGTGAAACAGCGCTTCGGCCGCGACCAGCTGCTGGTGACCGTGGCAGGCGACATCACGCCGGCGGAGCTTGGGCCGGCGCTCGACAAGATTTTCGCAGGCATTCCGGCCAAGGCCGCGCCGTTCACTGTGCCGGAGGTGACGGCGAAGGCGACCGGCGAAACAATCACCATCCCCATGGACAAGCCGCAGACCGTCATCACCATGGGTGAGCCCGGCATCAAGCGTACTGATCCCGACTGGTTCGCAGGGCAGGTCGTCAATTACGCGCTGGGCGGCGGCGGGTTCAGTTCGCGGCTGATGGAGGATGTGCGCGGCGCCGGCTCCAAGAAGGGCCTATCCTACGGCATATCGAGCAATTTCGTACCCTACCAGCATAGCGGCCTGGTGCTGGCCGGCGGCTCGACGCGGAACGCGACGGCGGGCGAAGTGACCGGGATCATCAAGGACGAGTTCGGCAAGGTGCACCGCGACGGCATCACCCAGGCCGAGCTCGATGACGCCAAGGTCTATATCAGCGGATCGTTCCCCCTGACGCTGACGTCCACCGACCGGTTGGCCGCGGTTCTAATGCAGCTGCGGCAGAATGATCTCGGGATCGACTATCTGGACAAGCGGGATGCGCAGATCGACGCGGTGACGCTTGATGACGCGAAACGCGTATCGGAAAAGCTGCTGGATCCGGCAAAGCTGACGACGATCATGGTCGGCCGCCCTCAAGGCATGGCAGCCAAGGTCGAGAGCGCCACGGCGCCGGCCAGCCAATAACGAAGAAGGGGCCGCCTTCCGGCAACCCCTTCCTTGTCTAACCTAGGACTAACGGCCTCGAGGCTCAGCGCTCGTGGCTGCCGCCTGAGTGTCCGCCGCCCTTGTGGCTGGATTCCGATGTGCTTCCCGACTGCTGCCCGGTCTTGCCGGTTCCCTGGCTGCTCTGCTTGTGCATATCGCTGCCACTGCCCTGGGAATGCTGGCCGCCTTTCTGGCCCGCTTCCGAGGCCTTGCCGCGATCGTTGGCAAAGTTGCCCGGGTTGCCGCTTTTATCGTTGCTCATGTCGTCCTCCGTTGTTGAGCAGACAAGCTTAGAACGGAGCCAATGAGGAACGGTTCCAATTCACCACGAAATATTGGACGTAGTCATGGCGGTTCTCAAGGATTTGATCCAATATGGATCAACGATTTGGTCTCTCCATGAACGCGCTATTGGCTTACGGCATGGTTTTCGCTGGAAAGCAAAATGATCACCTACGTCGCTCTGCTCCGCGCCATTAATGTCGGGGGCACCGCCCTGGTGACGATGGCAGGCTTGCGCGACCTCGTCGCCAGCCTGGGCTTCACCGGCGTACGGTCGCTGTTGCAGACCGGCAACGTGGTTTTCCAGGGGGAAGCCGCAGGCACCGCCGCGCTCGAGCAGCTTCTGACGCGGGAAGCAGAGCGTCGTCTCGGCCTCAAGACCACATTCTTCGTTCGCGACCGAGCCCAATGGGAGGAGATTGTCGTGCGCAACCCATTCCCGCGCCAGGCTGCCGACGATCCAAGCCACCTGCTGGCGATGCCGCTCGACCGGACGCCTGAGCCCGACGCGATCGACGGGTTGCGCGCCGCGATCGTCGGCCGCGAGACCGTTGCGGCGGGTGACCGGTGTCTCTACTTGGTCTATCCCGATGGGATCGGCCGTTCGAAGCTGACCAATACGCTTGTCGAGCGGAAGCTCCGGGTCCAGGGCACTGCGCGCAACTGGAATACGGTGCTCAAGATCTTGGGGCTGGCGCGGGAGTGACCTGTCCGATGGGTTTCGCTTTCGCTCTGCCCATCCTACATTGCTCCGATGCCGATTCGCCGCCTGCCTGAGACGCTGGTCAACCGGATCGCCGCCGGTGAGGTGGTCGAACGGCCGGCAGCGGCCGTCAAGGAATTGGTCGAGAATGCGATCGATGCGGGCGCCACCCGCATCGAGGTTCGGCTGCGTGGCGGCGGGCAAAGCCTGATTCTGGTCGAGGATGACGGGTGCGGCATGAGCCCGGCTGAGATCGAGCTTGCGGTCGAACGCCACGCGACTTCCAAGCTGCCCGAGGATCGGCTGGACCGGATCGCCACCTTGGGCTTTCGCGGCGAGGCGCTGCCGTCGATTGGCTCTGTCAGCCGCATGACCATCGCCTCGCGCCCGCGCGGCGCCGACTCGGGCTGGGCGCTCGCGGTCGAGGGCGGGGAGAAGCGTGTGCTGGGCCCGGTTGCGCGCGGGCCGGGCACGCGGGTGGAGGTGCGCGAGCTGTTCTACGCCACGCCGGCGCGGCTCAAGTTCCTGAAGACCCCTCGGACCGAAACGCAGCAGGTGCGCGACGTGATCGAACGGCTGGCGCTAGGGCGGCCGGACCTCGCCTTCCTGCTGGCCGAGGACGAGCGTACGCTGCTTTCCGTCAACGCCGCCTCGGGTGACCCGGCGGCCGCGCGGCGGGCGCGGCTGGGCGCGGTACTGGGCGAGGAGGTGGCGGGAAACGTGCTGCCGGTTGAAACGGCGCGCGACGGCCTCGTGCTCTCGGGCTATGCCGGCCTGCCGACGCTGAACCGCGCCACCGCGCGGGAGCAGTATCTGTTCGTCAACGGCCGGCCGGTAAAGGACAAGTTGTTCTCCGGCGCTGTCCGCGGCGCCTATATGGATGTACTGGCGCACGACCGGCACCCGGTGCTGGCGCTGTTCCTCGAGGTTCCGGCCGAACTGGTCGACGTCAACGTCCATCCGGCGAAGACCGAGGTGCGCTTCCGCGACGCGCAGGCAGTGCGGGGCCTGATCGTCCACGGCATCAAGGCTGCGCTCGAAGGCGGGGCAGGGCGGGCGTCGAGTACGGTCTCGATGGCGGCCTTGCGCAGGTTCCGTCAGGGCGGCCTTGCACGCCCATCGGCGGCGCAGTACCCCGCCTCCATTCCTGGCCTGCCCGGCCGTGGCGCCTGGGGGTTCGCGGAGGCCGCCCAGGCGGCCTTTGCCGCCGTCGATTTGCCGAGCGCCCGCGCGGAGACGCCCGCGCCCGAACCGCCGCACATGGCCTATCCGCTGGGCGCAGCCCGCGCCCAGTTGCACGAGACCTATGTGGTCGCACAGACGGCGGATGGCATCGTCATCGTCGACCAGCATGCCGCGCATGAGCGGCTGACCTATGAACGGGTCAAGCGGCAGCTCGCCGAGGGCACGGTGCAGAGGCAGATCCTGCTCGTGCCCGAGGTGATCGAACTTGGGCCCGCGCGCGTCGAGGCGCTGGTCGACGCAGCCGACACCCTCTCGCAGTGTGGCGTCGTGGTCGAGCCGTTCGGCGCCGGCGCCGTCCTGGTGCGCGAGGCGCCGGCACTGATCGCGGCCGGGCAGGCGGGGCAGATGGTGCGCGACTTGGCGGAGGAGTTCCTGGCGGAGGGCGCGGCCGCGACCGGTCGCAGGCTTGACCAGGTCTGCTCCTCGATCGCCTGCCACGGCTCGGTCCGCGCCGGCCGCCGGCTGACGGTCGACGAGATGAATGCGCTCCTCCGCGAGATGGAGGCGACGCCGCTCGCCGGCCAGTGCAACCACGGCCGGCCGACCTATGTCGAGCTGAAGCTCGCCGACATCGAAAGGCTGTTCGGCCGCCGCTGAGCGGGGCCGGCCGACGGAACCGTCCCTGTCTGACCCTGCCTGAAATTTGTCACGAACGTCCCGTGCCCGCGACAGCTACATTGTAACCCGTGATCCGTTGATTGCGGGCGGGGAGGAATCGACGGGTACCGCGGCGCCTCTGGCGATAAAGCGGCGGATGCTCCCCAGCGCTACCGAACAGGAGCAGAGCATGACGGATTACGTGATCTCGTCCGGCCAGACATCGAGCGGTATCGTGTTGAGCGGGGGTGACACCGCACTTGTCCAGAACGGCGGCACGATGCTCGCGACGGTGGTCGACAGGGGCGGGGTCCTCACGATCGATGGCGTGGCGAGCGGCACGACGGTCCATAACGGCGGGGCCGAATACATCTCCTCCGGCGGCTTCGCGAGCGGCACCATGGTGTCCGGCGTCCCGCTGGCCGGCGCGGGAGGCCAGGAGACTGTTCTTTCCGGCGGCATGACGATCGGGACGGTGGTCAGCGGCTACGACGCTGCCCAGACCGTCAGCCAGGGTGGGGCCGCGTTCGGCACAGTGATCGGCGCCGACGGCACCGAGAAAGTGTTCGGCTTCACGAGCGGGACCATCGTCGGCAGCAATGGCATCGCAGTCGTTTATTCCGGCGGCATTGCCGTCGCGACCACCGTCGATTCCGGGGGAAGCCAGGTCGTGATCCAGGGCGTCGCAATCGGCACTGAGGTCACCGCCGGCGCGCAGCAGCTCCTTCTTCTGAGGGGGCAGACCTACTGGACCGTGATCGACAGCGGCGGCCACGAAGTCGTTTCCTCGGACGATACCGCATATTGCACAACCATCGACAGCGGCGGCTATGTGTTGGTCTCGTCCGGCGGCAATGCGCGCGGAACGATGGTCGAGAGTGGCGGCGAGCTGATCATCCTGCCTGGCGGATCGTCCTGCGGGACGACCGTGCAGCGCGGCGGCAAAGTCGTTTCCGCCAACATCCTCCTGTACACCAGCACCATCTCAGCTATCCACGGCACGGCAAGCGGCATCGTCGTCCAGAACGGCCAAACCGAGGAGGTCTACAGCGGCGGGACTGCCCGCGACACGATGGTCGCCAGCGGCGGCCTTCAGTTGATTTTCGCCGGCGGCGTGGCGATCGGCACGACCGTCGACGGCGGTGTGCAGACCATCTATTCATTCGGCAGCTCGGTCGGAACGCTGGTGACCCACGGCTTCGAGGAAATTCGCGGCGGGGTGGCACAACGCACCTCGGTCGGCAACATGGGGTCGGCGCTCATCTTTTCCGGGGGCACGATGGACAAGACGACGGTGCTGAGCGGCGGCACGGTGGACGTCCAATACCAGGGCGTCGTCAACAATACGGTCGTGGAGAACGGGGGGCAGTTGCTTGTCGAGACCAATGCGCTCGCCAGCGGCGCCGTTGTCAGCAGCGGCGGGATCGAGACTGTTTACTCCGGCGGCAATGCCGACAACACGACGCTTCGCGGCGGGACCGAAATCGTCCAGTCCGGCGGCATCACGGCTGGAACGATCACCTTCGGCAGGAATGCCGATCTCGTCATCCAGGACGGTACCACGGGGCTTGGGGCGAGCCTCTCCAGGTTCGGCGGGGCCGACATGCTCGATCTCGCCAATTTCGGCTACTCCGCCGCGGAGACGCTTCAATTCACCGAGAACGGGTCGAACACGGGAGGGACACTGACGATCACCGATGGGGCGCTGGAGGCGAAGGTCAGCTTGCTCGGCCAGTACATGGCTGCCGGCTTCCATCTCGGTGCGGATCAGGGCGCGGGCACCATGCTGACCTATACGCCGCCGGCGGAAGCGCCTCATGTGATCGCGCCGCCAAGCGGCTGACGGGCCGTCGTTCCGAATTGTCGGCGGCGCTCCTGGCGCGGTGCAGCAGGTTATCCGCCACCGCGC
>CAZVYC010000190.1:0-5411 GCA_964631425.1 uncultured Rhodospirillales bacterium
TGGGCGGGCGGTGACGCTGATGGGGCCGTCCGGGGCAGGGCAGCTGACCAAGATGGTCAACCAGATCTGTATCGCAGGCCTGGTGCAGGGATTGGCCGAAGGCATCGCTTTCGGCCAGCGCGCCGGGCTCGACATGGCCAAGGTGCTGGAAGTGATCGGGAAGGGCGCGGCGCAGTCTTGGCAGATGGATAACCGCGGCACGACCATGATCGAGGGCAAGTTCGATTTCGGTTTCGCCGTCGACTGGATGCGCAAGGATCTGTCGATCGTGCTGGCCGAGGCGCGCCGCAACGGCGCCCGCGTGCCGGTCTCAGCACTGGTCGACCAGTTCTATGCCGCGGTCCAGGCGCGGGGCGGCAGAAGATGGGACACGTCGAGTCTGATCACGCTGTTGAGGGATTGACGCTGGTCCCCCTCGCGGTGGCGAAAAACCCAAAACGTCAAATATCGCTCAAGATCGTCAGCAGCATCAGCTTGCTGCGGCGGATATAGCGGTCGGCGTGCTTGATCTCGCCTTCCAGTACCTTCTCGATTGTGAGGCCGGTCAGCAGGCAGTGAATGAACACCAGCGCTTCCTGGATATGCTCATCGCTGAGCGGGCTATCGTGGAAGATATCGCGCAGCGTCTGGATATGTTCGCGGCCCTGACGCTCGAACCCGGTGATCTCGCGCGGGCTGCGCTCGCCCCCGCGGCTGGCGAGCAGAATCTCGAGTGAGGCCAGATAGAGGGGCTTCTGGTAATGCTCCCACATCCGGTCGACGAAGCGGTCGACCCGGTCCGACAGCGAGCCTTGGCGGAGATCCGGCGCGCCCATCGCCTCGGTGAATTCGGCGTGGGAGATCGCGCTCACCGTATCGAGGATATCTTCCTTCGAGCCGAAATGATGCTGCGCCGCGCCCCAGGTGATGCCAGCGCGCTCGGCGATGCGGCTGGCGCTGGCCGATGAAAACCCGCCCTCCTGAATCAGCGAGATCGCCGACTGCAGGATTTTCTCCCGCGTCTTCTTCGACTTGAGCGCCTGGCGGCCTAGCGTCGCCTCGTCACGATCGGTCACAGTCATTCGATGCCATTGTCTCTACAGGAAACGCCATGGCTATCAGACGGCTAGGGGCGCAGCAAGCGGAGGACAAATGCCCCAACCGCTACCGCCCGCCATTCCGTATTCCGGCGTCCCCCGACGCCCCGGAAAAACGACATGGCGGCGGCGCGTCCGACACGCTACGCTCGCTGCAAGGACAACGGGAGGCGGGGAATGAAATTCTCAATCATCTATGAAGCGCAGATGGTGGACACCTCGCGCAAGAACGAGGCGCAGGTCTTCCACGACATCGTCGCGCAATGCCTGCTGGCGGAAGAGATGGGCTTCGACTGCATCTGGTCGGTCGAGCATCATTGCCTGTCGCAATATGCGCACCTATCGGCGCCGGAGAGCTTCCTCGCTTTCGTTGCCGGCGCCACCAGTCGCATCCATGTCGGACACGGCGTGATCTGCCTGCCGTTCAAGATGAACCATCCGATCAAGGTGGCCGAGCGCGTCGCTACCCTGGATATCCTGTCGAAGGGCCGGCTGCATTTCGGCGTCGGCAAGGGCGGCACGCCGCAGGAGACCGGAGCGTTCGCCACGCCGCTCGACCAGGTGACGGCCCAGGTGGATGAATCCATGTACCTGATCCCGAAGATGTGGATGCAGGACATGATCGAGCACGACGGCCTGATCAAGATCCCGCCCAGGCCGGTCCATCCCAAGCCCTACCAGGATCCGCACCCCTACATGTACATGGCCTGCACCCGTGACGAGGCGCTGGAGATCGCAGGCAGCCGCGGGCTGGGCGCCTTGGTTCTCGGATTTTCCGGACCGGACGAGATCACACGGAAGAATGCCATCTATCGCAAGGCCTATGCAGCGCGGAAGGCCGAGGACCAGGTGGGCTTTCGGCCGATCGAGCACCTCGCGGCGCTCTGCCCGACCATTATCCTGGACGACCGCGACCGCGCCCGTCGTATCGGCTTGCGCGGTCAGCGCTTTTTCGCCGAATCGATCATCCATTGGTATGGCGGCGGGCCGGCGCCTTCGACCGACGACCTCGATCCCGATGCGATCGTGCAGGCGCTCGAGCGCGACAAGGAGGAATTCGTCGCTTTCCTGGGCCAGGAAAAGATCCCGGTAAAGGACATGCACACCTCGAACTACCATGTCGAGGACGACGCGTACGGCACGGTGGCCGATGCGATCCGGCAGGTCGAGCGCCTGATCGCGTCGGGTGCGGACGAGATCCTGTTCCTGCTGCAAATGGGGACTGTCCCGCATGAGGCCAGCATGGAAACGATCCGCAACATCGGCAAATACCTGATCCCGTATTTCCGCGAGGCGAAGCCAGCCATAGCGGCGGTCGGATGAGGCATATAGTTTGTTGGGCGGGCTGAGCGTCAGCGAAGCCTACTGAACCGGCCGGAGGAAGGCGGCAGGCTTCGCTTTTTGCTCAGCCTACCCTACGTCCGTCCTACTTCTTCGGCTCGGCAACCCCGGGAATGAACTCGGATTCGGTCGCAGGCATAGCGGGGCCGGCCGGATAGAACTTGTCGGCTGGGTTGGCTTTAAGCCAGCCATAGGCAATGGCGCCCAGCGGCAGGTCGGGCCGACTGTCGGGCTCGGCCTGCCAGGGGACCGTCTTGCGGAACTCGGTCCAGGCGGCGGTCGGGCCGGGAGCGAACTCGCGTCTGGCATCCTCGGCCTTGCGCACGTCGAGCCAGTAGGTCGAGGTCAGCAGGTCATACGCCAGCAGCTGATAGGTGAGGTCGACGACCTGCCGGCCGCGCTGACCCTTGAGCCGGCTGTAGGCCTCGATGTCGGCGACCCCGAAATCGGCCGCATTGCCTTCGGCCGTCACCGAATGAGCGGTGTTCTGGATCTCGGCCCAAACGTCCATGAAAGCGAAATAGGGCTCGAGCATGGCCGGGGATTTCCGGATCTGCTCGGGCGTCAGAACGTCGGCAGGCTTGATGCCGGTGAAGAAGGGCGTCGGCCCGCGGTCGCTGAAGCGCTCGATTCGCTCGGCGATGACCGCATCCATGTTGGCCAGCGCATTCGAGAAGGCCTCGATCTCGTTGGTCATGGGATAAGGGTCCCAGTTTGCAGTCGAGATGACATAGCCCTCCATTCCGTGATCGAGCGTGCCGCCTTTGACGTGGTATTTCATCAGCCAAGGGGTCGCGAGCTCCCACGAATCCGACGGCTTGGCGTTCAGGATCACCACCGGGTTCTGCTCGCCGGAATTGATCTGCACGGTGACGTTGTCGCGCAGCGCCGCCCAAGCCTGCCAAGCCGATCCCTGGCGGATATAGGAGGCGCGCATGCTTTCCGGGTCCTGGAGGATGCGCTTGGGGTCATTTTCAAACAGGTAGCTGCCCTTCAGCATGTCCATCAGCCGCGACGCGTCCCAAGCCACCCACTTGAACGGCCGCTTCAGCTGCACCGCGGGGACCATCGGGGTTACGCTCGAGTTCATGCCGAGCTTGTCCATGGCGTGGATCAGGTCGGCCCATTCGAGCACCTTGCGGCCGTCATAGACCATGAGCGTGGCGAGCGCGTCGGCGTAGGAATTGGCAGTGCCGCCGCCGAACTCACCGGCGAGGGGCTTCAGGCCGGCCTTGGCGAGCGCTTCGGAGGCCTTCATGCGCTGGCCCTGGTAATAGGCGTCGCCCCGCCCCATCATGGTGGCTAGGAAGTTGCTGGTGATGAACAGGTCACCTTCGCCCAGCGAGCCTTTCGAGTACATCACCGGCGTCACGCGCTTGTTCAGCAGATCGGCCAGCATCTGCATGAATTCGGCGCTCGAAGCCTCGAACGGCACCGAGTTCATGCGGATCACCAGGAAGGCGCGGACCAGATCTTCTGCGTCGACCTCGGGCAGCACGCCTTCGCGCGCGCCTTCCTTGGCTTCCTCAATACGGTTCTCGGCATTGCGCTTGACCTGCACCTCGCGCAGCGCGCCGGCGCCGCGGTTCAAGCCATAGACCGGGATGTCCTCGGCGCCGGCTTCCTCGCGCAGATCGTGCCCGTCCTGGGCGCGCTTGATCGCTTCGGGGCTGTACTGGACCTTGGCGCCATAGCGAGCCACCGCCGCCACGTCATCAATGGTCAGGTCGTGGCCGGTGATGATGATGGTCTTGCTCTCCATCGTTGGCGTGATCGGGTGATAATCAGCCAGCGCGGCAGGGGCTGCCAGCAGGAGAATGGCCGTCAGGCCAAAGGTCCAAGATGTCCGTCGGGCCGGATGTCCGGGCATGCAGGTCGCTCCCTGTTCGTGAAGCGCGACGCCCCGTGCGGGCGGCGTCTGTTTCTTGAAAGGCAAATTTAATTCCTGGGATGAATTCACCGTACAGGCAGCGAGTCAAGCGGGTTTTCACCGCAAGACCGCGGCAGCCATAGGATTTTTGCATTGCTGCACTGCGGCGGGTTCGGCGCGCAATGCGAAAACATAGTGTTATCTATTTCGAAACGATACGTCTCGTTTCATCTTTTAAAAGGTTGTTCGTGTGATCGCCGTTCCGAATCTCGTCGTCGAAGCGGATGCCCAGGCGCCACGCGCGGCTGGCCGGCCACGCAGCGAGGGTTGCCGTCAGAAGGTGCTGACGGCCGCCGATGCGCTGCTGCAGCGCGAGGGCTTCGCGCGCATGTCGATCGACGGCATCGCCCAGCTGGCCGGGGTCAGCAAAGCCACGATCTATCGCTGGTGGCCGAGCAAGGCGGCGATCGTCATGGAGGCGATGCTGGCCTCCACGGAAGCCGACGTTTATGTGCCGGCAAGCCCCTATCCGGAAGAAGATCTGATCGCCCGTATCCGCCGGATGATCGCGCTGTTCCGCGGCCCGAAGTCGCGCGTGATCATCTCGTTGATCGCCGAGGCCCAGTTCAGTCCCGAGGTGGCGGAGGCCTATCGCCAGCATCTCCTTGGACCGCGCCGTGCGGCGATGCGCGCGGCGATCCAGCGGGCGATCGATACCGGTCTGCTGCGCGAGGACCTTGATGTCGACCTGGCGATCGACCTGCTGCTCGGACCGCTGTATCAGCGGCTGCTGCTCGGTCACGCCCCGCTCGACGAGACGTTCGAACGCGATTATCCGCCCCAGGCCGTGGCTATGCTGCGCGCCTATGCGGGCACGGAGCGCTGAGTCATGGGTATCGTCAAATTCGCGCTGCGCTTCCCACACACCTTTTATGTGGTGGCGATCCTGATCCTGTTCCTGGGCATCAGCGCGATCGCCACGACCCCGACCGACATCTTCCCGCAGATCCGCATCCCCGTGGTGAGCGTCATCTGGCAGTACACCGGCCTGTCGCCGGACGAGATGGAGGCGCGGGTCGCAACCTATAGCGAATATTCGATCAGCGCCAACGTCAACAACATCA
>CAZVYC010000190.1:5421-10176 GCA_964631425.1 uncultured Rhodospirillales bacterium
ATCAAGACGATGGACTCCCAGACGCTGTCCGGGATCGTGGTGCAGAAGATCTACTTCCAGCCGAACGTCAACGTCGATCTGGCGATCGCGCAGATCGTGTCCGCGACGAACTCGATCCGCGCGCTGATGCCGCCGGGCATCGAGCCGCCGGTGATCGTGCAATTCAATGCCTCGTCGGTGCCGATTCTGCAGCTTTCCTTGAGCTCCGACCGGCTGAACGAGCAGCAGCTCTATGACTACGGCATCTACCAGGTGCGCCAGCAACTGGCGCCGATCCCCGGCATCACCTTGCCGACGCCTTATGGCGGCAAGTACCGGCAGGTCATGGTCGATCTCGACCCGAACGCGCTCCTGGCGCAGGGGCTGACGCCGACCGATGTCACCAACGCGGTCAACGCGCAGAACCTGACCGTGCCGTCGGGCGACGCCAAGATCGGTGATAAGCAATATATCGTGAAGCTGAACGCCCAGCCGCCGACGGTGGCCGCGCTCAACGACATCCCAATTCGGCAGGTCAACGGCACGACGGTCTATCTGCGCGACGTCGCGCATGTGCGCGACGCCTGGGCGGTGCAGCAGAATGTCGTGCGCACCGACGGCAAACGCTCGGTGCTGCTCACGATCATCAAGAACGGCGACGCATCGACGCTCGACGTGGTGAACCGGGTGAAGGCGGCGATGCCGGCGGTGCAGGCGGCCGCCCCGCCGGGCATGAAGATCGACGCGCTGTTCGATCAGTCGGTGTTCGTGCGCAACTCGATCGACGCGGTGCTGCGCGAGGGCGCGATCGCGGCCGGGCTGACGGCGCTCATGATCCTGCTGTTCCTCGGCAGCTGGCGCTCGACCCTGGTGGTGATGGTGTCCATCCCGCTGTCGATCCTGACCTCGATCGCCATCCTGTCGGCGATGGGCGAGACCATCAATACCATGACCCTGGGCGGGCTCGCGCTCGCCGTGGGTATCCTGGTCGACGATTCGACGGTCACGATCGAGAACACGCACCGGCTGCTTGAAGACGGGCATCCCTTCGATCGTGGCGTGCTGGAGGGGGCGGCGGGCATCGCGGTGCCAACCTTGGTCTCAACCTTGGCGATCTCCTGCGTGTTCATCTCCGTGGTCTTCCTGGACGGCGCGCCGCGCTATCTGTTCACGCCCCAGGGCTTGGCTGTGGTGTTCGCGATGCTGGCCTCCTACGGCCTGTCGCGCACGCTGACCCCGATCATCATCCGCGTGCTGCTCAGGAAGGAGCACGACCAGAAGCACGGCGAGCATTCAGCTGAGGCCGGCCGGTTCGGCCGGTTCCACGCTGCCTTCAACCGGGCGTTCGAGCGGCTGCGCGAATTCTATGTCTGGCTGCTGCATGTGCTGATGGCGCGGCGCTTCATCGTGCCGACCGCCGCGGGCGTCGTGGTGCTGATCGCCGCCTGCCTGGCGCCGTTCGTGGGCAGCGACTTCTTTCCCCAGGTCGACGCCGGCATCATCCAGCTGCATGTCCGCGCCCCGGCCCGCACGCGGATCGAGGAGACTGAAAAAGTCTTCCAGGCGGTTGAGAACGAGATCCGCGCGACCATTCCCGAGCAGGACCGCGGGCTTATCCTCGACGATATCGGCCTGCCCCAGCGCACCATTAATCTGGCCTTCACCGATGGCTCGACGATCGGCGTCAATGACGGCGTGATCCAGGTGGCTCTGAAGCCGGGGCACGCGCCGACCAACGACTACATCAAAGCGCTCCGCGCCAAGCTGCCGACCGAGTTCTCGGACGTCCGGTTCTATTTCCAGCCGGCGGACATGGTGACGCAGATCCTCAATTTCGGCGTGCCGACACAGATCGACGTGCAGGTGGTGGGCCGCGACCGGGTGAAGAACCTGCAGATCGCGCAACGCCTGGAAAACCGGATGAAGAATGTGCCGGGCGCGGTCGACGTGCACCTGCAACAGGAGATCGATGCGCCGGAGCTCTATTACGACATCGACCGCTCGCGGGCGCAGGAGTTTAACCAGACGGCGAACTCGATTTCCAACAACCTGATGATCAGCCTGTCGTCGTCGGAGCAGGTATATCCGAACTTCTGGACGGACACGAAGCTCGGTATTCCCTATTACCTGGCGGTGCAGACGCCGGAATACCGGATCTCGTCGCTGAACGACCTCAACAACATCTCGCTGGTCTCGAACGCCGCGGTGAACGCGCCGATCCCCGGCACGCTGGGCAACGTGGCGACGATGAAGCGGCTTAGCATCCAGTCGGTCATCAACCACTCGAACGTGCAGCCGGTCTATGACATCTGGGCCAGCACGCAGGATCGCGATCTGGGCGGGGTTGCTTCGGATATCCGCAAGATTGTCGCCGAGGAAAGCAAGGGGCTGACGCCCGGCACGCGCATCCTGGTGCGCGGCCAGATCGACAGCATGAACCAGGCGTTTTCGCGCCTGACCCTCGGGCTCATCTTCGCGGCGGTGTTCGTCTATCTGCTGATGGTCGTGAACTTCCAGGACTTCCTGGACCCGTTCGTGGTCATTCTGGCGCTGCCGGGCGCCGCCTGCGGCATCATAACCGCGCTGTTCGTGACCGGAACGACGCTCAGTGTGCCGTCGCTGATGGGCGCAATCATGGCGATCGGCGTGGCCTCGGCCAACTCGATCCTTCTGGTGACCTTCGCGCGCGAGCAGAGCCTGGAGGGCAAGAGCCCGATCGAGGCCGCCATCGCGGCCGGCAGCACGCGGCTTCGTCCGGTGCTGATGACCGCCGCGGCGATGATCGTCGGCATGCTGCCGATGGCGATCGGCGGGCCGGGCGAGGAACAAAACGCCGTGCTGGCCCGCGCCGTGATCGGTGGGCTGGTGTTCGGCACCTGCACGACCCTGCTGGTCGTGCCGTATCTCTACGCGACGCTGCGCCGGCTGGCCGGCGAGCACAAGCGGGTCGAGCTGGACCTTGGCGAAGCAGGAGCGCACGCATGAGCCCTTATGATCATAGTCTGACGATCGGGGAGACGCAGGACCTGACTGCGCCGGGGCTCGGCCGAGAGCCCGTGCGGCGCGACACAGGCAGGCCCGACACCCGTTCTCGTGTCGTGAGACGGCTCGGCTGGGGCGTATCGGGCGTGCTGGGCGGCCTCATTCTCGTCGGGGCCGCGCAGCATTATTCCCTGCACCACGAAGCGGCGGCGGCTTTGCAGGCGCGTCAGAACGCAGTGCCGCAGGTGCGGGTCGAGCCGGTGCATGTGACCACATCGCCCCGCGACCTGTCGTTGCCGGGCAGCACAAGTGCCTTCGACAGCGCCACGATCTACGCGCGGCAGAGCGGCTATGTCGCGATCCGCAATGTCGATATCGGCAGCAAGGTAAAGGCCGGCGACGTGCTGGCGATCATCGCGGCGCCTGAGATCGACGACCAGTTGAACCAGGCGCGGGCGCAGCTCGTGCAAATACAGGCGGCACTGAAGCAAGCCGAGGCCAATCGCACGTTGGCCGACGTCACCGACCGGCGGACGGCGGCGCTGGTCGCCCAAGGCTGGGCATCGAAGCAGCAGGGCGACACCGATCACGCCAGCATGCTGGCGCAGAACGCGGCAGTCGGCGTCGCCCAAGCCAATGTCGTCGCGCAGCAGGCGCAGGTGGCGCGCCTGGAGAAGGAACAGAGCTATGAGAAGGTGGTGGCGCCGTTCGACGGCGTGATCACCCAGCGTTCGATCGATATCGGCAGCCTGGTGACGGCCGACAGCACGCAGGGCAGCTCCATGTTCGCGATTGCGCGCACCAACGTGTTGCGGGTCCAGGTCTATGTACCGCAGGATGCGGCATTGGGCGTGAAAAACGGTGTGGCGGCGACCGTGCAGGTGCCAGAGATGCCGGGGCGTGTTTTCACCGGTCATGTCGCGCGCACTGCCGACGCGCTGCAGGCCGGCACCCGGACGTTGCTGGTCGAGGTTGATGTCGACAACCCGGACGGTGCGCTTGCGGCTGGCGTGTATTGCACGGTGCAGTTCCAGGTGCCGCGCGCTAACCCGGTAATTTCTATCCCTGCCGACGCGCTGATCTTCAACAAGGACGGCACCCAGGTCGCGGTCTATGACGGCGGCAAGGCCCATATCCGCAAGGTGGCGCTGGCCGAGGATGACGGCGACCATGTCGAGATCGCGACCGGCCTCGCGCCCACCGACAAGGTGATCGTGAGCCTGCCGGTGGATCTGACGGACGGCGCGGCGGTGGCCGAACGGCCGATCGCCCAGCCGGCTGGGGCGAAAGCGGGATCGTAGGATCAGGCCGCGAAATTGCGATGGCGTTGGTCAAGATCGAGCGCCCACTTCGTACGCTCGATCATCTGCCAGTGCTCCAGATAGCAGCGCGCGCTTTCGAGGCCCATGCCGATCATCAGCGGGCCGAACCGCGAGGATTGCAGCAGCGCCATGTTCTCGGGCACCGGATTCCATAGCCGTTTGAACAGATCCTTGCGGTCGCCGCTTTCGAGCGAAGGTGCAAATTCCGCAAGGAATGCCCAGTCGCGCCCCGGCGACTCGATAATTGAAAATCCGCTGGGCTCGAAAAGGTGGCCCAATCCTGCGATCGAGTACGAAACGACGTGCCCACGGCCGAGCGGATCGAGGTAATCCGGATCATGGTTCTCGATGAAACTGGGCTGGGCGGAGTTGAAGAAGAATAAGGCCCCCGGCGCAGCGCGCTTCGCGAGGGACGCAGCCAGCTTGCGCACCATATCAGGTGAGAGATGTTCGATGACTTCGATGCAAGTGC
>CAZVYC010000191.1:0-1216 GCA_964631425.1 uncultured Rhodospirillales bacterium
GCGCAGCCGATCCTGAGCAACCGATCGACAACATCGTCATCGACCCATTCAACTCCCCATGGCGCCCCCGCGCCATGCTGCCCCCGGCCGGTACTGCGGTGCCGGAGATCGCCTCCGCACCCCAGCCCCCGAGTGCCGCGGCGCCGCCCGGCCCCTATGATTTCTTAACCCATGTTGCACGGATCGAGCAGGAGGCGCTGAAGGCCGCGCTGGCAGCCTGCGGCGGAAACCAGAAGCGGACGGCGGTTTATCTCGGCCTCGCCTACCATCAGCTGCGCAATCTGCTGCGCAAGCACGGTCTGCTGGGGACCGCAAATTCGCCGCAAAGCGAGGATTTAGTAGAGGAACACGGCCAAATCGATTAAAACGATGAGCATGAGCGAAAAGGATGCGGATGGGTCGCCAAAGCGCCGGTTCCGGGTGCTTCGGTTCATCGCCACTTGTACCGCCGTCGCCGTCATCTGGGCGGTTGCGGGGTTCGGCGTCCTTCTTGCGGTCTATGCGTCCGACCTGCCGGACGTGCACCAGCTGGTCGGGCTGAAGAAGAAGCCAGGCGTGACGCTCCTGGCCATGGACGGGTCGCTTATCGCCCGATCCGGCGATCTCTATGGCGACACCCTTTCGGTCGCGCAGCTGCCGCCCAATCTGGTGCACGCGGTCATCGCGATCGAGGACCACCGCTTCTACCATCATCTCGGGGTCGATCCAGTCGGCCTTGTCCGCGCGTTCATCACCAACGCGCGAACCGGCTACGTCGCGCAGGGCGGCTCCACGCTGACCCAGCAGCTGGCCAAGAACATGTTCCTGACGCCGGAGCGCACCTTCAAGCGCAAGCTGCAGGAGGCGCTGCTGGCGCTGCAGCTGGAGCGCTATTACACCAAGGACCAGATCCTCACCGGATACTTGAACCGGGTGTATCTGGGGGCCGGCGCCTTCGGCGTCGATGCCGCGGCCGAGACGTATTTCGGCAAGCACGCGACCGAGCTCGACCTTCAGGAATCCGCAATCATCGCGGGACTGCTGAAGGCGCCGTCGAAATATTCGCCTGCGACTGACATGAAGGCCGCCGTGGACCGGGCGCAGCTGGTGCTGGGCGCGATGCACGAGGAAGGCTACATCACCGACGCGCAGCTGCTCGACGCGCTGACCGCGCCGCCGCCCGAGCTGCATCACCCGTCGATCACCCCCGGCATGCATTACGTCGCCGACTGGGTCA
>CAZVYC010000191.1:1226-10156 GCA_964631425.1 uncultured Rhodospirillales bacterium
CGTGGTGTGGACCACGATCGACCCGAGGTTGCAGACGCTGGCCGAGGCCAAGATCGAGGAAACCCTGGACGGGCCGGCGGTCAAGCTGAAGGCGAGCCAGGGTGCACTGGTGTCGATGACGCTGGATGGCGCGGTCAAGGCGATGGTCGGCGGACGCAGCTATGAGGACAGCCAGTTCAACCGCGCCACGCAGGCGGAGCGGCAGCCAGGCTCGGCCTTCAAGCCGTTCGTCTACCTGGCGGCGCTGGAAAATGGCTTACGGCCCGACAGCCTGGTCGACGATGCCCCGATCCATATGCGCAACTGGTCGCCCGGGAATTTCGAGCCCGGCTTCAAGGGCATGATCCCTGCACGCCAGGCGCTGGCCGAATCGATCAATACCGCTGCCATTCGCGTGCTCGACTTCGCCGGCATCGACCGCACCCGCGCGCTGGCGCGGCGGCTGGGCATCCTGGAACCGATCCCGCACGATTTGTCGATCGCGCTCGGCACCTGCGACGTGACCCTGCTGGAGCTGACCGGCGCCTATGCCGCCTTCGCCAATGGCGGATCGGGCGTGATCCCGCATACCGTCGAGAAGGTGACCGACGGCAACGGCCGGATACTCTACCAGCGCCATGGCGGCGGCCTCGGCGAGTTGGTGCTGCCCTGGAAGGTGGCCGAGCTGGACACCATGATGGAGGACGTCATCGCCTATGGCACTGGCAAGGCGGCGAAGCTCGACCGGCCGGCCGCGGGCAAGACCGGCACCAGCCAGGATTTCCGCAACGCCTGGTTCATCGGCTTCACCGCCGACCTGGTGACCGGGGTCTGGTTCGGCAACGACGATAACAGCCCGATGAAGAAGGTGACCGGCGGCATGCTGCCGGCCCACACCTGGCACGAATTCATGATGGCTGCAGAGGCCAACATGCCGGTCCGCGACCTGCCGGCACTGGCCCATGCGCCGGTGGTCTCGGTGAACGCGACCGTAGCCGCCCCCTCGCCCGGCGAACAGCCGACCACGGGCGCCCCCCAGACGAACGACGGTGGGATGATCGGACGGCTGCTGAAAGGGCTCTTGGGGAGATGACCGCGAAGAACGGTTGAGGAGTGGCATTGGCAACGGGATAAGAAGTCGAACCACCAAGACGCCAAGGACGCCAAGTTTCTTGAATTTTACCGCGGAGGACGCGGAGGAGCACGGAGGGCGCGAAGAAAATAATCGTTTTCTCTGCAATTCTCAGCGCTTCTCTGCGTCCTTAGCGGTGAAATGTCTTGGCGTCTTGGCGGTTAATCAGCTTTCGTCGACTGCCATATGCGAGCACCGTGCTCGGCAACGCCGGGCGGACGACGGCGGGATGATTTGGGCGGCTGGCTCCTCCGCGCGCTCCGCGGTTAAATTCAGAAATTTGGCGTCTTTGCGCCTTGGCGGTTGATCGAGTGGCATTCGCCTCTTTACGCCGGTGCCAAAAGCACGCCAGATGACGGCCAACGACGTTCAGGGAGGGTCACATCATGCCGCGTATTCCTTATCCCGACGCCGACACGCTGTCGCCTGCAGTCAAGGCGGCGGTGGCGCAGGCGCCGATCAATATCGTGCGGATGATGGCGGGTGCCTCGCCGGCGGTGTTCGAGGGGTTCAGCCGGTTCTCGGGCGCGTTCTACGGCCATTCGAGCCTAACGCCCGACCTGCGCGAGATCGCGATCCTGAGGGTCGGATATCTGTCCGAGGCGCCTTATGAGACCTTCCAGCACGAGCCGGGCGCGCGGCTGGCCGGGCTTTCGGATGGGCAGATCGCGGCGATCAAGCATGGCGGGCAGCACCCCGAAATGCTCGCGCCCACGCAACAGGCGGTGATGGATTTCGCCGAGGCGCTGGTGAAGACCGTGCGCCCGAGCGACGCCCAGCTGGCGGATATCCGCAAGCATCTCTCCGACACGCAGGTGATGGACCTGACCTTGCTGGTCGGTCTCTATATGATGGTAAGCCGGTTTTTGGAGACGACCGGGGTCGAGCTGGACACTGCGGCGCTGGATTGGAAGCATTTGCGGGAGCAGCAAGGGGCGAATTAGGCGCGCGGGAAGCGCCGCCGGTGGCGGATGCCTACTTCCCGTCCACTTTTCGAGGCTGGGCCACCGGAATCGGCGGCGCATCGCCCCCAGGCATGGTAATCGCATCGGACGCATAGAAGCTTTCGGGCGCGGTCGTCTTCAGGAATCCGGAAGCGATATCGCCGGGCGATTCCGTTGGCGGAGCCACCGGTTCGCGCCGGAACGGCAGGACCTTGCGGAAGGCCGCCCATACCGCGGTTGGCGGCGCACCAAAGGCCCGCTCCGGCTTTTCCAGCTTTCGGACGTCCATCCAGAAAGCGGCGTTGAGCAGATCCTGGCCCAATATGTCGCGCGAAACATCGATCGCCTGCCTGAGCCGCATCAGCTTCAGCATCGGCACGGCGTCGAGGTCGCCCACGCCCTTGTCGGCGGCGACGCCGTCGGGTGGTATCGGGTTGGCGAGCGGCTTCAATTCCTGCCAGAGCGCGTCGGCGATCGCACCGCCGCCCCCGCCGCCACCAACTCCGCTGGCGCCGCCGGGACCGCTTTGCGCCTTGAGGACGGCCGCAGCGTCAGTGACGGTAAAGAACGTGTCCTCGAACCGGTGCATTCGCTGCACCACCGCCACCATCAGGTTCGTCAGCGCAATCGGAAACGCCTCCACATCATCGACCAGCGGGTATGGGTCCCAGTCGGAATTGGAGAAGATATAGCCGTGCTTGCCGTTCGAGAACTTGCCGCCTTTGACATAGTATTTCATCAGCTGCGGCGTCGCGAGCTCCCAGGAATCCTCGGGCGCAACGTCGGGCCGCACGGTCGGGTTATGGTCGGTCGAGTTCATCTGGATCAGGGTGCTGTCGCGCAGCCGCGCCCAGGCCTGCCAGACTCCGCCATCGCGCCAGACGGTGGCGCGCAAGCTCTCCGGATCCTGGATGATGCGGTATTCGTCATTGAAGACGTAGCCGCCTTTCAGCATGTCGAGCACGCGTAGGGCGGCATAATTCGACCACGCGAACGGACGGGTCGCCTGCACTGGCATTGAGAGCGGCCCGATCGAGCCGTTCATGCCGTCGAGGTCCATCGCCCAGATCAGATCGTGCCACTCGATAAGTTGCCGGATGTCATGAACGAGCAGCGCGGCGAAGCCGGCCGACAGCGCGCTGGTGGTGACGAGGTTGCCGTCGGCGCCCTGGAACTGGATCGGCTTCAGCCCGGCCTTGGCGAGCGCGTCGGCCGCGGGCATGCGGACACCCTTGAAATAGGCGTAGCCGTGCCCGCGCAGGACCGCGCCTGTGGGTACGAAATCAGCCTCCCCGATCGCGCCGCGCCAGCGCACCACAGGCGTGACGCCATGGTTCAGGAGATCGGCGATCCCCTGCACGAACGCCGGACTAGCGGCCAGGTACCGCATGTTGTTCAGGTCGACGGCCAGCATCGCCCGGCCGACCTCCTCTTCCGGGATATCGTCGCCGAAACCCAGGCTTTCCCCGACCGCGACCGCGTTGGCGCCATAACGATGGTCGATCTCAGCCTTGAATTCGGGTGAATCGGGATCGCCCTTCAGCGACACGATTTCCCGACCCGACCCGGGATTGCGGTTGAACAGATAAACCGGCACGCCCTCCGCCTGGGCCTCGAGGATCAGGCCGAAGGAATCGGCCGCGCCCTGCCTGAGCTCAGGGCTGATCGCCACCTTCGCGCCGTAGCGGGCGATCTGGACGAGCTGGTCGATCGTCAGGTCGTGCCCGGTCAGCGCGATCGTCTTGTCGGCCATTGTCGGCGTGATCGGACGATAAGGTTGCTCGGACCAAGCGCTGCCGGCGGTGGCCAGTGCGGACAGGAATGCGAGGCAGGCGATTTTCGGAGCACGGCAGCTTCGTTGACGATCCATGATCGGCCCCCATCGCAATGCGTGAATTTATTGTTATGGTGCATAACGGATCCCTTCTGGCAAGCCCATTTCTTGTGAGGCAAAGAGGTTTCTTCATGGGCAAGCGCAAGGCGCGGAAGCATTTCGACCCGCATAGGCCGGTAACGGCTTACGGTGTTCTGGACGAATTGGTCGGGTATGCGATCCGGCGGGCGCAACTGGTGATCACCGAGGCGTTCGACGCACGATTCGGCGCACTGGGGATCACCACGCAACGCTTTTCCGCCCTGGTGCTGATCGCCGAGAATCCGGGCTTGAAGCAGACGGAACTGGCCGAAATGATGGGCATTGCGCGGTCGGGCGCGCTTGCGATCGTCGCCGCGCTGGAACAACAGGGCTGGGTCATGCGCGGCGCCAACGCCGCCGACCAGCGCGCACAGGCGCTGACCCTCGCCCCGGCCGGCGAGGAATTCGTTCCCCGGCTGATCCGGCAGATCCGCGCTTTCGACGCCGAGCTTACTCAGAGCCTCAGTCCGTCGGAGCGGGACGCGCTGTTGCGCCTGAGCCGACGGATCGGTGTGACCGCGGGCTGTTGACGGGCCCTTGCTGATGGCGGTGACTCACCGGCGGTGTTCGAGGGGTTCTGCCGGTTCTTGGGGGCGTTCTACGGCCATTCGAGGCTATCGGCCGACCTGCGCGAGATCGCGATCCCTGAGGGTCGGGTACCTGACCGAGGCGCCCTATGAGGCCTTTCAGCACGAGCCGGGCGCGCGGCTGGCTGGGCTTTCGGACGGGCAGATCGCGGCGATCAAGCATGGCAGCCAGCACACCGAACGCTTGCGCCGACACAGCAGGCGGTGATGGACTTCGCCGAGGTGCTGGCGAAGCGCGTGCACCCGAGCAACGCCCAAGTGGCGGACATCCGCAAGGAGCATCTGCGGGGGCGGCAGGCGGTTAGCGATTACGGGCAGACGGCCGCGGTGAGGTTATCGGCCGGCGGCTCGCTCCCCATATCGGATAGCGCCGGTATCCCCGAGGCGCGGACGCTGGCGACGAACCCGATTGGAGAGCCAGATGACAGGAACGACTGCCGCCGCCACCCGGCGTGGCGCAAGGCGAATAGGCGTCGCGCTGGTGATCTCCTTGATTTTCGTGGTTCTTGCCGGCTGGTACTGGTGGCGGACGACCGGGAACGAGGCGTCCTACATGCGGGACGCAAACTCATCGGCGCCCGTTGCCAGCACCGAATCGATCGATAATAGCGGGCCGGGCTCGCAGTCGCCCGGCCCAGGGGCTTCGGCTCTCGGCGTTCCCGCCGGGGCGACGACGATATCCGGCGAAGAAATCACGGCGGCGCTTTCGGACCACACTGCGCTGCTGCCGGGGGGCTTCGTCGAATATTATGCGCCGGACGGAACGCTGCACGGCAGGGTGGAAGAGAAGCGTTACGGGGGCAGTTGGGAGGTGCGCAATAGCACCTTCTGCACCGTGCTCCAGGGCAGCGACGCGCGGATTTGCTCGCCGGTCGAGCGCAAGGGAAATACGCTTTATTGGCGCCTGGACGGCGAACAAGAAGCCAGTCCGGTCAGAACGATGTCGGGCAACCCGGCGAACCTGAAATGAGACCGGGGCCGAGCGATCTCTAGCGCGCCGGGCGTTGCCAACCTACTGACGGTGTGTCAGTGAGTTGGCTCTGGCGGATCGCGCTACAGGGATTGGGAGACGACATGCCGCGCATATCGGTCCATGGTGCCGATCTCTATTACGAAATCGAAGGCAGGGGCGACTGGCTGGTCTTCGCGCATGGCGGCGACGGCAATCACCTTTGCTGGTGGCGGCAGGTCGCGGCGCTGAAGGATCGCTTCCGCTGCCTTACCTACGACGCACGCGGATACGGGCTTTCCGAGACCGGACCGTCCGGCACCGGACAGGTCCGCGCGCCCGACGACGATCTTCTTGCGATCATGGACCATCTCGGCATCGATCGCGCCGTGCTCATTGGGCATTCGATGGGCGGCATGCCGGTCTCCGGCTTGGCGCAGAGCCAAGCCGGCCGCGTCCGTGGTCTGGTCATGAGCGATACGCCGTTCGGCTTCGCGACCCCTGCCTTGTCCCGCTGGGCCGCAGAGATGATCCACAAAATTTCAAATGGCTTTAAAGTATTGGATCACCTGTTCGCGCCCGGTTTCGCAGCGGCCGAACCCGAGCTGCACCATCTCTACACAGCGATCTGTCGCATAAGCTTGGGCGACGGACCGCCCCGTCCCGATGGCGATCAGGTCTATGCGCCCTACATCCGGATGCGGGACACGCCACCGATCGACTATTCGACATTTTCGGTGCCGTCGCTGTTCATCGTCGGCGATCAGGACGAGCTCACGCTGCCCTGGCTCGTTAGAGCGACCGCAGAAGCCGTCAGGGGCGGCGAGTTCCGCATCATACCAGGCGCCGGTCATTCGCCTTTCGTCGAACAGACCGCTTCTTACAACACAATTCTGACGGCATTCATCGACAGTCTCTGACGCGCTTGGTTCTGCCGTAACTGACGCTGTGTCGTCATCAGCCATTTACTGACATTGTGTCAGTTGTAGCTTTACAATGATGAACCACTATCCGATGATGCGCAGTGCGAATTCGGCTTGAAGTTCCGGACGCGGGCAAACAGGCAGAATGACCGTAAGCCCTGCGCGGGGAGGTTAAGGGGGAGGGCAAATGAGTTCGACAGTCTCGAAGCATGTCTGGCCCGCAATGGTCGCGGTCGCGCTTGGATGTGCCGGCACGGCTCGCGCCCAGCAATCCGGCGCCCCGCAATACGCCGCGCCCTCCGGCTTGGAGGAAATCGTGGTGACTGCGCAGAAGCGCAGCGAAAATCTCCAGCAGGTGCCGATCTCGATCACCGCGTTCAATGCGACGGCGCTCGAGAACGAGCGCGTCGTGAATATCAACGATCTCGCCGGGCTGGCCCCCAACCTGCAGATTGCGCAAGGCGACCCTGCCCCGGGCTCGACCAATCCGGCGATCTCGATCCGCGGCATCGAGTCGAACACCAACGATGTCGGGGCGGAGGACAGCCCGGTCGCCATCTATATGGACGGCGTCTACCTGGCACGTGCGGTCGGCGCGGTGTTCGACCTTGCGGATATCGAACGCATCGAGGTGCTGGAGGGGCCGCAGGGTACACTTTATGGCCGCAACGCCGTCGCCGGCGCGATCAACATCATTACCCAGGAACCCAAGGGCGTTTTCAGCGCCAAGCAGGACCTGTCGGGCGGAAATTACGGCGAGTTCCGTACACGGACCCGCATCGACCTGCCCGCGTGGAACGGCTTGAGCGTGTCTGCGACGTTCCTCCACTCCCAGAACGACGGCTATGTCCATAATTTGGGAGCCGGTCAGACCTGGGATTTTCGCGCCGCGACCAACGGCCATCTGGGGATCGAGACCTCGCCATCGACGCTCGGATCGTCCGATATCAACGCCGTCTTCGTCGCGATCAAATTCCGACCGCCCGCGATTGACGATCTGACGCTCAATTACAAGTTCGACTATTCGGATCAGCACAATGTTCCGAATGGCCAGCAACCCGTCGCCGTCTATGCACCGGCCTCGGCGATCTACGCGCTTCAACCCCCCGGATTCCGCCCGATCATCAGCTACGGCCCGGCTTATACGGTCAACAATCCATTCGCGACCGACAACCCCTCGACGATCTGGGGGCAAAGCCTGACGATCGACTATGATGTGGATGATTGGCTGAAGCTGAAGTCGCTCACCGCCTACCGATCGGTCCAGGTGACCGACACCAACCAGCTCGACGGCGGTAACAATCTGAGGCTCTTCGGCCAGCCATACGGCATCATACTCGCGACCGAGTTCGTCGATCAGCACGAGCTAAGCCAGGAGGTCGACCTCAACCTTTCAACCAAGCTGGTCGATGCCACCGCCGGCGTCTATTACTTCCACGAAGGGTCCGCGAATTACGTCAACGAGATCATCTTTGAGACCATTCCGGGCCATACGCCGGGGCCTGCCAATGTCAGCCAGTCCAATCAGAACTATAACGTATCGGTGTTCGGGCAGGCCACGCTGCATATTCTGGACGGTTTGGACCTGACCGGCGGCCTCCGCTACTCGACGGATGATCGCGCGACGACCGATCTGACGCCCGACGGCTTCACGGGCGACAGCGTGCACCACCGAGTGGATTGGCTGGCGCAGCTCGCCTACCACTTCGCGCCCGACATAATGGCCTACGGCAAGATCAGCACCGGCTATATCAGCGGCGGCAACTATAATGGCGTCGCGTTCGAGCCGGAGACGATCACCACCGCCGAGGCCGGCCTCAAGGCCGACCTGCTCGACAAGCGGCTCAGAACGAATGCATCGGTCTATTGGAGCGATCTGCGCAATTATCAGCAATTCACCCTGACGCCGTCGGTCTGCGGCAGGGCTGGACAGTGCATCTTCAATTTCGGCGCTACGCATATCTTCGGCGGCGAGGCGCAGATCAGCGCGGTCCCGACCGATCATGTCGTGCTCGACGCCAGCCTCGGCTACACGCACCAGCTGCCCCAATCCAACCCGGCCACGGTGCCGCCGGTGCCGGCGATCTTCACGCCGCTCGTGAGCCTGCATGTCGGCGCCGAATACGACTTCGACGAGCTGTGGGGCGCCGAGCCCTCCATTCGCGTCGAGGCGCAGTACGCCTCCGACATCCATTGGGGCCCGATTACCGGCATTACCCAAGACTACCGCACGCCGAGCCACTGGCTGGTAAACGCGCGAGCGACCCTGGCTGAGATCCCCGTCGAAGCCGCGACGCTCAAAGTGTCGTTGTGGGGCAAGAACATCTTCGACAAGCGATACGTGTCCTATGCCGATCCCGATCAGATCTCAGGGCTCGGCGTCAGTACCGCTGCGGTCGGGCCGCCGGCGACGTTCGGCGTCGATGTCAGCCTGAAATATTAGCTGCTCTTAGACTTAGCTGAAGAGCACGACCTCCATGATCGCGACCAGCGTGTTGGCA
>CAZVYC010000192.1:0-10143 GCA_964631425.1 uncultured Rhodospirillales bacterium
TCGTCGCCGGGGTTGACCGTCGCCATCAGCGCGTTGAACAGCACGTGCTTGCCGCCGACGCCGACGGTGATCTGGTCCGGCTTGTAGTCGAGCCCGTTCTCGCGCTTGAATTTCGCCGAAATGGCCTCCTTGAGCGCCGGCGTGCCGTCGACCGGGGTATATTTCGTCTGTCCCGCGCGGATCGCGGCGATCGCCGCCTCCTTGATCGAATCCGGAGTGTCGAAATCGGGCTCGCCGGCGTCCAGGCTGATGATGTCGCGGCCCTGGGCGCGCAACTCGCGCGCCTTCTGGCCGGCGGCAACGGTGGGGGACGGCTTGATGCGGTCGATGCGGGAGGCGATGAAAGACATGGGCAGGCGGCCTGATCGAAGATGAAGCATGCAATTCGCAACGCCGGCGAAGCTATGCGCGCGGCGCGGCGGACGCAACCCTCCGAGGCGCAACCCTCGGGTGCGTTGCGCCAGCCTCGGACCCTCGACTGAGTAGCCGCGGAAGTATATTGACAGCACCAGGATGGCGTTTCCCGAGGTTGTATGTTCCGACTCCTATCCGTCACCCTGACGGCAGCAATGGCGTCCTTTTCGCTTCTCGCCGCTCCCGGATCGGTTCGAATCGCAGACGAGCAGGAAATCCCGCCTCAATCAGCCAGTGCGATGCCGGCGCGAGAGACCGAATTGCTCGGATTTTTCGCCCAGGCCCGCAAGGAACTGGCTGCGGCGCGATCCGATGACGCGCGCGAAGCCGCCCGCATCGGCCTTCAGATCAAAATCGCCGCCTTCATGCGGCAAAGCCAGCTTGCCGAGAACTGGCAAGGCACCGTGCTGAACAACGGACGGACGCCGGAGGGTGACTATTGGATCACGATCGAGATCGAGCCGGGAGCGACGATCTTCACCCCGAGAAATCGTCAGGCCGATCGCGAAGGGCTCATGCTGATAAAGCCATGGTCGCCCCTGGCCCCTGTGGTGAAGGCGCTCCAGATCGGCCAGCCTGTCACGTTTACCGCGAAGGTCTTCGGGCTTGAGGTGACGGACGATCGGGATACCATCACCCATCCTCAGTTTTATGGCCAATTCACGGCGCTGAAGCCAAAAGCAGAGACTCAGCCGGTGCCACATCGACAATAGCCACATGCGTCGGACAAAGCCGTCGCAATTCTTTACACCCCAGGGCCTGGCAGCTGGGTTGATGCCCGTAATCCGCGTATTTGCAACGCATTACCGACTTGGCCCGGGTCTTGCAGAGGAGGGAGCATTCAAACATTTTTCTGTCGCGGCTTTTTTGCGGCCAGCCAAAATGCTGAGGGTACGATGAACAAGGTCGTTACGATGGTCCTCTTCGGGTCGATGGCGCTGGTGAGCGCAGCGCCGGCGATGGCGACCGGCCTGACGCTCGGGACCTTGACGAATTACGGCTTGGTCGACCTGGGCAGCGGAACGACGATCGGCCAGAACAGCGGCCCGATGACCGGCAATGAGCTGCTGGGCAACGGCGTCAAGGCCAATTTCGCGGGTGGCGGCAATGGCTCGATCACCGGCACGCTGTATTACGACAGCACCGTGCAGAACACCAATACGTTCAGTCAGCTCCAGACCGCCCCGACTACGCAACTGGTGTCCACGTCGGTCACCAACCAGGCGCTGGCGGACGCTGTGGCGTTATCCAACTACGCGGCCGGCCTCACCGCTACCCAGACCTATGGGAACATAACCAACGCAACGACGATCACCGGCAACGGCGGGCTGAACGTCATCGCGGTGAACAATATCTCGAATGCGCTGACGATCACTGGCGGCGCGAACGATACCTTCGTGTTCGACGTCTCCGGAACCTACAACACGAACCAGACGATGGTCCTGAACGGCGTATCGGCGTCGCAGATACTCTTCAATTTCACCGCCACGTCGGGGAACGTTTTCCAAACGTCCGGCGGCGATACGTCCTATGGCACATACCTTGCAGTCGATGGTGGCAATTTCCAGTTCTCGAACCTCAACCTGACGGGCGGGCTGATCAACACCGCCGGTAATGTTCAGTTCGTCTCCGGTACGAAACTCGTGGCCAACACCCCGTTCTCCTGCGCGTCAGGCTCAGTCGCTTGCGGCACGGGCGGCGGCGGCTCGCAGGCGCCGGAGCCGTCGAGCATCGCAGTCTTCGCGATCGGCATTGTGGGCTTGGTTGTCCTCCATCGCCGGCGTGTGATGCGCGTGGCCGCGCAAAACGGCTAATGAGATGCCAACGCAACCCTCTGCCTGAGCGCATCGGGGTCGTCTGGCGGCCATGACTGCCAGTCCGGCAGCATGGCTCTGAGCTGTTGCCGGACCTGCGCCAGGGCCGGCTCCTCGTCCAGCACCTCGGCCAGCAGCCTGACGACGCGCGGCAGGTACCGCAGATAGCCGTTGCGGCCGTCGCGCAAGGTGAGCCGCGCGAATCGTCCCAGCACCTTGGTGTAGCGCTGCGCCGCCAGCACGCGATACCAGAGGCCGAACGCCTCCGGGTCCGACGGCCGGGCGGCGGCGACGTAGCGGTCCAGCAGCGCATGCGATAGCGCAGGGTCGATGCCGCGCCGCTCGTTGCGGAGCAGCGTCATCAGGTCATAAGGCAACGGCCCGATGCGCGCGTCCTGGAAATCGAGCAGGCCGCAGGCCGCAGGCCCGGTCCGCCCCGCGACCAGCATCAGATTGTCGACGTGATAGTCGAGCAGCACCAGCCCGGTTTCGACCGGCGGCAGGCCGCGCAGGAGATCGCTCCAGGCCGCCATGAAGGCGGCGCGCGCGTCCGGCGGCACCGGCCGCGCGGTGACCGCCAGCGCGTACCAGTCGGCGAGCTCCGACGCCTCCTCGAGCAGCTTGGCTTCGTCATAGGCCGGCACCGGCACCTTCGCACCATGCTGGGCACCGTGCAGCAGGACAAGCGCGTCGGTCGCCGCGGCGAAGAGCGGTGCAGCGTCGGCGCCCCCGTCGAGCAGGCGCGTGTAGGTGCCTTCGCCGAAATCCTCGATCAGCGCGAACCCTGCCGCCTCGTCCAGCTCGTAGATGCGCGGCGGGCTCAGTCCCAGCGCCGCCAAGTGACGGGCAATGCGCACGAAGGGCCCGATCTTCTCATGCGGCGGCGGCGCATCCATGAGCAGGAGCGGCGGAACGGAGCCGGCCAACCGGAAGTAACGGCGGAGCGACGCGTCGACCGGGAGCGGCGACAGCGTCGCGTCGGCCCGGCCGACATCTTTCAGGAAAGTCCCGCGCGCCGCAGCGCGCTCATCGGACGGAGAGGGTTCGGCGGTCGCCAATCGTGCGGTGTCGCGAATCATCGCGCCAATCTGCCCGCCAATCTGCGCAAATGGAAGACAAGCGGGAAGATGGGCCGGCGGCCCGACAATTGAACTAACGCGCCCCTGCCGTTGTTACTGCCTCTGAAGTCAACTGATTCCCGGGCGAGAATGTCTTGCGACTGACCTATCTGATCCTGCCGGCCGCGCTCGGCCTCGCAGCCGGCGGCGGGCGTGCGGTCGAAGCGCCGACCTCGCAAGTGGCCTCGGTCGAGGACTTGGCCAGCCTGTTCGAGGGCGAGTTCACCACCGCCCCGGCGGCGGCAGCGGGGACGCCCGCGCCATCCGCGGGCGATCGCGTCCTCTATGATCTATCGAAGCGCGTCGACGTGCCCGCGCTTGGCCGTGACGTGGTCTATTCGGAGATGCGCGAAGGCGCGCCCGATGGAAAGCTGGTTTGGCAGCGCCTGTATGCGCTCAAGCTCGACAGCGACACCGGACGTATCGTGATGACGCCCTATAGCTTTGCCAATCCGCAGGATCTGGCGGGCGCGTCGAAGGACACCAAGCCCCTGGCCAAGCTGCAGCCGGCCGACCTGAAGCCGCAGCAAGGCGGCTGCGTCCTGACCTGGCACCGCATCGAGAACGGCTTCGCCGGCACGGTGAAACCCGGGTCGTGCAAGAACGCGCCGCCTGAGGGCAACACCTCTCTTCAGCCGGTCATCACCGTCACCAAGACCGAACTCACCGAACAGCTGGACAATCCTCAAAGCCCTAACCCGCTGGTCTTCCGCCGGCTGCATTGATGCTCGCAGGCGCTGTGCTTTTCCGACGATAGTCCACGAACCGAATCAGATCGCGGCGCTACCGGCTGTCTCACCACAGAGGCACAGAGGCACAGAGAGGGGAAAAAGTGATGGTTTCTCAAAACCCCTCCCTGTCCTCTGTGCCTCTGTGGTGAACCTTCGATCAGGCCACTGTTTCAAACAATCGATCTACGCCCGAAGTTTTTACGGTCCATCACTTGAGAAGTGCGGCACGTGGGTTTCCGAGGTCATTCGTTTTCCAAAAGTGTCCATGTTCGGCTGTGCGTCGCGAGGAAGACACTAACGCGGGGGTCGCGGAGGTATGCGCGGAGGTCACGGGGGTCAAAGGCCATTGACCAGCCGCGAAATGCCGTCGCGCATGTGGGCCACTGCGGACGTGGAGGTCTCGCCTTTCAAGCTCGTAAGCCAAGCACGTCTCATACGCGCTTTCCAAGAGGCCAGGACCAATTGTCGAGTGGAGCTTCATCGCCGCATCGATAATCTGACCACCGATCTCGTTTTCCGTCATCCCCGCGCTCCCCGCGCAAACCTCCGCGATCTCCGCGTTAATATCTTAGCTTGCAAATCCGAAGTGGCGTGATTCGATTCAGCGTCGGCTAGGTGCAATTTCCGCCGTCCGGGGCGTGTCCAGTAACGAAAAAACCCGAATCAGGACATGTCGAGTCGCATCAAGCCCTTGCGCAGCGGTCAATAAAAACTTCAGACTAGCGTAAGATCACAGGTCAATAACGGAAAATTCAGGGAGGACTTCATGCGCGCTTGGCAGGTAGGTCGGCATGGCGAACCGGGCGCGGTCATGGAACAGGTCGAATTGGAGATCGGGTCAGCCGGCCCGGGCGAATTGATCGTCGACGTCGCCGCCAGCGCGCTCGGCTTTCCCGACGTGCTGATGTGCCGGGGCATGTATCCGCTGACTCCCGCTTTGCCGTTCACGCCGGGCCAGGAGTTCGTCGGGACGGTGAAATCGATCGGGCCCGGCGTCACGACCCCGGTCGGCACGCGGGTCATGGGCGTCGCCGCATTCATGATCGGGCACGGCGCCTTCGCCGAGCAGTGCAAGACATACGAGCCGATGATCTTTCCCGCCGACGACGATCTCGACGATGCGACGGCGGCTTCGTTCACCATCGCCTATCATACTGCCTATATCGCGCTGGTGCGCCGCGCCAGGCTGGCGGCCGGCGAGACGCTTCTTGTCCATGGCGGGGCCGGCGGCACCGGGTTCGCAGCGATCCAGCTGGGCAAAGCCTTAGGGGCGCGCGTGATCGCCACGGCCGGAGGCGCCGAGAAAACTGCCTTCTGTCGCGAATTGGGTGCCGACCGGACAATCGACCATACGCGGGAGAATTTCATCGAGATCGTCAACGCCGAAACTGGCGGCCGCGGCGCGGACGTCGTGTTCGACCCGGTGGGCGGCGCGACGTTCGAGGACTCCGCGCAATGCACAGCGCAGGAAGGCAGGCTGCTGCCCATCGGCTTCGCCTGCGGGCGCTGGGGCGTCATTTCGCCGGAAACGCTGGCGCTCAAGCAAATCTCCATCGTCGGCGCCTTAGGCGGGGGCTATGACCGTCCGTATATGCTTACGATGCACGACACCTTGCTCGACCTGCATCGCAACGGGAAAATCCGCGTCGCGGTCGAGCAACGGATCGGTTTCGATCAAATTGGAACCGCCGTTCAATGGTTGGCCGACCGGCGCGTGCTGGGACGCATCGCTGCCATATACTGATGCGCTGGACAGTCATATACTGATGCGCTGAACAGGGCGCCTTGCTATCTCAGCAAGGCGTCGAGCGCTTCCGGTTCGAAGCTGCGGGAGCCGGAATTCGGATCGGCCAGATGGACCGAGCCATCGCCGGGTTCGACGACCGTGTCGCCGGTCAGCCGCGTGATGCCGAACTGGTCGGTGTAGTCCCAGACCGTCCAGCCGATATTGGCGGTCTCGAGCGCCTTACGCGTATCTTCAATCCAGTGATAGCGGGAAACCGGAGCGATCGACTTGCGAACCGCGCCGAACGCAGTGCACAGCACCAGCTGATGATTGGCCTTGGCCCAATCGACGGCGACCTTGATCCGCGCCGCGATATGGGCCGCGTCCCAGTTGGCCAACATGTATGCCGCGAGGTCACTCCTGGCATCTTCCGGGTCTGGCGCCCCCTTGGCGTAGTTCACGCTCGCAACGGCGAACGAGGACGGGTACGGCAGATAGCTGAAATACCGGAGCGCGAAGCCATACGATGGCGGCGCCTTCATCCCCTGATGCGTGAACAGAAACGGTTCGTAATAGTGGAATGCGTAGGCGGCATGAGGATCGTCCGCCGGCGCGAAATCAGCAAATCCTTCGAGCATTGCGCTTCTCGGAACATCGATGATGACAAGATTCTGCGGCGCGACCTGACGTATGGCCACCAGGGCGCCGGCGATCAGCGTGCGATAGCGCGCCTCCTCTACACGCGGCTCGCTCAGGATTTCGAACGCGACCGCGCTGGTCGGAACAGGCGCGAAATGCTCGGCGATATGCGCCCACAAATCCGCCACGCCCGCCTCGGCGCCGGACTCTCGCTCCATCTGGGTCATGAAGGACGCGCTGGGCTCAATCGCGAGAATGACGGCCAGGCCGTTGTCGCGGGCGAGGCCCACCGCGGTGTCCAGCTTTGTGAAATCGAACAGCACGCGGCCCGACGACCCCTCGAGCAACGAGAATCCGAGAAGCTCGGGATTGATCGGGATGCGGACGTGGTCGAAGCCGGCTTTCTTGATGGTCTGGAAATCCCGAGCGGTCAGCGGCTCGCGCTGCGCCTCGGCAAACCAGTTCGAGAGATTGACGCCACGCTTCAGCGCAGGCCCTTGGGCATCATCGGCATGGACCGGCGCGCCATGGCAGACGAGCAGACCGAAGGCCAGCAACGCTGCCCCGCAAGAACGCCCCGCCCGGTGCGCCCACATCCTCATATCCAGGCCTCAATCGTCGCCTGCCGGCGATCAGCCGCGTTGTCAGTCGAGCGCCGGGACCGACGGCTTTTTTGTGCGTCGCCATGATAACCATCGCAGATTATCGCCGCGTTAACCACAGCATTCAGTCGTTGCAAAGCCGTCTGGCGTACAACCTCAAGTCGCGCTAGCGTTTATCCGGGGCGAGAAAGCGGGGCCGGGTGCAAGGCCGTTAACGGGGAAGCGTTTTGGAGCCATGGTATCGTTGCGTGTCATTGAAGGAGCAGCCATGGATCGGACGATTTTGGTCATCGGCAGCAAGAACTATTCATCCTGGTCCCTGCGCGGCTGGCTTCTGGCCAAGATGGCCGGGCTGGAGTTCACCGAGCAGACGGTCCCGCTCGATGACCCGGCCCATCGCGCCGAAGTCCTGCTGATGTCACCGTCGATTCTGGTGCCCAACCTCAATCACAACGGCGTAAGTGTCTGGGACCCGCTGGCAATCGGCGAGTACCTGAACGAGTTGTTCCCGGATGCCGGGCTGCTGCCCAAGGATGCGGCGGAGCGCGCCTGGTGCCGGTCGATCTGCTGCGAAGTCCACGCCGGCTTCCAACGGTTGCGCTCCGCCTGCCCGATGAACATCCGCGGGCGGCCGTTACCCGGATACAACCCGTTCGTGGTGGTCGAAGCCGATATCGAGCGGGTCACGACGATCTGGCGCGAATGCCTGACCGCATCTGGCGGCCCCCATCTGTTCGGCGCCAAGCCGACAATGGCCGACGCCATGTACGCCCCGGTCGTCCTCCGCTTCCTGACGTACGGCGTCGCGGTCGATCCGCTGTGCCAGGCCTATTGCGACACGATCCTCGCGCTGCCGGCAATGGTCGAGTGGATCGAAGCGGCGAAGAACGAAGTCGAGGAAGAGATCGAGTTCGACGGGGAGTTTTAGTCGAGAAAGACTCCCTCTCCATTGCAGGGCAATCGCGTATGGGCGAAATGGCGGCCTGAAAGGAGTTGAACCGCAAAGACGCAAAGGCGCCAAGGAAAACAATAAATTTCTTACTTGGCGCCTTTGCGTCTTTGCGGTTCACTTTCTTTCGTCGTGGAAACCGATATGCGATTGGCCTGCTCTCGCCAGCGGGGCGAGGGTTCAACTCAGGGCTGTTCTTCGGACGTCCAGCATGGCTGCGGGATCGTCCGGTAGGCTTCGCGCAGGGCGGCCGACCAGCGTTCGCGGAGCATGCGGAAATATTCGTCGTTCTCGGTGATGCGCCGCCTGAGCTCCACCTGGAACGTATCGGCGCGATAGACCAGGAGCTCGATCGGCAGGCCGACCGAGAGATTGCTGCGGAGCGTCGAATCCATCGAGACCAGCGCCAGCTTCACCCCGTCATAGAGGTTGGTATCGTAGCGCGCGGTGCGGTCGAGGATCGGCTTGCCGTACTTGTGCTCCCCGATCTGCAGGTAGGGCGTGTCGTGCGTCGCCTCGATGAAATTGCCGGCGGAATAGACCTCGAACAGCGAGGTCTTGCCGCCCTCGATCTGCCCGCCCACCAGGAAGGAGACGTCGAACGAGACATGATGCTCGTGCATCGAGGCGCCGTCGCTCTCATAGACCCGCCGCACGGCCTCGCCGACCAGCTTGGCGGCGCGGAACATCGTCTTGACGGTCAGCAGCGTCTGGAGCTTGCCGTCGATCTCGATGCCTTCGGTCACCCAATTGACCACCGATTGCGTGGCGGCGAGGTTGCCGGCGCTGAGCAGCACGATCACCCGCTCGCCCGGCACCTCGCAGACATGCATTTTGGAGAAGGTGGAAATGTTGTCGACGCCCGCGTTGGTCCGGGTATCCGACAGGAAGACCAGGCCATCCTTGAGGTCTAAGCCGACGCAATAGGTCATCTGGAAGGCTTTTCGCTTGAGTTATGCGCCGCGGTTGGCCGGCTTCAGCCCATCCAGCCCCATCAGGACGGCCTCGCCGGTTTGCGCGAGCGCGCTACCATGGCCAAGCTGGTGCGTGTCGAATACCGCTTGCAGCGCGGCATATTGGCCCATGATATCGAGTGTCTGGTTGACCGCGCGCTTCGCCATGGCCAGCGCGAAGGGATGCATCTCGGCGATCTGGTTGGCCAGCGCCATCGACGCCTCCTCCAGATTATCGAGCGGCACCACCCGATTGACCATGCCGAGCTTCTCCGCCTCCACGGCATCGATGAAGCCGGCGGTGAACAGCAGTTCCTTGGCCTTGCGCGCCCCGAACTCCCACGTGTGACCGTGATATTCAACGCCGCCGATCCCCATGCGGATCACCGGGTCGCCGAACCTGGCGTTATCGGCGGCGACGATCAGGTCGCAGGGCCAGGCGAGCATCAGCCCGGCGGCGACGCAGGCGCCCTGCACCGCGGCGATCGACGGCTTCGGGATGTCGCGCCATTTGCGGCAGAAGCCCAGGTAATATTTGCCTTCCCAGGTGTGCAGCCCATAAAGCCCGCGGGTCTTCAGGTCGCCCAGCGCCTCGGCCACCTTGGCTTCATAGGTCTCGTCGCGCGCGATGTCGTGACCGGCCGAGAAGTGCGGGCCGTTCGCCTTCAGCACGATGACGCGCACGTTGTCGTCCGCCGCCGCCATGTCCCAGGCCTGGTCCAGCTCGACCAGCAACTGCTTGTTCTGGGCGTTGCGGCGATCAGGCCGGTTGAGCGTGATGACGCCGACGCGGTCACGCACTTCGTAGAGGATGAAATCCATGGGGCCTGCCTTCAGTTCGTGTTGTCCCAAGATGACCGGATCGCCGGAAACTTCCCCGCCCCGACGGGGTGGGATTATGGTCGGTCGGAGGGGGCCGGGGCAAGCGGTGGGGTGGCTTGGGAGTTGGATGGTGCTCAGCAACTCGCCGGCAGTTGCCGTCGAGCGCCCGCGCCCATCACAACCCCAATTCGCTGTGCGACCCCAGCCGGACAAGCTGCAAAGTCATACCGTCCGGCTTCCTGTAGATCAGGATCAGATCGGGTTTGATGTGGCAATCGCGACGGTCTTTCCAGTCGCCGGTCAACGCGTGGTCGCGATGTCTCGCGGCAAGCGGCCGATCCTCCGCGAGCGCGGTCACGACAGCGACGAAATCGG
>CAZVYC010000193.1:0-10104 GCA_964631425.1 uncultured Rhodospirillales bacterium
CAGCGTTCCGCTCACCGGGATCAGCTCCAGGAGGCGGCTCAAACAGTCGGGTGATTCCGCTATTCAGGCTGCTTATGAGACGAATGGGCATATTTAGGAGCCATTCTGTCACTCCCAAGATCGGCATCCGAGCCCAAATGCTACTCGGCCCCAATATCTGGGATCGGTCGACAAAGTGGACGTTCCAATGTCGCGTAGCATGATTCAACAGTTCTACACGCGGTCCCGTAAATTTCTGGCGGGCCGCCGCTCGCAATGGAGTGTCGCTCGCCTGCCTCAGTTCACGATGTGGGCGCGCGGCACCGATACTGCAGTGGAACAGAATAAGGCTCTTGATCAGCAGATCAAGATGTTCAACGGTCTATTGCAGGCGGTGTGCGCCAAGCTACTGGTCAAGATTAGAGAACTGGACCGCGCCAACGGCGACCTACAAAATCTGATGGAGGTCAGTGCGATACCCGCGGTTTTTGTCGACGAAAAGCTGCTAAGTGCCCGGCGTCCGGGCACTTGCGGAAGGCCAGACAAGATTGCGGCGCGGTTCAGGCTCGCCTTGCGGGACTCTGGCGAACGGCGCCACCCCTCCCGCGAGGGGGCCCGCGAGGGGAGGGGGATACGAATAGCCGATGGTGGCCGCGTTGAGGCGGCTGCGACGCCTGCTCCGGTCCTCTGCGATTGGGCCGAAACCTCGCGCCCGCGACAGTCATAATATTCGGATCTTATCCAGAGAGCCACGGCGCTCGGCATCTGCAAGCCTTAGTGATCTGCCTTTCGACGCATAGGAGCCCCCGATGCCTATCTATGCTTCAAGAACCCGTCGATTCCCGCGCGTGCGCTAGGAAAGCCCAGGTTTTCGACCATGGCCCGTGAGGCGATGACGTAGGCGTCGGCGAGCGAGGCCTCGATTTGGCGGTGGAAGGTCGCCTTGCCCAGCGCAATGGCGTCCGGCGGTTTGCCGGCGATGATCCGTGCCGTGTCGTCGACGACGTGGTCCAGATCCTCGCCTGGCACAGCCAGATTGATCAGACCGAGCGCAACAGCGCGATACGCATCAATGGAGCGGCCGGTGAGCAGCATGTCCATGCTTGCCTTGCGCCCCACGGTCCGACCCAGGGCTACGCCGGGCGTCGAGCAGAAGAGGCCGAGATTGATCCCTGGGACCGCGAACTGCGCGGTCTCGGCGGCGTAGGCCAGGTCGCAGCTGGCCACGAGCTGACAGCCCGCCGCGACCGCCGCGCCCTGCACCCGCGCGATGACGGGGGCCCGGCACGCGCCCACGGCCATCATCAGCGCGGAGCAGCGTTCGAACAAGGTTTCGTGCTGGCGTGGGTCATCGGATGCGCGCAACTCGGCTAGGTCGTGTCCGGCGCAAAACACCTTGCCCGCCGCCTCAAGCACAATAACCCTCACGCGCTCATCGGCTGCCGCCTCTGCCAAAGCCCCATCCAGCGCCGCCATCATCGCCTCCGACAGCGCGTTGGCCCGGGCTGGATTGTTCAGTGTCAGGCGGGCGATTGGGCCATCGATCGCGCGAAGAACAAGATCATTTTTCATGGCGCTCCCCAACGGGACTTACGCGTCGGCCACCTGCGATGGCACCGGCCCTTACCGATGCTTATCCAGATAGGTGCGCACCGCCGATATTGTAGCGGCGGGCTGCTCCTCCATGAGCCAATGCCCTGAACCCGGAATGACGAGCTCCTGCACGTCCGTCGCGGCGGCTCGCATGACGACAGCCATCGTCGGACCAAAGGACTTCTCGCCACCGATGGCGAGGACCGGCATCGTTAGCTTTCCTGCGGCAACGAAGGCTCGGTTATCGATGGCGTCCTGGTCGAACGCGGCAAACTGTGCAAAACCGGCGCGCATTGCGCCGGGCTGCGCATACAATTTTGCGTAATGCTCGCGGGAGCTCTCCCTGAATGCCGCCGGATCAGCCGAGAATTCATTCCAGAACCGATCAAGATAAATGCGCTCGCGGCCGGCGACCAACCGCTCCATGTCGGGGCCGCCGAACCGGAAATGCCACAGGAGCGGATTCTTAAGGATCTCCTCCCATGGCCCCACACCCGGCAATGGCGCATCCATGACCACGAAGCGCGCGACCCGGCCTTGGAACTGGGCCGCGAAAGCGTAGCCCACCATGTTGCCGATGTCGTGCGCGATGAGATCCGCTCGCTCGATCCTGAGCGTATCCAGCACGCCGGCGATATCATGGCCCTGAGTCTTCTTGTCGTACCCGCCTGACGGACGGGAGGACAGCCCCATCCCACGCAGATCCGGCACAATGACAGTATGGTCGCGGACCAGCTCGGACGCCAGGGGAGCCCACATGTCGCCGGTCTCGCCATAGCCGTGAAGTAGGACGGCGGCTGGCCCCTGGCCCCCGATTCGCACATGGATGGTTACGCCGTTCGTCGAAATGTCGTGAGTTCTAAAGCCGGCTGGAAAGGGCTGGATCTCCGTATCGGCGCCCATGAGCATACCTCCATGAGACTGGGAACCGCCCCGTCGGCGATTCTTCAATTGTCTCGGCTAAGGTATACGACGCCATTCCTGCGAACGCTCGGCTTTCCTGGGTGCCACGTCTCACTTATGACTTCCGGAGGAGGGTCGTCCAGCGACCCGGATATATCATTCGCTGCGGACATCTCTCCTCGCCTGGGTGGCGGCCGAGGGCGCTTTGGCGTATGCTCTGGGCATGAAATTCGTTTGTGATGCACCGAATAGAAAAGCTTGGTTCCGGATCGAGACCGAGCTGGAGGCGCTGCAGGAATCCGAGCTCATGCAGCATGCGGTCGAGAAATATTTTCGCCGCGAGCGGGAAAAGGCGGTGCAAAGCTATCGGCCCGCCGCCGCGCTCTCTTATATTGAACAGGATATCGGGCTCAACGCGCATGTCGAGCGTGAGATGCCCTTGTTCCTGACACTCCGCGACGGCGAGGGAAATGGCCTTGCAACCGCCATGCTGCCGCCGGGCGGCAAGCGCGCGACCCGCTTTCACATCATCATTGTCGGTCGGTCGAACTGCGACCCCTACCCATCCGAAGGCGAGGCAATCCGGGCGCTGGCCAAACAGTTCGGCCTGATGCTCGACCGGGACAGCTGCTATCCTTACGCGTACTAGGCTGGGCCGCCCGGCATCGCGGGCGCTGGGCGCAGCTGGGCAAGGCCAATTCGTTGCGATGGCACCTGAGCGTCGGCACGCTTCCCGCCCCGAAACCGGACTTCACGCAAACGGAACCAGATAACCCCCCTGGATCAGCGTGGTCCACCCGTCACTTCGATGATCCCACGCATTCCGAAGAAGCTGTGCAGAAACTCGGTACATTTGAGCTTATAGCTGCCGGCGGTCAGCGGCAGCAGGTCCACTTCTTTCGTTTCGTTCTTGGGAACCTCGATCCTGCCCTCCGCCGGTACTACGCTGCCCGGCCGGTACGTTACCGTCGAGAAGAATTCCGGCGCGCTGAAATCATGCTTGCCGCTGCCTTCGTTGACGAGGATGAGGCGGACCGGCATCCCCAGGCGCAATCCCACGTAGGCGGGAGAAAACTCGAAGTCGCTGAGCTTGACCGTCATCGTCTCGGCCTTGCTCCAGTCGGTGTCCTGCGGCGATGGCGCCCCCAGCGTTCCGCGCATGCCCCACGCGGCGATCAGCAGGACTAGAAATCCGCATGCCGCAAGGTGGCCTGTCAGTTTCAACACTTTTGGTCGCTCCGATCGCAGAGTTAACATCCCTGCAGCAGACGCATCGGCAATCTCCTGAAGGTTGCAAGGATACACTACGCGCTTGATCCGTTGATCCCCTCCTATATCGAAGTCCCTGGGGCGGCACGGCGATCATGTCCTGCGGCACGCTGTCGGCAAGCCTCGGGCGGGAGAACGGCGTGTTCGGCCTGGAAGCCCATCTCGAGCCCAAGACGATCCTGAGCCCGCGCATCGCCCCCTAGTATCCGATCGCAGGGGAGCGTGAGTCGCACGCGACGGCGCGTGAATCGGATACTAAACATGAATCGACGTACCGGCTTTCCATGAAAGTCGGTACTAGATCGGCAGCGCAGGTAGTAGACTGCAGCCCACTTACGCACCTTGCGCAGAACGAGTCCGGCGCATAGAGCATCGCCGATGCCCGTCGCCTTTCCGCAAACCGCCGCCCAGCAAACGCTCAGCCCCGACTTCCTCCTCGATCGCGTCCTCTTCCGCGATGCGATGATGATCGTCATCGACAAGCCCGCCGGCATTCCCGTGCATCAAGGCCCTGGTGGCGGGGCCAATCTGGAGCAGTATTTCCCGGCCCTCGCCTTCGGCCTGCCGCGCCTGCCCGCGCTGGCGCATCGGCTGGATCGCGACACCAGCGGCTGCCTGGTGCTGGGCCGTCACCGCAAGGCGCTAGCCCGGCTGGGCAAGCTGTTCAGCCAGGGCAAGGTCGAGAAAACCTATTGGGCGATCGTGGAAGGCGGCATGCCGGCTGACCAGAGCACCATCGACCTGCCGCTCAGGAAGGTCACGCGCAAGGATTCCTGGCGCATGTTCGCCGACCCGGCCGGGCAGGAATCCATCACCGAGTATAGCGTGCTGGGCCGCTCGGACGGCTTCGCCTGGGTCGAGTTCCGGCCCAAGACCGGCCGCACGCACCAGATCCGCGTTCATGCGGCAGCGATCGGCTGCCCGGTGCTAGGCGACCCGATCTATGGCCGCCCCGACCCGGACCGGCCCCTGCACCTGCATTCCCGCGCTGTCACCGTGGCGCTGTATCCGACTAAGGAGCCGATCACCGTGACCGCGCCGCCGCCGCCGCATATGCTGGATGCCCTCGCCGCCTGCGGCTGGCAACCAAGCTGAGACCCGGACATGCCGAGCCACCCGCTGGTCGACCTGGCGATCAACAGCTTCGTTACCTTTTTCGTCATCATCGACCCGGTCGGCCTGATCGGCATCTTCAACGGGCTCGCCATGCGGCTCGACCTGCCGAGCCGGCGCCGGCTGGCGATCCGCGGCACGATTATCGGCAGCCTCGTGCTGCTGCTCTTCGCGCTGGGCGGGCAGCGGATCCTGAATGCGCTCGGCATCTCGCTGCCGGCGTTCCGCGCCGCAGGCGGGGCGATGCTCTTCCTGCTCGCCATCGAGATGATGTTCCAGCATCGCGGGCAGCGCCGCGGCGAGACTGCGCAGAATGCCGCCGCGATCGAGCCGCATGCCGAAGACATCGCGATCTTCCCGCTCGGCATCCCGTTGATCGCCGGCCCGGGCGCCATTACGTCCGCCCTGCTGCTGACCAGCCGCTACAAGGGTTCCCCCGTGGAGCAGGGCATCGTGCTGGCTTCGATGCTGCTGGTGCTGGCCATCACCCTCGCAACCTTCCTCGCGGCCGGGCGGTTAGGCCGCATCATCGGCCCTACCCTCGCCGGCGTCGCGACGCGGCTGCTCGGCATCCTCTTGGCCGCCGTCGCCGTCGAGTACATGGTGGTCGGCATCCGGCAGATCTGGACCGGCGCGCCATAGAGCCGAATTATTTATCCGCAGATTACGCATATTGCGTCGATTAAGAATTTTACCACAGAGGCACAGAGGACACGAAGCCAGGAAATTTGAAATATTGCCTGCGGCGCCATAAATTCATGAAGCCGCGTAGCGAAAAATTCTTCCTCCGTGTCCTCTGTGCCTCTGTGGTGATCCGCATTTAATCTGCGCCAATCTGCGTAATCGATTGCCCTGAGATCTCATCCCGCTCCGTCCGCCGGCGCTACCAGATCTTGCAGCTTTCCTTGCGAACCATCGGCGCATCAGGCGCGCATTTGTAAGCCTTGGCGAAGGTCGGCAGATTGCTGATCGTGCCGATCACGCGGTAATTGGCGAGCGGATGCGGATCCGACAGTGCCAGGGTGCGAGCCATCTCCGGACGGATATTCTGCTCCCAGATCTGCGCGAAGGCGGCATAGAAGCGCTGCTCTGGGGTAAGCCCGTCAATCGGCGCGCCTGACTTGGCTTCGGCGGTCTTCTCGAACGCCCGGTGCGCGATCGTGGTGCCGCCCAGGTCGGCGATCGCCTCGCCCTCCTCCAGCTTGCCGTTCTCGTGCACGTCGTCGATCGCGATGAAAGCATCGAATTCGTCGGCGATGCATTTGCCGCGCTTGGCGAAATTCGCCGCGTCGGTGGGGGTCCACCAGTCCTTGAGGTTGCCCTTGGCGTCGTAGTTCCGTCCCTGGTCGTCGAAGCCGTGGGTCATCTCGTGCCCGATCACCACGCCGATCCCGCCGTAATTGACCGCATCGTCGGCGTTCACGTCGAAGAACGGCGGCAGCAGGATGCCCGCCGGGAAGGTGATCGAGTTGTCGGGCGGGCTGTAATAGGCGTTGGTGGCCATCGCCGACATCTGCCACTCGTCGCGATTGGTCGGCTTGTCGATCTTCGCGATATCGTGATGCTCGCCGAAACGCCTCGCCGCCAGCACCGCGTCGCCATAGAGCGCGTACGGTCCGATCTGCAAGGTCGAATAGTCGATCGGCTTGTCGGGATAGGCGATGTGCTCGGTCATCTTGTCGAGCTTCAGCGTGGCGTATTTCTTCGTCTCCGGGCTCATCCAGTCGAGCGTCTGGATATCTTCGCGCAGCGTCTCGCGGATATTGTGCACCATCTTGACGGCGCGCTCCTTGGTGCCGGCCGGGACCAGGTTCTTGACGAAGGCCTTGCCGACTGCATCGGGCATAACGGCGGTGGTCGCACGCAGGCAGCGCTGCCAGCGCGGACGAAGCTCCTTGGCGCCGGAGAGGTTGCGGCTGAAATCGAACTCCTCGTCGACGAAGCGCTTGGGCAGCGCGTTGCCGCCAGCGTGGATGACGTTCCACTTGAGATAGGCCTTGAGTGCGTCCAGCTTGGTCCCGGTCAGCACGGCGTTGAAGCCCTTCAAGAAATCGGGCTGGCCGACATCCGCGCTGGTCACGACGGGCGAGCCCACCGCTTGCATCAGCGCGCGCCAGTTGAAGCCCGGCGACAGGGTCTCGATCGTGGTGATCGTCATCATATTGTAGTTCTTGATCGGGTCACGCAGCTCGGCCGGGCTGCGCGATGCCTCGGCCAGCTTCGTCTCGATATCCAGGACGGCGGCGGCGTCGCCGGCCGCCTGCGCGTCGGGCTCGCCGGCGAGAACAAACATCTTGGTGATATGCGCAACCAGCTTGTCGCGAATCGCCTTCGACTGCGCATCGTCGCGCGTATAGAAATCCTTGTTCGGCAGGGTGAGCCCGCCCTGGAAGATCGCCGCGTCCTCATGATCGGAATCGACGCCGTCGGGCGCCGAGCCGAAACTGAAGAACGGCGAATAGCCCGCATCCTGCAGCTTGCCGATGAGGGCGACGAGAGCGCCCTCGGTCGTCACCGCATCGATCGGCTGAAGTTGGCCCTGCAGCCACGCCGCCCCCTCCTTCTCAATGCGGTCCTCGTCCATGCACGCCTTGTAGTAATTGGCGATGCGTGGGAAATCGGGGTCGCTCGTATCCGGCGTGGCGACCAGCCGGTCCATCACCGCATGCATGTCGGCGAGGTTCTTCTCGGTCAGCTGGTCGAAGGCCGACCAGCGCGACAGCGCCGCCGGGATCGGGTGCGTGGAGGTCCAGCCCCCCGTCGCGAATTTATAGAAATCGGTGCAGGCCGGAACGCTCTTGTCGAAATTCGCCGGATCGAGCGGCTTAGACATCAGTGCAGGGTCGGCAAACGCCGTGCCGGCGAAGGTCGTCAGGAGGGCGGCTGCACCGCGAAGACAACGAGGGAAGCGAGTACGCATGATCACAGTCTTTCTCGTGGCGAGCCGCCCGAGATGGGGCCGCGCCGGGATCACAGAAAAGCGTTGCGGGCGGGATTAGAACAGGCTCCCGGGAAGTTCAACCCGCGGAGCAGGGCCCGTGGAACAGGGCGTGGACCTGACAACGCGAACCGTCGAGGCCGGGTGCGCCACCAGCCTGTCCGGCGGGCGGATCGGCCGTGCCACCAGCCCGCCGCCGCAATTCGGGCAAACCCGGCCCAGCACGTCCCGCGCGCAACGGCGGCAGAACGTGCACTCGAACGAACAGATCATCGCCTCGGTCGAATCCGGCGGCAGATCGGCATCACAGCATTCGCAATTAGGGCGTAGCGTCAGCATGGATCTGTGTCCTATTCCTACATGATCGAATAAGAAGGCCACTGTGAACGAAACCCAGGACCGGGAGGAAGCGTGAAAATCGGCGTGAATTTCATGGGCGCGGAGCGCCTGTTCGACGGTGCCGTCCCGCCCGTGCTGGACGCGGTCGCCGAGGCTGACCGGATGGGCATCGACCTGATCAGCAATTGCGACCATCTGGGCTTCAACGAAGACGCCCATGCTGAGCGCCGCCGGACGCACGGCTTCCCGTACGACATCGACCAATCCTGGCTCGAGCCGATCGCCTTTCTGTCGGCCGCGGCCGCGGTGACGAAGCGAGCCCGGCTGTCCACCTTCGTCCTGGTCGCGCCACTCCGGCCCGCGCTGCTCCTGGCTAAGCAGCTGGCGACGCTCGACGTCATCTCGGGCGGCCGGGTGACGATGGGCCTCGGCGTCGGCTGGCAGGAGGCCGAATTCGCCGCAGCCAACATGCCCTTCGAAGGGCGGTTCGGCTACCTGGAGGAGATGGTGCTGGCCTGCCGGGCTCTGTGGGGCCAAGCCCCCGCCAACTTCGCCGGCAAGCATATAAACTTCGAGAAATTCCACTCCCGCCCTTTCCCGGCCCAGGGCGCCAAGCTGCCGATCCTGCTGGGCTTCGCGCCGACCGACCGCAATTTCGCCCGCATTGCCCGCGTCGCGGACGGCTGGGCGGTCAACCCGGTCAACCTGCCGGAATTCGCCGAGCGCGTGGCCACGCTGAAACGCATCGTGGCCGAATATGGCCGCGACCCGGCAACCTTGCAGATCGAGGTCCAGTTCGGCCCGGTGGGCCGGGCGGACGGGGCAATCGATTACGACGCCACCGCCGCCTCGGCCCGCGAGTGGGTCAGGGCCGGCGCCACAACCTTGAGCCCGCTTCTCATCACCTTCTGCCAGGAATCCGGCGAAATCAGCGCGTTTCTCGAATGGGCCGCGGGACTGAAGGAGCAACTTGGCTAGACGGCGTAGGGTGGGCTGAGCGGAACGCGAAGCCCACCGGCTTGCTCCGCGTGGGGTGCGCTTGCGCTCAGCCCACCCTACAAATCGCCTCGGCCGGCCCCCATTGTCGGTTTCGCGCCTCACATGCCATAAGGGGCGCTTCGTCCGACGCATAGGAGCTATGCAATTGGTAAAATTTTCGGGATGCGGCGTATCGCTTGCCGCGCTCTTGGCCGGATTGGCCACGGCGCCAGGGGCGATCGCCGAGCAGCCCTTCGATTTCGCGAGCACGCCCGGCAAGCTGCCCAAGACCGTTGTCCCCACCGCCTATCGCATCGATCTCGCCACCGATCTCGATAAATTGACCTTCACCGGCCGTGAAGAGGTGGACATCACCGTGGCCAAGCCCGGCGACATGGTGACGCTCAACGGCAATGGACTGGCGTTCCAGTCGGTGGCGCTCAAAGGCGAAGACGGCGCCAAGGCTACGGTCGCGCTCGACGCCAAGGCCGAGACGGCGACCTTCCGCTTTCCGCACGCGCTCAGCCCCGGCCCGCACACGCTCGAGATCGCTTATTCCGGACCGATCACGCAGCAGCCGTCGGGGCTATACTACAACGATTACACCGTGGCCGGCGTGCACAAGCGCATGCTGGTCACCCAGTTTGAGGCCACCGACGAGCGGCGCATGTTCCCGGGTTGGGACGAGCCGGCATTCAAGGCGACCTATACACTGTCCGCCGTCCTGCCGGCCGATTTTCGGGCGATCTCCAACATGCCGGTCGCGCATGAGGAGGATGCCGGCTCCGGCCGCAAGAAGGTCACCTTCGGCACCACGCCCAAGATGTCGAGCTATCTCCTGGTCCTGGTCGCGGGCGAGATGGAGCGCATCGACCAGCAAGCCGGCGGCGTCGACATCGGGGTCGACACGATCCAGGGCAAGGTCGAGCAGGGACGCTATGCGCTGGAGACCGCCTCGCAGATCCTGCCCTATTACAACGATTATTTCGGCG
>CAZVYC010000194.1:0-10097 GCA_964631425.1 uncultured Rhodospirillales bacterium
AGGTCTGGCGCGGCTATTCGATGGGCCCGGACAGCGACACGCTGATCGAGCCCGGCAAGACCACCGACCTCGGCAAGCCGGTCGCGGCGAACTCCAGCGAGGCCAGCTGGCAGGGCGACCAATGGAAGATCGGCGGCGGCGACACCTGGGGCTGGTACTCTTATTACCCGCAGCTGAACTTGATTTATTACGGCTCGGGCAATCCCAGCACCTGGAACCCGGTGCAGCGGCCGGGGGACAATAAATGGTCGATGACGATCTTCGCCCGCAATCCCGATACCGGCGTTGCCAAATGGGTCTTCCAGATGACGCCGCACGACGAATGGGATTACGACGGCGTCAATGAGATGATCCTGGCCGATATCCCCGTGAAGGGAAAGATGACGAAGGCGCTGGTCCATTTTGACCGCAACGGCTTCGGCTATACGCTGAATCGGGAGACCGGCGAGTTGCTGGTCGCCGAGAAATACGATCCGGCGGTCAACTGGGCGACCCATGTCGACATGAAGACGGGCCGGCCGGAGGTCGTGACGAAATACAGCACCCAGGCCGGCGGCGCCGATCATAACACCAAGGGCATCTGTCCAGCGGCCCTTGGCTCGAAAGACCAGCAGCCCGCGTCATTCTCGCCGGAAACCGGGATGTTCTATGTGCCGACCAACCATGTCTGCATGGATTATGAGCCGTTCAAGGTGACGTACACGGCGGGTCAGCCCTATGTCGGCGCGACCCTGTCGATGTTCCCGCCTGCCGGCCAGAACAATCTCGGCAACTTCATCGCGTGGGATGCCGGCAACGGGAAGATCGTGTGGTCGGATCCGGAGCCGTTCTCGGTCTGGTCCGGAGCGCTCGCGACCGCTGGCGGCGTCGTCTTCTACGGGACGCTCGAGGGTTATCTGAAGGCAGTCGATATGAAGACCGGGAAGGAGCTGTACAAGTTCAAGACTCCCTCCGGCATCATCGGCAACGTCACGACCTATACGCACAAGGGCAAGCAATATATCGCCGTGCTCTCCGGGGTCGGAGGCTGGGCCGGCATCGGGATGGCGGCGGGCCTGACGGGCGACACCGAGGGCCTCGGCGCGGTCGGCGCCTACAAGCAGCTCGCCAATTATACGCAACTGGGTGGTGTCCTGACCGTGTTTGCCCTTCCCTGACACGTTCGCCCGCGGACACCAGCCACGCTGTTCCCGGCAGGCTCCTTGCCGCCGGGAACAATTTTTTTGCCGTCATGACGTCGCCGAATCCAAACCGGCTGATTCCCCTGCAGACGTCGCACTCCCCATGAACGCTCAGACCAACCAGCCCATGGAACTCCAGAATGCGCAACACGCTCTATTCGCTCGTCATCGCCTTCTTCGCCATTGGGCTATTCTTTGCCGATCTGATCCTTCTCGTTCCCGCCATGCCGGCGCGTGCTGCCGACAAGCCTCCCTATACGGTGGTTGACGGCAAAGTCGACATGGCGACCTTCAATGGGTATCGGCGGTATGGGGAATCCTGCCTGCGTTGCCACGGCCCCGACGGTTCCGGCAGCTCCTACGCTCCCGACCTGACCGACTCGCTCAAGCATATGACCGAGGAGCAATTCGACGACGTGGTCATCAACGGGCGCAAAAACGTCAGCACCAGCAGCAACAATGTCATGCCGTCCTTCTCGGAGACCGCGGATGTCGTCGACTATCTGGGCGACATCTACGGATATCTTAAGGCGCGCTCCGATGGCGTCCTAGGACGAGGCCGGCCGAAGCGTATTGACGGCGATGACTAGTCGGGCGGCAATGGCCGTTATCGTGGCGGCCCTCAGTCGGGCGGCCGTCATCCTGGTGGCCGTCCTGGCTGCCGCCGTCCCGGCGCCGCCGGTGAATGCCCAGGTTGTCGACCTGGTGCCTCGGACGGAGCTGCGGGTCTGCGCAGACCCGAACGACCTTCCGTTCTCGAATGACAAAAAGGAAGGATTCGAAAACGAGATCGCCGAAATTGTCGCCCAGGATCTTCGTGTTCCGGTCACGTATGTCTGGTTTCCGCGAATCGGCGCCTTCGCCCGCCAGACGCTGCGAAAGCGGTTATGCGACCTGGTGATGGGGACCGTGTCGGGTGACGACGAAATGGACACGACCACGCCCTACTATCATTCGGGATACATGATCGTCAGCCGTGCCGACGGGAATATCACCGCAACCACGCTCGGCGATCCATCGCTGGCGGACAAGCGGATCGGTGTGATCGCGGGGACGCCGCCGGCCGATCTCCTCGTTCGGCACGGTCTCATGCCGCACGTAACGTCCTATGCGCTGTCGGTGGATACACGCTATGAGGCGCCGGCGCGACAGCTGATCCAGGATATCCTCGACCGCAAAACCGATATCGGCCTGCTGTGGGGGCCGATCGCCGGCTATTACATCAGCCATGAACATTTGCCGCTCAAGGCCGCATTCCTTGCCACTGAACCGGATTCGACCCGGCTCGACTATCACATTTCGATGGGTTTGCGGCCGGGCGAACCGGAGTGGCGTCGCCGCATCAATCAAGCCATACAGCGGCGGCAGGCGGAAATTACGAACATCCTCAACCAGTACGGCGTGCCGCTGCTGGACGAGCAGAATCACGCGATCGTTGCCGCCCAGCCAACCGTCCAGTGATATCGCGAGGAACGAGGCTGGCCTGATTTGGCGCAAAGCGATGGGATTTCGGTGAAACCGCGGGGACATGCACCTGTCGTGCCACCGCGGTCAGGTTCTGGCTTGGACGATCCGTCCCGGCGCGGGCGCAGAGATGTCCGCCCGTAGGAGGCCACCCCTCCTCGATTTTTCCGCAGCGCGGACCGGCGTGACGGAGTCGGTTTCCGGAAACACGAGCAGCGCCTCGAAACCTGCCGTATAGTGCTCCGGCGGCGATGAAAGTCGCAGGCTGCCGCCCACCTGCCGCATGATGCTGTTGACGATGGCGAGGCCGAGGCCGCGTCCTTGACCGACGGTCGTGCCGCGTTGAAACGGTTGGGTCAGCACTGCTAGCAGATCCGGGTTCAGCACTCGACCGCCGCTGATGACTCCAATCGTGTGGCCGCGCACGAAAACGCGGATGGGCTCATCGGGTGAACCATACTGCGCGGCATTCTCGAGCAGGTTGCGAATGGCGATGCCCAGGACATCAATGTCCGAGTGGACGATGAACTGGGGGTCTTCGCCTAAGTCGATCTCAAGTCTTTCGCCCACCCCGTCCTGACGTCGGAACTCGTCCACCAGGACTTTCAGCGCCGGCACCAGATCCACGGGTTCGCGCGCGAGTGCCAGGCCGGCTCCGGCCCGCGACAGCTGCAGCAGCTTCTCGGTCAATTCGCCCAGGCCTTTGATCTGGCGGATGATCAGGGCGGCGCGCTCGGCATGGCGCGGATCGTTCAACTGAGCGGACAGCACCTGCATCTGCGCTAGGGCCCCTGCGATCGGCGTGCGCAGTTCATGCGCGCTGTTGGCCGCGAACTGCCGCTCTGTCGTCAACGCGCGCTCCAGGCGCTCCAGCAGCCGGTTGACGGCCGTATGGATGGGCTGGAGTTCGGCGGGAAATTCCAAGTCGGGAATTCGCGCGAGATTTGTTCCGCTGCGGGTGCCGATTTCGCGCTGCAGCTTGATCAGCGGCCGGAAGCTGCGCCGCACCGCCCATCTGATCACGATCCAGGAAAGTGGCACCAACCCTAGCAGAGGCAGGATCGCAAGCTCTATGGCTCGACCCATCGCCTCATGGCGATGGATTTGCGGCTCGGCAATCTCCAGCCAGTACGGGCCCTTCGTTGTGGGCACGGTGTAAATCCGATAACGCGGCGTCTCGTGAAATCCCGGCTCAGGGATGCCTTTGAACGGCGTTTCGGGAGCATTGGGCGAGCGCAAGACGAGACGGCCCGTCCCGTCGACAATCTGGTAGGCAATGGCGCGGGGGTCCAGGGCCGGGAGCATGTGCTCCCCCAGGGACCGCATCGCTTCGGGCTCCGACAGCGCACCATCGGCGAGCGGCATCAGACGCTGGGCGACCTCCTCCAGGGCATTATCGAGCCTTTCGTTAACCTCGAAGCGGGTTAGCAGCGCGGCCCCCACGCTGCCGAGCACGCAGACGCCCGCCAGCCCCGACACCAAGGCCAAGATCAGTCGCGAGACTATGCTTCGGTTTGCGCTTCGGTTTGCCATCGCTCTAACCCGTCAGGCTATAGCCAAGACCGCGAACGGTCCGGATGAAGTCGCGACCGAACTTCCGTCTGATCCGGCTTATATGGACCTCGATCGCGTTGCTCTCGATCTCGCTCCCGAACGCGTAGAGCGCTTCCTCGATCGCTTCCCTGGACACTGTCGCTTTGGGTCGCCGGATCAGCACGTCGAGTACCGCCCACTCGCGGGCAGTCACGTCCACCACCTTTCCGTCGAGGCGGGCGACGCGTGTCTCCGGCTCGAGTTCGACAGGTCCGAAGCGGATCGTCGGAATCGCTTTACCGTGATAGCGGCGCGCGACGGCCTGAAGCCGCGCGTTCAACTCATCGAGGTCAAACGGTTTCACCAGATAATCGTCAGCCCCGGCCTTGAGCCCCTCGATCCGGTCGCTCACCTGATCACGCGCGGTCAGGATGACGACCGGCAGCGCGTCACCGCGCCGCCGCAACTCTTTCAGCAGGTCCAGACCCCGGCCGTCCGGCAGATGAAGGTCGAGCAGCAACGCGTCGTACGGCACGCACCGTAGCCCATCGCTCGCGGCGCCGACTTCACGAACCCAGTCGACCGCATGCCCGGCGGCTCGAACATGCTCTTGAACAGCGGAGCCGATATGCGGCTCGTCTTCAACCAATAAAACTCGCATCTCAGTACCTTTCCGACGATGCATTACATCGCGCAGTTGGCTTACGCGAAACTGACGAACGGCCGAAACTCCGTAAGGTTTGCGTCACGACGCCTTGGTAGACCTCTCGCCGAAGTTCACTGCTCGGATGGGGGTATCGCCAAATGCGAAGCACACACATGTCGTTGACCATCCCGGAATTAAAGCTTCGGCAAGTCCGCGTCCGGACGAGAAAGTACCGGATCGCGCTCCTCATAGGAGCGGCTGCCCTGGTAGCGGCGGCGGGAGAATTCGAGATTAGCCGCGGCTCTGCAGGCGTGCCAGACGCCGCAGTGTCGGCATCCGCAGCTGGGACAAGCCGGCCGGGTTCGGCCCAACAGGATCCGGACAGCATCGAGTTGGCGCCGGCAGCCCTGCAGAATATGGACCTGCATTTCGCGACGGCTGACGTCCAGCCGCTGGTGCGAACGGTCCGCGCGACCGGAGTCGTCGCCTTCAACGACCTTCGCATGGCGCAGCTCAGCCCTCCAGCCCGTGGCCGCATCCAGTCCATCGAGGTCGCCGTCGGTCAGCCGGTGCGGGCCGGCCAGCGTCTCGCCCTGATCGACAACTACGACCTTGGCGACACACGTAGTCGCATCGCCGCCGCTGAGGCCTCGCTGGCCCAGGCGACAGCCGAGGCCGCGGTCGCGCAGGCCGCCTACAACCGCGCCGGAGAGCTGGTGCGCATCGGCGGACTGTCCCGGAGCGAGTTGGAGCGCCGCCGGGCCGAGGTGGCGCGGGCCGATGCGGCGACTCGCACCCTCCAGGCCGAACTGCAGCAATGGAAGGAGACGGAGCAGCGGCAGATGCCGGCCGGGCCGCAGGCTGCGCCGGCCGGCGACATCGCCGCGGTTGTCCAGGGGCCGGCAAGTTCGCGCGGCGCGATCGTCGCGCCGTTCGACGGCGTCGTCCATTCGATCGGCGCCGTACCGGGCGAACTGGTCGACACCACCCGCCAGCTGTTCACGCTGGCGGATCTGTCGACGGTGTGGGTGCAGGTCGATGTCGCCGAGCGGGATCTGGGTGCGGTCCAGGTTGGCGAGACCGTTTCGCTGAGCGTCGACGCCTACCCGGGGCGCACCTTCGTCGGGCGCGTCGCCTATATCCCCGACCAGATCGATCCGCGCAGCGGCACGGCCAGGGTGCGCTGCGAGGTGGCGAACCCCGATGGCGCGCTCCGCGCCAACATGTTCGTCACGGCCGATATCAAGGAGCCGCTCGGTCGCGACGGCATCGTAGTGCCGGATGCGGCCTTGCAGGACATCAATGGCACGCCGGTGGTCTTCACCCCGACCGGCGCAGGGCATTTCGAGCAGCATGCCGTGCGGCTGGGCCTGCGCGGCGACGGTTTCACCGAGATCGTGGACGGGCTGCAGGCCAATCGCTCAGTCGTGACCGAGGGCAGCTTCTGGCTGAAGGCGGCCGTGATGCAATCAACAATTCCCGATCAAGGCTGAGGACTCCAAATGTTCACGCGCATCGTCGATGCGGCGCTCGCCAATCGCGTCGTTGTCATCCTTCTTATCGTTATTCTCGGCGTCCTCGGCGGGGCGAGCCTGCAGCGCTTGCCGATTGACGCCCAGCCCGACATTTCGCCGCGGCAGGTCCTGGTCATCACGCAAGCACCGGGCCTGGGCCCGCTCGACGTCGAGCGGTTCATCACCACGCCCCTCGAGCTGGCGCTGCAGGGCATGCCGCACATGGAGAATTTGCGCTCGGTGTCACGCTACGGCCTATCCGTCGTCTATGTGCGCTTTGCCGATACGGTCGACATCTACGCGGCGCGCAACCTGGTCAGCAGCCGCTTGCCGCAGGTGCAGCTGCCGCCGGAGGCGAGCCCGCCGCAGCTGGGACCGATCTCGACCGGCCTTGGCGAGATCTTTCAGTTCGAAGTGCGTGGCAGCCACAGCTCCGCGATGAAGCTGCGGACGATTCTGGACTGGCAGATCGCTCCGCGCCTCCGTCAGGTCTCGGGCGTGATCGACGTCAATGCCAATGGCGGCGAGCTTAAGACATACGAGATCCAGGTCTCGGCCAGCGCGCTCACCCGTTATGGTCTGTCCGTGGGCGACGTGTTCGATGCGATCCAGCGCAACAATGGCGCGCGCGGCGGCGCCACCTTGGAGCATAATGGCGAACAGTCCGTGATCCGCGGTGAAGGGCTGGTCGAGAACCCGGCCGACCTGGGCAACATCGTCCTGCGCACCAACGAGAACGGCGTGCCGCTCTACTTGCGCGATGTCGCCACCGTCGCGGCAGCTGCGCGCCCGCGGCTCGGTGCCGTCACGCGTGATGGAAAAGGCGAGACCGTTACCGGCGTCGCCTTGATGCTCATGGGCGAGAACACCCGCGAGGTCGCGCAGAGCGTGGCCAAGGCGGTGGACGATATCCGGCCGAGCCTGCCGCCGGGCGTCGAGATCGTGCCCTATTACAACCGGGCCGATCTGATCGGGCAGACCATCCATACGGTGGCCCACAACCTTACCGAGGGCGCGATTCTGGTAATCGTGGTGCTGTTCGCCCTGCTCGGCAACGCGCGCGCGGGCCTCATCGTCGCCTCCGCCATTCCGCTCTCGATGCTGGCGGCGGCCACCGCCATGTACTTCGCCGGTCTTTCGGGCAACCTGATGAGCCTCGGTGCCATCGACTTTGGCCTGCTCGTCGACGGCGCGGTGGTGATGATCGAGAACGTGGTGCGGCGGCGTGCAGAATCGCCGCATCGGCCCGTCGATGAGGTCGTGCAGAGCGCGGCGCGCGAGGTGGCCCGGCCGATCATGTTCGCCGTTGCGATCATCACGGTCGTCTACCTGCCGCTCCTCAGCCTGCAGGGCGTCGAGGGCAAGCTGTTCCGGCCGATGGCGCTGACCGTTATCTTCGCCCTGATCGCATCGCTGGTGCTGACGCTGACGCTGATGCCGGTTCTGGCGAGCTATCTGCTTCGTGGACGCGTCGCCGAGAAGGACAGCCGGCTGATCGCCTGGGCCCGCCGCGCCTATTCGCCGCTGCTGACCCGCACGACCCGGCATCCCGGCTGGACCCTCGGCCTTGCGGTTCTGCTGCTTCTGGGGAGCGGCATCCTGGCCACCCGGCTCGGCGCTGAATTCATCCCGCGCCTGGACGAAGGCGCGCTGACGGTGACGACGACCAAGTTGCCGAGCATCGGGCTCAGCAGCGCCGTCAAGACGCAGACGATGATCGAGCAGACCCTGCTCAAGTTCCCGGAGGTGAAGACCGCCGTGACCCTCGGCGGCAGCTCCGAGATCCCGACCGATCCAATGGGCGTGGAGCAAAGCGACACGTTCATCATGTTGAAGCCGCGCTCGGAGTGGCGCACGGCACACGATCGCGAAGGGCTGATCAACGCCTACTCGGCGGCCCTGAAGGACAGCGTGCCGGGCCTGCAGATGAGCTGGGCGCAGCCGATCGAGATGCGCATGGACGACATGCTGCAAGGCGTGCGCTCGGACGTCGCGGCTGTCATCTACGGCGACGACGCGGACGCGCTGCGCACGGCTGCGCAGGCCGTAGCCGGCGCCTTGTCGGGCGTTCCTGGGGCGGCCGATGTCGCGGCAGAGCAGACCGCCGGCCAGCCCTACCTGAGGATCATCGTCGATCGCGCGGCGGTCGCGCGGTACGGCATGAACGTCAGCCAGGTGCTGGACGAAGTGGAAGCCCTCGGCGGGCGGACGGTGGGCACCATGGTCGAAGGCGGTGCGCGCTTCGACATCCGGGTTCGTCTCAGCCCCGTGGACCGCAGCGACCTAGCTCACATCTCCGCCCTGCGCATCTCGGACGGCACCGGCCGTTCCGTGCCGCTGAGCCAGGTGGCGGACATCCGGATGGAGGAGGGGCCGGCGCAGATCGACCGCGAACATGGCCGCCGCAAGATCACGGTGCAGGCGAACGTCCGCGGGCGTGACGTCGCCAGCTTCGTGGCCGACGGCCAGAAAGCGGTTGCCGCTCATGTGAAACTGCCGAGCGGATACGCGATCGAGTGGGGCGGTCAGTTCAAGAACCTCCAGGACGCGGTGTCGCGCCTGGTCGTCGTGGTGCCGGCGGCGCTCGCCCTGATTTTTGCGCTGCTGTTCATCATGTTCCGCCGGCTCAGCCTGTCGGCCATGATCTTCTGCAACGTGCCGTTCGCCGCAATCGGCGGCGTCCTGGCGCTCACGATTCGAGGGTTGCCGTTCAGCATTTCGGCCGCGGTCGGTTTCATCGCGCTGTTCGGCATCGCCGTCCTGAACGGCGTGGTGCTGGTCACCACGATCGAGGAGAAGCGGGCGGAAGGGCTTGGTCCGATCAGAGCTGCCTTTGACGCCGCGATGTCCCGGCTGCGGCCGGTGCTGATGACCGCGACGGTCGCGAGCCTCGGCTTCCTGCCCATGGCCGTTTCGACCGGTGCGGGGGCGGAGGTGCAAAGGCCCCTTGCGACCGTCGTCATCGGAGGGCTGGTGACCGCGACCTTCCTGACCCTCCTCGTGCTGCCCGCCATTTATCCCTGGTTCAGGGGCAGCCGGCGCGCATCGGCGCAGCAACCCGTATCAGCCGTCGTGAGTGCGGCAGAGTGAGGTCCTTTACCATGAAAAGCTTGAAAACCGGCGTGGCCCTGGCTCTTGCCGGCGTGCTCTGCGGCTGCACCGTCGGCCCCGACTTCGTCACCCCGGCGGCGCCCGACGTGCGGGCTTATGGGCCACTTCCAGACCAAACCGCCTCCGCCGCCACGCAACAGGGCGGGGCGCAGCGGTTCGTCCAGGACATGGATATTCCCGGCCAATGGTGGGCGGTGTTCCGGTCGCAGCCGCTAAACGATCTGATCGAGAAAGCGCTGAAGGCCAACCCGACGATTACCGCTGCCCAGGCGACGCTGCGCGCGGCGCATGAGAACGTCCTGGCGCAGCAGGGCGCAGCCTATCCGACCATCACCGCCGGCCTGTCGGACTCCCGGAATTTGACGCCGACGGCGGCACTCTCGCCGGTTTCGGCGTCGGGCAACCCCTATTACTCGCTGTTTACGGCGCAACTCTCCGTCTCGTACACGCCCGATGTGTTCGGACTCAACCGCAGGACGGTCGAGTCCCTGGCCGCTCAGGCAGAAAACCAGCGCTTCCAGCTCGAAGCGACCTACTTGTCGCTGACCGGTAATGTGGTGGCCGCAGCCGTCCAGGAAGCCTTGTTGCACGACCTCATCGCCGCGCAACAGGACACGATCAAGGCGGATACGCAAATCCGTGACATCA
>CAZVYC010000195.1:0-10073 GCA_964631425.1 uncultured Rhodospirillales bacterium
CTCGCCTGCCGGACATAGCATTCCGTCGGTAGTACCCTACCAATGCATCGGCGCGCGTGAGGTTGCGCGGAGGGCGAGCTTTCTATATGCCATGGCCCCTATGGGCGACCGACTGTCAGTGCCTCCAATACGGCAATTTATCCGCTTCCTCGGTGTTGGCATCCTCAACACTATCTTCGGTTATGGCGTATTTGCCGCGCTGATCTGGATTGGGACACCGGCACCGACCGCGCTATTCCTGTCGACGGTGCTGGGGGTCCTGTTCAATTTTCTGACAACCGGCCGTCTCGTGTTCAACAACCGCGACCATCGGCTGCTCGGCCGTTTCGTTGCCGCGTACGGAATTGTCTACATCGTCAATCTGATCCTTTTGGATTTTATACGCGCCCGCGGCATAAACGCGATCCCCGCCCAAGGGATCTGCCTGTTGCTGGCCGTCCCGTTGTCGTTCGCAATCCAAAAGACGTTTGTCTTCAGGACCTAGTCTATGAAAACTATCAGCGTTGTAACGCCCTGCTATAATGAAGAAGAAAACATCAGGGAGTGTTATGCAGAGGTTAGGAGAATATTCGAACAAGAACTGCCCGGATATGCTCGTGAGCATGTTTTCTGCGACAATGCATCGAGCGACTCCACCGTTGCGATTTTGCGTGAGATCGCCGCGACTGATCCTTCAGTAAAGATCATCCTGAATGCCCGCAATTTTGGGCCTTTGCGATCAAATTATAATGGAGTCATGGCCGCGACTGGGGATGCGGTTCTGCTGTTCCTGCCGGCCGACCTTCAAGATCCGCCCAATTTGCTGCCGCGATTTGCTCGGCTTTGGGAGCAAGGAAACCAGATCATATACGGCATCCGGGCAACGCGGCAGGAAGGCGCCGTAATGCGGATGACCCGCAAGCTCTATTATCGCGCCGTTGCTCGAATGTCCTATGTCGAGGTCCCAGTCGACGTGGGTGACTTCCAGTTCGTCGACCGCGTGGTCGTCGAGGCGATGCGTCAAATCGACGATGCCTATCCGTTCATGCGGATGATGACTTTCGAATGTGGATTTACGGCGGTGGGGGTTGCCTACGAGTGGCAGGCCCGAAAGCGGGGCCTGTCGAAGAACCGCCTGATTCACCTGATCGACCAAGGAATGAACGGGCTGGTCACGTTCTGGAACGCTCCCTTGCGCGTGGCGCTGTTCGCCGGCTTCGGGCTTGCGGCTCTCAGCATTCTGTATGCGTTCGTCACCGTCCTGATTTCGATAGCTGGCGGAGGTGGCCTCGCGCCACGCGGAATTCCAACGCTCATCGTCGCGCTTTTCTTCTTTAGTGGCGTGCAGCTTTTGGTGTTGGGATTGATCGGCGAGTATGTGCTCGCAATCTACGCGCAGGTACGACGAAAGCCGCTGGTGTTTGAGCGGGAACGGGTCAATTTCGAAACGGTTCGGCCTTCCAGCGTGGCATCAAGCACGCCCTCGAGCTCGTCGTTTGCAGAAAAGCTCTCTGGATAGATCGTCCCAACTTAGTGCTGCTGTTTAAGTTCGTCACGAACTCTTGCGGCCAATCCCTTGGCGTCGATGCCGACCCGCTGCCGGACGGCCTTCTGGTCCAGTGCGATCTTGAAGCTTCCGGGCGGGATGCCGGTGCGAACAAGGCGCGCCCGCGGCCCGCTTAAGCCAGCGGCGAGCTCGGCGACCGCGCCGCCGAATCCGCCCTCATAGACGTGTTCCTCGACACTGACGACGATCCGCCCGGATCGAAAAACGTGGGCGATCGCCTGTTCATCCAGCGGCGCGACGAAGGGAACGCTGAGCACACCGACATCGAGGCCGTCCCCGGCCAAAATATCCGCCGCCGCGACCGCGTCGGGGACAACCGCGCCGTGGGCGACGATGTTGGCGTCCTTGCCGACCGGCCGCACCGTCAGCGCCTGCCCAAAGGTCATCGCAGGCGGCTCGCTGTGGACCAGCGGCTCCCCGCCGCGCGCCAGCCGCAGACTCGCGGGGCGCCGCCGGTCGATGAGCAGACGGAGGATCGAGCGCGTCTCGGACGGATCAGCCGGGCTTGCCACGGCCATGTTCGGAAGCGTTCGCGTGAACGCGATATCCTCTATGCCGTGATGCGTGTAGCCCTGAGTGCCGTATGCGGCGCCTGCGCCAACCGAGGTCACCAGCACGCTGCAGTCGTGATAGCAAATGTCATCGCGAATCTGCTCGAGGCACCGGGCAATGGCAAAATTGTTGATGGAATAGGTAACGACGCACTTGCCGGATAAAGCCAAGCCAGCTGCCAGGCCTGCCATGTTCTGCTCGCAGATGCCGACGTTATAGAAGCGATTCGGAAACCGTTCGGAAAACCGCTCGAGCACGGAGTAGCCGAGGTCACCGCACAAGAGCACGATGTCGCTCCGCTCCGCCGCCAGAAGGCATAGTTCGTCGATAAAGGCGGTGCGCATCAACCCTCTCCGAGTTCCCGCAAGGCCGCTGCGAGCTGCTCGTCATTCGGAGACTTGTAATGCCACTCTAGTCGGTCTTCCATGAAACTTACCCCTTTGCCCTTTACGGTATGGCAAATGATCACCTGCGGTCGTCCACCGGCGATCGGCAGCTGAAGAAGCCGGCTCTCCAGCTGCGCGTGGTCGTGACCGTCTATTTCGGCAACAGCCCAGCCGAAGGCTCGCCATTTGTCCGCGAGCGGTTCGAGCCGCAGCACCTCTTCAACACGGCCAAAACTTTGGATCTTATTGTAGTCGATCATGAGAACGAGGTTGTCCAGGCCGTGATGGCCGGCGAAAAGAGCCGCTTCCCAGATTGCCCCTTCATTGCATTCACCATCGCTCTGGAGGCAGAAAGCTCGCCACGGCGCCTTGTCGATGCGGGCGGCGAGCGCCATCCCACAGGCAACGGAGAGGCCATGCCCGAGCGATCCGGTGGAGAATTCGACGCCGGGCACCATGGCGCTGACATGGCCGGTCAACATCGAGCCGTTGGTCGAATACTCGGCCAGCAGACGTTTGTCGAAGAAGCCCGTGCAGGCCAGAGCCGCGTACACCGTCGCAGCCGCGTGACCTTTGCTGATGATCAGGCGGTCACGGTGGGGGTCTGACATCCTGTCGGGGGTGACCCGGAGCACAGAGCCGTAAAGCACCGCCAGAATGTCGGCCATCGAAAAACCGCTGCCGATATGCGAGGCTTTCGTTTTATGGACCATATGCAGCGCCGCGACACGGATTTCCCGTGCCAACGCCTGCGAGTCCAGGTTACGGCCGGCCAGCTTCGGCTGGCTCAAAGATTCTGCCGTCACGCGTGCCTCCAACAACGATTGCCGGCGAGACCGGCGATAAGCTGCATCAAATCTCTTCGATTTGCTTTCGATACCAGTCTACAGTTCTCTTTAGCCCGTTCCTGATATCGACCACAGGCCTCCACCCGGTAGCTTCGGCAAGTCTGCCTATATCCGCTTCCAAATGCATCACCTGATCCGGTCTGAAGGGAATCTCTCCGAATACAAGCGCCATGTCCGGCGCAACGTGGTCACGAATCGCTTCGACAATGGTTTTGACGGCGACTGGATGACCTGATCCTATATTGAATAGTCCCGCGGCCGTCGGGTTGGTCGAAGCGGCAAGAATGCCTTGGGCCAAATCTTCAATATAAACATAGTCCCAAAGCTGTGTTCCGAGCGTGCATCTCGGGCGTCGGCCGGCAAGCATTTCGCCTATCAGCATCGGGATGAGCCAACCATCATTGTCATCGGGGCCGTAGGTTGAAAACAGCCTCAGCCAAACGTGCGACAGCCCGCCCTGCATCGCCAGCTGCCGCGTCAGGTAATAGGTCGACAGCTTTGCCGCGCCATAGAGTGTCGTCGGTTGCGGAAGATCCGTTTCGCGGATCTTCCGGTTCAACGGCCCATATTCACCTTGTGAGCCGATGCCGACGAACTTTTTTGCGCCGCTCTCGATCGCGGCTTCAACCAGTACGCAGGCCGGCTCGATATTGTCCGTAATCTGAAAACGCTCAAATCGCGCCTGATTGCCGACGCCAGCCCAGGCGGAATGGACAATCACGTCAGGCTTGGCGCGGGCGGTCACATCAAGCACTTGCTGCCGGTGCCGCAGGTCCATGTGAACGAGGTCGACGCGTCCTGCCAGATCGCTGATCCGCCTGGGCACGCCGCCCGGTCTGACCGCGGCCGTGACCTCGTGACCGGCAGTGACTGCCGCTCGCACGACAGCGGCACCAACAAAGCCGGCCGCGCCGGTAACCATTATTTTCATAGCCGTCGCAGCTCGAAATGTCGCAATTCACCGACTAACCGAGATAGCGAAGCGCGCGATTGATATCATCCGAATCGGTCGCCTTCGTCGGCAATTGTGGTCGCCTGACACCGGGCATCGCCTGAACGTCGTAAATTTGATAGCCGTCAGGCCACCACAGCAGCGCCTCGGTTTCGCCGCTCGCCGTGTTTACGACCGCGACGCCGCACCGTGTCGCGGAGGGATCCAGCCCCGGCGCGTAAGGTTCATATTTGTCAATCACCTTGGACAGCCCGACAATGGCATAGCCGCCGACAAGCGCCAAGCCGCGCGTAAATCCGGGTAAACGAGCAACAACCGTCCATTCAGGGTCGGGTTTGCGCACATTGTCGAGATAGCCGATTTCGCCATAACCGCTGTTGCAGACCCACAATCGGTCGCCTTGCAATTTCGCCGCGTGCGGACAGGTGAGGCCTTTATAGATGGGACGACGTGTCTTGCCGCTGTAGACGACACCGCGTCGATCGGGACCGTAGCCTTGCTTCCATGGCTTCGCTCCGGAAACATCATCGGCAAAGGCGGTGAAGAAGCTTTCTTCCGGCGAAGAACCGACGGCAATCGAGTTCAATTGCAAATAATTTGTCCGAAAGGCCTCGTTACCTAACGAATCCACGATTTCGGGCCACCAAACCCGCGTCCAGCCTGCCTTGTCGATACGCGCAAGGAAATTATGCCCGGTGACGGTGACATACATTTCCCCGGCCATCAAAACCAGATCATGGATATAAAGCGTCCCCGGCAGCATGTGGGCTGAAACCGGGATGAACAAGCTGCCGTCGATCGGCTTCATGTCATCCGGCACGATTTCACGACGATAGTCCTGTTCCTCAAGAGGCTTCAGAACGATAATCTGGTTCGGTGTTCGCGTGCTGCTGACGAGCAGACGCGCATTCTGCTCGTCGTAAAATAAGCCCGAGGGATGCGGAAGCATCATCGGGTTCTGCCAGGGCCGTCCATCATCGCCGCCCATGAACAACAGGAAATGCTCATATTCCCGTGAGATCGCAAGCGATATGTTCAGGTCATCGAGCAGACCCCAGAAATCTCCGGTGGTCTCACAATCGATCGGCATGAAAACGGATTTTTCATTAATGCCGGAAATCGTCAGATTCGTCACTTCCGACGAGAAATTTTCCTTCACTGGACCGGACTTATTCAAAACAAGCTCCTTATGGCGAAGGAATATTGAACAGTGAACGGGCGCCTGCCGTGACCTCGGCCAAAACTTCGATCGTTTGCGGCTGGAGCGCGCTCAAATTGGCGATCTCGTGCTCCTGTCCGATCTGAGGAACGCCGCCGAAGGGGCCAGGCGCCGTCAACGGCCGTCCATTCCAGGACGGCTGCAGCACGGATTCGTCGTCGCGGAGGCCGAGCCAAGCCGTCAGCGCGCTGATGGCAGACGCCCGATCCCGGATCAAGTCATCGAACGTCACGATACGGAATCGATCGGGGTCTTTCGCAGCCGCGACAAAGGCGAGCGTGTTCACGAGCGCCCATTTACGGGCGTAAGAGGCGGGATCGAGCGTCGGATGGCGCCTTCGCATGTCGACAAATCCGGTGAACGGGCTTCGGACGACATTGATCATCCGAGCCGACGAATCATCGCGAAGGATACGATCCCAATCAAGAACCAGGACCGGACAGTGCCCCAGCGTGATCTTCTCCTCGCTGTGGCGCTGCCGGTCACGCCAAGCGTCGAAAAAAGTGTCGAGATAGGCATGCACGATCGGGCCGACGGCGGTCAGGCCCTGTGCCCGCTCGACGAAAGCCCGACGCCAGCAGGCGACATCCAGATCGATCGGATAGTCCCTGAACTTGGAGGACGGCGCCTTGCGAACCGCATCCCATAATTCATCGTTGATGATCGAGTCGAAAATCACATCCGGGGGGGCGTCGACCGGCAGTCTCGGCCAGCGGTATTTTGGATGGAACCACTCGTAAAGGCCGTCTGGCGCAAGCCCGGTACCGAGCTGTACCTCGAATGGATAGCACCTGATCTGAGGATGGCCGTCGAACAGTCTGTGGAGAAATCCGCCACCGCTATCGTTCCAGGCAGAGATGAAGACGAATTGACCCCACGGCGAACCTGTCACGCGAGCTCCTCGAAGCGCGCGATCTGAGTCTCGGTCAATATTCGCGCCGGTCGTCCGCTTGCATGGCTCTTGTACCATTCGACGGCCCACTCCAGCCCGATATCCAGAGGCAGGCGCCGCGACCATCCAAGGCGCGCCCGTGCTTTCGCGGCGTCGACCTTCAGCAAGGTCGCCTCGTGCTTGGCATCAGAGCTGCCGGTCATCGTCCACTCCGCGGCGCCACCCCAAAGCCCGACCAACCGGGAGGCGATCCACGCCACCGGCTGAACATCTTCGTCCGGTGGCCCGAAATTCCAGGCTTCCCCATAGACGGAAGGTTCTGCCCACAGACGTTCAGCGAGAACGAGATAGCCGCAGAGCGGATCGAGGACATATTGCCATGGTCGGGTCGAGTTCGGATTGCGGATTCCGATCGGACGATCCGCCGAGAGCGCCCGCACGCAATCCGGCACCAGACGGTCGTCAGCCCAGTCGCCACCCCCGTAAACATTGCCGGCGCGAACCGAGGCAAGACCCAGGCTTCGCGCCGCATCTGGTTCGCAAAAGGACCGCCGCCACGCCGCCGTCACCAATTCGGCGCACGCTTTGCTGCTGCTATAGGGGTCGTGGCCGCCAAGGGGATCGTCTTCGCGGTAGCCCCAGAGCCATTCGCGATTCTCGTAACATTTATCGCTGGTGACGATGATGACGGCACGCACCGACGGGGTCGCCTGCGCCGCCGCCAGAACATGGACCGTCCCCATGACGTTGACCGCGTAGGTCGCGACCGGCGCACGATATGACAACCGCACAAGAGATTGCGCGGCCAGATGGAAGACGAATTCCGGCTGAATGCGCTGCATCGCGCTCTCAACCGCTTCGGGGTCGCGAATATCCACATAGGACGTATCGACCAACGCCTCGATTTCGGCGGCGGCAAAAAGGTTCGGTTCGTTTTCAGGCGGCAGAGCCAGGCCGAATACCTGAGCCCCGAGGCGGCGCAACCAGAGAGCGAGCCAAGCCCCCTTGAAGCCTGTGTGCCCCAGGACGAGCACCCTCTTTCCGGCCCAAAATGCGGGATCTGGATTCACCTTAGCTTCCACGGCGCCGCCCCGTGTGCTCGACATCACCACTTCTTCCAGGCAGCGTTGCCGCTCTGCCACTGCTCCTCCAGGAAGGTTTTGTCCCGAAGTGTGTCCATGGGGTGCCAGAAGCCGCGATGGGTGAATGCCCTCAGCTGATCTTGGTCGGCCAACCTCTCCATGGGACCGCGCTCCCAAACGGTTTCATCGCCGGGGATAAGGTCGCCCACCTTGGGCGAAAGCAAGAAAAAGCCGCCATTGATCCAACCGCCGTCGTCTTCAGGCTTTTCCGCGAAGCTGGTCACCCGATCGCCTTCCATTGCCAGCGCACCGAAACGTTTCGCCGGCCGCACTGCCGTCACGGTGGCCATGCGACCGTGGCTTCGATGAAACGCATGAAGCGCGTGCAAATCGATATCGGCCACGCCGTCCCCATAGGTCAGCGCAAACATCTCATCGTCCCCAATATAGGGCAGCACGCGCTTTAGTCGCCCGCCGGTTTGCGTGGCGTCGCCAGTGTCCACCAAGGTCACCCGCCAGGACTCGGCGAACCGCTGGTGAACCTCCATCTGGTTACGCTCCATATCGAATGTCACATCCGACATGTGCAGAAAATAATTCGCAAAATATTCCTTTATGACATAGCCGCGGTAGCCGAGGCAGACGATGAAATCGTTCATGCCATAATGAGAATATATTTTCATGATATGCCATAAAATTGGCCGACCGCCAATTTCTATCATTGGCTTAGGCTTGGTGCTGGTCTCTTCGCTTATGCGAGTACCAAGGCCGCCGGCAAGGATGACCACTTTTGTCATAGTCGAATACCCAACGAACTCATGCCGAACTGAAGATATAGGCTCTCTAACAGAACGTAGCGCGACAGGCAATGTCGGTCGTCAAAATCACCGGCATTCGGAGCGGATCGTGGTCCCCTTCCGTCCAAATGCCTGCGCCTCAGCTCATCTGTGATTATTCTTCGAGCTTCAGATTTTTGAAGACGTCCCTGTGCGGTGTGAGCTTAGGGTCGTAGGGGCCGGTCTCCGCCTGCCACCGGCCCCACCGCAGCAAAGCCCGCGGCGTATCGGGTGAGCCGACCGGATAGGCGCGAAGCAAATCCGGGTGACTTTGATAGAGTTCCCAAAGATCCTGAAGCGCCGCGGCGGCCTGCGGATCGGCAACGATCTTTTGAGAATAAAGGCTGGGCAACTGTTCAAGCCACCGAGCCTTCGCCGGCTCGGGTGCCGCGCAGAGGTGCCGCATCAGCCGCGCATCCTGCATAATTCTATCAAACTCCCCGAAGTTAAGATTCTCCGCTTCAACCACATAGCGCGATCCCTCGCCGGTACATACCGCGTGCCTCCCCACCGCTCCTCGCAACTGGGCGATATCCGCCCGCATCGTCGCGTCGGGCAGAGAGACAAAAATGCTGGCGAAGACATAGGTAACGGCGAGCAAGGCGAGAGATTTTCCAGCCCAGTTCCGCCGGTCCACCCGATCATAGATTGAAACGGTGATGAGCGCCAAACCGCCAAAGAGTGGCACGACCAGCGGCGACATATGGAATTCCCAGGTCGCCCAGGCCAACCCATAGCGTGCTCGCCCTTGTGCGAACATCGCAAGGAACGCCAATGAAGCAAACATCAGAACGACGCCGACCCGGTCCGCCGGCGTCGAAAACCGCTTCTTTAGAGCATAGAGCGAGCCAACTGCGACCATCGACAACGTCGCTCCGCCAATATAGAGCAACGTAGCCGGATCGCGCTGGCTGAATGCGGATCCGACGATCTGAACGAAATAGACGATGAGGCCGCCGAGAGCTGCCGTCCGCGGCGGGTTGTCATTGAGCGGCGATACCCAAGCCGCCGACGGCGCGAGAATGGCAAACGCGATCAATACGCAACTGACCATCGCGAAGAGCACCGACCAGGCGAAATACCGCCGTCCATATCTCAGAAGGAGATGAAGCGCCGCGGCCACCCCAAGCAGGCTCCCCTGGGCTGGACAAAACGCGCCAACGAAGAGTGAAATGAGCAGGATCGGAATGACCAACCGTCCGCCTCTTTCGATAATCGTAGCGTTCAGAAGGAGGATGGCGTTGACCAAGAACCAGCCAATACAATTCGGCTCGAACAGCAGTTCCGCCTGGAACGGATGACACATAGCCGCTGGCAGGGCGCCCCATGCGATCGCCTTTGCAACGGGCTTATGAAAATACCGAGTAACCGTGGCCGCGGCGAATGTCGCGGCTCCGAATACGGAGAGAAAATTCAGCCAAACGATCGCGATAAAGTTTACGCCTATGATCCGGAAGATTGTTGCTGAAAGCAGAACCTCTGTGCCAATCGGGTGCGGCCCCTCTCGTAACGTAAAGAAGTCATACCAAGCAAGGGAATGCTTCAAAAATATCGATTCATAAAACTCAATAAGGAAAAAATCGTCGCCGCGCGGCCAGTTGAGACTGTAATGATTCATAAATATAAATAGAAATACTGCAAATATGCCAAACGGTATACAGAGAAAAATCCTATAACTATTTCTTACAGCATACTCAAAAATACTCTGCTCGCCGCCCTGCAACGACACCATTTTACAGTCCTCATTCCTAATATTTCTT
>CAZVYC010000196.1:0-9915 GCA_964631425.1 uncultured Rhodospirillales bacterium
CTCGATGCGCTCCATCGGCTCTTGTTTCACAACAACAGTCGTCCTGGTCCAGATGGGCAAAGCTAGTGGCTTGACCAAGACGAATTGAGTAGTTGACGAGCAGTGTCGTATCCTTGGGTTACATAAAAAGCTCAAGGAGAGAGAAGTGAATAAGAAGTATGTCGTCAAGCTCACCACAAAGGAACGAGCAGGTCTCCAAAAGTTGATTTCCGCCGGAAAAGCGGCAGCACGGAAACTGCTGCACGCGCGCATCTTGCTGAAAGCTGATGCGCGTGAGAGCGGACCATGCTGGACCGATGCCGAGATCAGCGAGGCATTGGAAGTCAGCCTGGCGACCATTGGGCGGGTGCGCCAGCGGTTTGTCGAACAAAGCCTGATCGCCGCGCTGGAGCATCGCTTGCCCCGAAGGCATCGGATGCGTCGGCTGGATGGAGAAGAAGAAGCCCACCTGATTGCTCTGGCCTGTTCGGCTGCCCCAGCAGGACACGCCCGCTGGACCATTCGCCTCCTGGCTGACAAACTGGTGGAGTTGGGCTATGTCGAGCGCGTCGGCCGTGAAACCGTCCGGCAGGTCTTAAAAAAACGAATTGAAGCCCTGGCGGCGCGAGCAGTATTGTATTCCCCCGCAAGCCAGTGCCGCTTTTGTCTGCCAGATGGAGGAGGTGTTGGAAGTCTACACGCGCCCCTACGATACCCGTTACCCACAGGTGTGCCTGGATGAAACCAGCAAACAGTTGGTCAGCGAAACCCGCGTCCCCTTGCCAGCCGAACCTGGGCAGGTGGAACGCTACGACTACGAATACGAGCGGCAAGGCGTGTGCAGTCTCTTCATGTGTTTTGAACCACTGGCTGGCTGGCGGCATGTGACGGTGAGCGCCCATCGCACCAAGCACGACTTCGCTCAGGTGCTGCGCGACCTCGTCGATGTTCATTACCGAGAGGCAGAGAAGATCGTGCTGGTCATGGATAACCTGAACACGCATGATTTTTCTGCCCTGTATGAGACCTTCGAGCCAGAAGAAGCCTGGCGCATCCGCGAGAAGATCGAGATCCACTATACGCCGAAGCACGGCAGTTGGCTCGATATGGCCGAGATCGAACTGGCGGTGTTGAGTGGGCAGTGTTTGGATCGGCGCATCGGGGAGGCATCCTTGCTCCGGCAAGAAGTGGCTGCCTGGGAAACCGAGCGGAATACCCAGCAGATGAAAGTGAATTGGCGCTTTACGACCTACGATGCCCGTATCAAGCTTAAGCGCCTCTATCCCCTCTTGGAGCAGGAAGGCTCAGAGGCACCCCTCTTTGTTCAGTAGGCGATCAGGCAGTATCGCCATGCCTGCTCGCTTTATGGAGTGCCCTTTCTGCTTAAAAGGGGTGCCCGCTTCTGCTTCACCGGCTTCTTGAATAGCGCTTGGAGCGTGAGTTGGGAGGAACGTGCTGGGGAGCGTCCGAGACGCTCCCCAGCACACTGCTCACCCCGCGCTTTTCCGGCGCGTGGCCGCAGTGACCGTTACGAATACTGTACCCAGGTCAAATCAAAGTCGGCGTTGTTGCTGCCAGTAATGAACGCCCCGACGCGCACCAGGATCTGGTTGCTCGAGTTGACCAGATGTATCCAGGTCTGATTCCAGTTCCCAACGTTATGTGTGGTTGTGGTCCCATTTTGTTGGGCGGAGATTGAACACTTGCTGAGCGTTACCGGATTCCGCCATTGGGGGATGGGGTTTTGATTTACATCTGCATTACCAGCTCGTTCAGCAAAACATCCTCCAGTTTTACCATCAGACACGGTGCCGGCTACTATCTGTTCCACGGTCTCATTGGTCCTAGTATCCGTGATATCGATTACACTCCGTCCACTGTTATTAAAGTCAGAGCGGACGTGGACATCGATCACGTCTCCGGCTAATATAGTGCCGGAGAAAGCTATATCCCTCCAACCTTGAGTCCCGACGACAGACCCGAAGACTTCGTACACAGGTTTGTTTACCTGAGGTTGCGACCCTAAGGGACCATCTACTCGACCACTTTGTATCCCTCCTACTACCCCCAACCAATTTTGACCGGCGACGTACTTTGGATCTCCTCCAAGTTCAGCCTGAAAGAGCACCGTGTCTGATGGTGGGCCATAAACGGTAGGCACTTTAAATTCGACACTGGCCTCGCGATAGGGGCCTGCGCCGTCCGGCACAGCTTCAATGCCCGCCACGTAACAGCTAGCGTGGTCCGGCGGAGCATCGCAAAAAGTAGCGGCAGACGCCGAGGTGGCCCCGGCACACTGCAGGGCCAGCACCAGGAACCCGGTGGTCAGGGCCAGCAGCAGACGATATTTTTTCAAGAGCGTGTTCACTGTGTTACATACTTTCTTTTCTTACTCATGGATCTACAAAAGCCAGAAGATCGTTCCAGATCGTGCCGCCACGCACGGCGGCACGTCGTTCATGCGCGGGCGCCAGTGGCGTGCTCCCGTGTGGGACACGCACCGGCTTCGTTCCCCTCCTTTCTTCAGCGTCACATTGGCTTGAACTTCTTTCACCGCATGCTCACCCTCCCTGGGATACCTCAATTTGTTTGCTCGGTTTCCCCCCTTTCTCCTGCTCCTCCTCGCGCACACTGCGATGTGAGGGTTTGCTTGCACTCACCGTATGGAAGTATAGAAGAGTGGATGTCCCAAAGAACGGGACATTTTGGGACAGGAGGAAGATGTTGCTGAAAGGAGCAGGAAACATATGATCGCCAGCAGTACGGAGACTTCGTCCTTTGGAGCGCTGCTCACCGCCTTTCGCCACCGCCGCCACCTCACCCAAGCGCACCTGGCGCAGCGCATCGGGATGCATCGGCATGCCATTGGCCGCTGGGAGCAAGGCGATTTTCTGCCCGGGTCCAAAGGCATGGTAATGGAACTGGCGAAGCACTTGTGTCTGGATGACCAGGAAACCCGCCAGTTCCTGGAAGCCAGTTTAACCGCGCTCGCCCCGCCCTGGAGCGTCCCCTTGCCACGCAATCCCTTCTTCACCGGACGGGAGCAGGTCCTGGAGGCGCTCCAGACGCACCTGACGACCGACCGAAAGCGCGGCCTGCCCCCGACGTGGGCGCTGCAAGGACTGGCCGGGATGGGCAAGACCCAGATCGCGCTCGAGTATGCCTACCGCCACGCCCTGGAGTACAGCGCCGTCTTCTGGATTGAGGCTGAGACGAGCGAGCAGATTGTCTCCAGTCTGCTGCGCATCGCGGAGCTCGTACCGGTCCCCGAGCGACCCGCCGCCGGGCAGCAGCGCGTGGTCGCGGCCGTCCAGCACGTGGTCGCGGCCGTCCAGCACTGGCTGGCGACCCATAGCCACTGGTTGCTGATCTGGGATAACCTGGACGACCTGGAGCTCCTGCCGCGCTTCCTGCCCTCAGCCCGAGACGGGGCACTCCTCCTCACCACGCGCCGTCAGGCGCTGGGCCCCCTGGCGCGTGGCATCGAGCTGGGGCCGCTGCCGCCGGAGGACGGGCTGCGCCTGGTCCTGCGCCGCGCCAGAGTGGTGGAAGACGGCGCCGACGGCGACCACGTGCCCGCGTTGGCGGGGCTCGCGCCGAGCGAGGCAGCGGCGGCAGGGGAGCTGGTGGAGGCGATGGAGGGGCTGCCCTTAGCCCTGGACCAGGCGGGAGCCTATATTGAAGAAACCGGCTGTCGCCTGGCCGACTATCTGCAGCACTATCAGCAGCAGCGCGCGCGCTGGCTGGACCGGCGCGGGTTGTTTGGCAGTGCTCACCCCCACTCGGTGTCGAGGACCTTCCGCCTGATCTGGCAGCGCGTGCAGCGGGAGCATCCAGCCGCGGCGGAGCTGCTCGGGCTCTGTGCGTTTCTGCAGGCCGAGGCCATCCCCGAAGACCTCTTTCTGGCGGCGGGGTCCGCCCAGGCCGAGCCTGGCTGGGATGCCGCCCAGTTGGACCAGGCCATCGCCCTCCTGCGGGCCTTTTCCCTGGTGCAGCGGCAGCCAGCGACCCGCACCTGGTCCCTCCATCGCCTGGTGCAGGTGGTGCTGCAAGCGGAGATGAGCGAGCAGGAACGCGGCGAGCACCACCAGCGGGCGGTGCGTCTCCTCAATGCCGGCTTTCCTGAAGTCCGTCACGATACCCAGTTCGAGCCCTGGGGACCCTACGAGCGGCTCCTGCCGCATGTGCTGGCCTGTGCCGCCGCGATCCCGCCAGCGCGCCAGGATCGGGACCTGGCGGAGCTGCTCCTCAAGGCCGGCTGGTATGTGTTTATGCAGTCCCAGAGTGAGCAGGGCGCACTCCTGTGCCAGCGCGCCCTGCGCCTGTTGGAAGAGCTCCTGGGCCCTGACCATCTGCAGGTGGCCACGGCGCTGCACTGCCTGGCAATGCTCGCCTGGGTCCGCGGCGAGTACGAGCGGGCCGTCCCGCTCTGCCAGCGGGCTCTGCAGATTCGGGAACAGGGGCTCGGTCCTGAGCACCCGCAGGTGGCCTTCACGCTGCTCGTGCTGGCGTTGCTGGCGCTGGAACGAGGCCAGCTCGAGCAGGCCGAACGGCTCTTCCAGCGCTCGCTCTCCATCCTGGAACAGGCGCTCGGTCCTGAGCATCCTGACCTGGCTCGCCCCCTCAACAATCTGGCGGAGCTCTACCGAGCGCAAGGCCGGTACGAGCAGGCGTTGCCGCTCGCGCTGCGCGCCGTCCAGCTCTTTGAAGGCGCGTGGGGTCCCGAGCATCCGCTCCTGGGTGTGGCGCTGGACACGGTCGCGAACCTGTACCGGGAGCTGGACCGACCCCAGGACGCGCGGCCCGTCTTCCAGCGGGTCTTGCACCTCTGGGAGCAGGGGCTAGGTCCTGAGCACCCGTGGGTGGCGACTGCGCTGGGAGGCCTGGCGCTCCTCTGCCGGCAGCAGGGCACCCACGAGGAGGCAGCAGCGCTGTTCCAGCGTGCCCTCGCTCTCCGAGAACAGCGCCTGGGTCCGCACCATCCGGAGACGGCGCACCTCGTGCAGGAGCTGGCCATCGTGCAGCAGCAGCAGGGGCACCTGACCGAGGCGCGCGCGCTGGCCGAACGCGCGCTCTCCATCCGTGTGCAGGCGTTGGGGGAGGCGCATCCCCAAACGCAGGCCACACGAGCACTGTACGCGCAACTGCTCCAGCAACCGGCAGCTGCTGAGGAAAGAGCGCCTGCTGAACTGGATGCAGCCCACCGGGCAGACCCAGGCAGAGAAAGGGGCCAGGCAGAAAATGCCAGGCGTGCGTGCTCCACTGCCCTGTCTCCTGGTACCTGCGAGGGCGATCCCGTGCAGGCGTTTCTCGCTGCCTGCTGTGAACTGCACCCTCGTGCCTGGTGCCGTGCTGGGGACCTGTGGCGCGCCTATGAACGCTGGGCAGCAGACCACCAGGAGCGCTATCCGCTCTCCCGGCGCGCCTTCATCGCCCAGTTGAAAGCCCATGGCTGTCGGGCCGACCGGACGAAGGCAGCGCGGATCTGGCGTGGGATTGCCCTTGTGAAGACCGCCTGGTGACGCAAGGTGACAGAGGGTGACGCGGGAACGCCGAGGCCAAGAGCACCCACAGGGGCAAACCAGCCTCTGGTGTGCATCGAACGGGCCCCAGTGGGCGGCGTTCCCATGCGGTTTTCTGACACCAGCATCAGTTCAACATAGCAGTTTAGCCTGGTCAGGCCACTAGGCTGTTCGCCTACTTGCCGCACCCCTGTGTCCAGGATCTCCAAGCCCTCCTCGATCAGCTTGAGCACGAGTACCCCGATTTCGTGACGTTCGCCCACACGTTCTAACCGTCTATCCGAAGACCCCAGCGGCCCGAAATGCGTCGTAAGGAGATCGCTTGATACTGCCTAAAGCCGTTATAATGCTGCGATGCACGCCAGTCCTGACATCCAAACTATCATGTTGTGTTATCCAGACGACCGATAAAGCCAGGAAATTCAAAAATCAGCAACCGACTTGCGCGATGCCGCTTATATTAGCGTTTGCGCTTATTTTTAGGAAACTTACTGGGAGATGCAGCCTCCTGCTGCAATCTCGCCAGATTCTTGAGAGAAACTCTTGCAGACTCGAGATCACCTTCTTGATTGAATCGGGCCAAAGCCTGCCTAAAGTAACGCGCAGCATCTTCTTTGCGTCCTCGCCTATCGGCCAGCCCTCCTAGATTATGAAGTATCGTCCCCTCCACCTTCCGATCACCTATTTGGTGTGCAATATCTAAAGCTTGTTCGTAGTATCTTGCGGATTTCTCATTCTGCTTGAGATGCATAGCGAGAAACCCCAAGTTGTTGAGCGTCGTCACTTCTCCACTTTGGTCTCCAGTTGCCTGCTGGATAGATAAAAGCTCCTCAAAATATTGAACCTGTTCGGTCAGTTGACCCTTAGCTTTAGCCAAATAGATCAGTCCATCCAGAGAGACCTTTGCTCCCTGTGGGTCTGGTATCTGACGCTGTATAGCTAAGGCTTGCCCATAGCACGGTTCAGCCTCTTCCTGCCGTCCCCCCATTACAGCCACGTGCCCAAGATTGCAGAGTGTAATTGCGACACCGCGTTGATCCCCTATTTCCTGAGCAATAGCCAGCGATTGTTTGTAATAGCTTTCGGCTGATTCTACATCCTTTAAAGCTTCAGATATATCTCCTAGATTGTTTAATACACCACTTTGAACAGCCCTATCTCCTACATCAAGTATAATGGTTAATGCCTGTTCAAGGTGCCGCCTTGCCTCATTTAAGCGCCCCAGATCTCTAAGCAGAAGTCCAATATTGTTTAGCGTGGTTGCTTCTCCGCTCTGGTCATGCTCTTCACGTCTTATCAGTAGTGCATGCTTATAATAGCTTGCTGCCTCATCCAGGTGCCCTAATTTATGGGCGAGGTCGCCCAGGTTGTTAAGTACCAGTGCTTCACCCCTTTTGTTCTCCATTTCTCGAGCAATAGATAGGGAAAGCTGGTAATAGTTGTTCGCCGCCTCGAAATAACCTAAACTGCTAGCCAAGTGGCCCAAGTTGTTAAGGACACTTCTCTCATCATCTCGGCTACCAACTCCCTGCGCAAGCATCAGAGCTTGCTGAAAATAAGAGGCAGACTCCAGGGGGCGCCCCATTCTATCCGTCAAGTGCCCCAGGTTATTCAGCGCAATACCCTCATTTCGCCGGTCTCCCATTTCCCGAAATAGGTCCAGATGCAAGGTAAACAATTCCATACCAAGTTGCCAATGGCTGCCTGTTGTCAGGTAATCATGCAAGTTATCTATGATTTTGATAAGTTGATTCGATGCTCTATATTTCTGGCCAGAGTATCGTATCGCTCCAACGATCAGGTCCTCTTCAAGTGCCAGCGTAGCAAAATTCTGTTTTTGTTCCCTGGTGAAGCCTTGTATGCTCTCCAAGAGTGCCATCAATGCTGCATTTTGAGCCTCTTCAGGCTGCTTTGCCCACTCTTCGCGCGCCAGTTCACGCAGTAGCGGATGTAGCCGCACGCGCGGCGTCTCACTTGGCGTACTGGCTGGCAGCAGCTTAACCAGCGAGAGCCGTGCCAGCAGCGAGAGGTCAGCGCTAGCAGGCGCGGCATCCCCCGGAGGCCCCACCACTGCGCTTAGCATCTGCTCAATGATCAGACGCGGCCAGTCGTGACCAGAGGGTAACCCCAGCGCCGAAAAGCGCGCCTGCTGGGTAGGCGTTAGGCTCGCCAGGCTCTTGCCCAGCAGATAGCGCACGCTGCGTTGGGCGTCCAGCACATCCTGAAGCTGCGCCAACACGCCGGGCTGCTGCACCTCCTGCGCCAGCGCCGCTAGGCCGATCTCAGCGGCGCGCGGGGCGGCTAGTTCAATCGCAAGGGGTAGGTAGCCCAGCGCCTTGACGATGGCCGCCGCTGGCGCTTCATTACGGGTGGCATCCCAGTCGCCGCTTAAATCGGTGTACTGCTGCTGAAAGAGGGTGAGCGCTGCGGCAGGCTCCAGCACGTCCAGCTTCACCAGTTTCAGGCGCGGGGCGCGAAACTCGGTGCGCGTGGTCAGCAGCGCAGTGATAGTGAGCGCGGCCAGCGTCTCTAGCGCGCGCGTGAGCGGGAGTTCACGCTCCACGTTATCTAGCAGCACGAGCGCGGGCGGGCGCGGTTCGTTGCCAGCAGGACGTAGCCGGGTGCGCAGGGCGCGCTCGCGGAGTGCGACCTCGGCCTCTGGGCTGGTTGCACCGCCAAGCTCCTCTGGCGCCAAGGTGATGTTCCAGGCTGAGAGCAGTTGATCGTAGACCCACACCAAACCGGGCAGGTCACGGCGCTCATCGCAGCGCACAAAGGTGAAGCCGCCAGGGAAAGTGCCTGGCTCGGCGGCCAGCAGATGCACCCCCTCTGCCACCAGCGCCGATTTGCCCACGCCGCCCATGCCGGAAACCGCCGAGGCCCTCGCCACACTTTGCCCCTGGCGCAGCGCTGCGCACAGGTCGCGCACCTCCTGCTCGCGTCCCACAAAACCAATCGTTCGGGGCGGCAGGTCGCGCGGCGGGCGCGGCCCCTTGAGTAACTCTTCACGCTCTTTCTGGAGCATATAGTCACTCAGCGGCGCAGCGATTTTGCGCGCCAGATCGTCGGGCGTGGTGAAGTAGTCCACCACCGACTGCTGAAGCTCGTCGCGGAAAGCAAGCAATTGAGTACGATGTTCGGGGTCGCGCAGGCTGGCGGGAAAAAGGGCATCGTCCTGATCGGTATCGGGATGCGCCAGAAAGAGATAGCAGGGCAGACCCAGCCGCCGGGCTTCCAGATACTCCAGATGGGTCACCGAGCGCGTCTCACCCGGTGGAATGAAGCCGTAGCGCCAGGCAAAGATGCCCAAGTAGACCTCGGCTTCGGCCACTTTGTTGGTGGAGACGCTGGTGGCGTTGCCGCTGCCTTGTGCCCCAAACTGCTCCATCGCCACTGGAAAGAGGCTCAGCCGGAGCAGGGTATCGCTCACTTGCTGGCGATGCGAGATGAGATCACGGCTGGTCGAACTGACAAAAACACTGCGCCGTGTGCGCGGCTGGCGTGAGTTGCTCTCCATATGCTCCCCTGCCTTTCTACTCGTTCCCACAACTCCCCTGAGAACAGGCGCATCCAACTACGACGAGAGTACAGTAATGGGGCGCTGGCGTCAAGCGGGAATGAAGTCGGCTACAGGGTCGGTGATTTGCTCAGGAGGTGAAGCGTGGTCCTCCAGGGGGATCTGTTGGACAACAGAACCCCCTGGTAGAGCCATAGACCGGCATCAAGACATCGCTGCTGAAGTGGATCATGGTCTCCTGAGGCCTCCCTTGATGAGTTTGCATCACTAGCATGACAGGCTTCCGAGCAGAGCATTCACAAGATACGCTGAAGGCGCCAGCATGAGCGGTTGGCGCCTTCAGCCGTGATCAAATGGTATCTATCTGTTGGCGCCTACAGCGACACCAGGCAACGTCCACACCCAGTGGCCCCCGCGATAGCCTTGTCGCGTACTTGCCACACCCAGCGCTTCCTTCGCATGATAAAGCGTGCGCTCTGCAATTCCTGCGCGCGTCGCTTCATGCAAGACCTCACTGGCGGGTCGCATGCCCCCAGCCAAGGCGCGCTCCAGAAATGCCTTCGCTTCGGCGATTTTGCGGCGGCGTGTTTCCTCGCGCTCCTGCTCTGGCGCCTTAGCGCCCGCGCCGAAAGGGGCGTTTCCCGTTGCCATTGGTGGCATCCTCGCTTTCCGCTGCCTGGCTCGCATCCAAAGGCGCCAACGTCTGGAACTCGCCAGTGATCGCCCCTGACGGACCTTTTCGCCCTGGCTGGGAGATGACTGACGCGGCAGCACTGCCCGGCGGCAACGCCTGCACCTCGACCGGCCCGCCAAGCTGCTGCTCTACCTGGTCGAACGCGGCAAAGGCATGCTCGAAGATGCGCCGCTCCAGCGCGGCGATGCGCTCGAACCGCTGCA
>CAZVYC010000197.1:0-9888 GCA_964631425.1 uncultured Rhodospirillales bacterium
AGCCTTTGTCGGGAGCTCGCCGGAAACTCGGAAAGGGTCAGCTCGACGCCGTCTAGGCCAAGAAAAGCCGTGAGGGGCCCGGCCAATTTGCTGGAGTCGAAAGTCGGCGCCGTGGTCAAGGAGCTCGAACAAGGAAGCGAACGCCACGGCGGCAAGTGACTCAGACGTTCGCACGTGCCCCAGCGCGTATACCAAAAGGCGGCCAGTTCACGGGCCATTGCCTGAGGCTCGGTCGAACCTTCCGTGGACGGCAGCGGTTTGATTCTGATCGACACCAGGCGAATCCTTCGTCCGATATTGAATGAGCGCATGCTATCGCTGTGACGGGAGTGCGCGATTGCTCATATCTGACGCGCTTAGTCGAAAATGTCTCATATCGCGAAAAGGACGGTATCGACGAGGATAGTCGTTACACCTGGGAAGGATTGTCGCTCGGATATTCCCTGAGCGCGTCCATCGCACGCGCAGAGTAGACCAATGTGGCTCCGGCATTGACGGAGATTGCTGTGCCAAGGGCTTCGGCGATTTCCTCTTTGGTCGCGCCATGCTTGATTGCCGCCTCTGTGTGGACGGTGATGCAGCCGTCGCATCGCAATGTGACCGCGACCGCTAGAGAAATAACTTCCCGCGTTTTTGGTCCAAGCAGATCCGCCTTTTGACCGGCGGTGACTGACGCCATGTATCCCTTAATCGTGTCGGGGCTAAGCTGGCCGATCTCTTTCACGCCGGCCTGCAGTTGTCTGCGATAGTCGTTCCAATCTAGCATCATGCGGTGATCTCCTCTGATTGCTGGCGTTTTTCAGCCTATGCATCAGGACTCACGTCGATAATTGCTCGAGCAAATGCTTCAGGGGCTTCCTGCGGCAGATTGTGGCCGATGCCGCCCTTAATGAGCCGGTGCATGTACTTGCCGGAGAATTTCCCGGCATATGAGGCAGGATCAGGGTGGGGCGCGCCGTTTGCGTCTCCTTCGAGCGTGATCGTGGGCACGCTGATGAGGGGTGCCCGGGCGAGCTGCTTTTCCAAATCGTCATATTTCGACTCGCCCTCGGCAAGCCCGAGGCGCCAGCGATAATTGTGAATGGCGATAGCGACGTGATCGGGATTGTCGAACGCTAGGGCGCTGCGATTGAACGTGGTTTCGTCGAAATTCCATTTTGGCGAAGCAAGCTCCCAAATCAACATCGCGAATTCGCGCCGATATTTTTCGTATCCTGCCCGGCCGCGCTCTGTCGCGAAGTAGAACTGGTACCACCATGCAAGCTCGGCCTTCGGCGGCAGCGGTGTCTTGTTGGCTTCCTGACTGCCGATCAGATAGCCGCTTACGGAGACTATCGCGTTGCAGCGCTCCGGCCAGAGTGCCGCCACGATGTTGGCCGTTCTTGCCCCCCAATCGAAGCCAGCGATCGTCGCTTTCGCGATCTTCAGCGCGTCCATCAGCGCAACGACATCAATGGCGAGCACGGACTGCTGACCATTTCGCGTTGTGTCGCTCGACAGAAAGCGTGTCGAGCCATAGCCGCGCAGATAGGGGATGATTACACGGTAGCCCGCCGACGCCAGGAACGGCGCGACATCGACAAAGCTATGGATGTCGTACGGCCAGCCGTGAAGCAGAATTACTGCGGAGCCATCTGTGGGCCCAGCTTCGGCATATCCTATATTGAGGGTACCAGCATCGATCTGCTTGAGCGGCGCGAATGAGGGCATTGACCGGGAGGGGCTAGTGGAATGTCGCTTCGAGCCGGCTTTATCGGCTCGCGCGATGGCTGAAAGGCCCAATTCGCCCACGCCAAGCGTTGCCGCAGCGGCGCTAAACAATCGACGTCGACCAAGTTGGGTGATGTTGGGCATTTTGGACATTGATCTGGCCTTCAAGTGCGTCACCATTCAAGTGAGGGCTTTCGCGCCTCTTGGCTGATCGTGGCAAGAATGTCGAGTAGCGCCGTCGCGGCGGGACCTGACGATGCAGGATTTTGGCCGGTGATTAGGAAGCCGTCGGTAATGACATGAACGCCCCAGTTTTTGACTTTGGAAAAGGTGGCACCAAGGCTCATCATTTCGTCCTCGACGAGGAAAGGCACCACGGTTGTCAATCCTACTTCGTCTTCCTCGCCATTCGTGAAGCCGGTTACCGTCTTGCCTTCGACCAGCGGTTTGCCATTGGACTTCCTGACATGTCGCAGCGCGCCGGTCGAATGGCAGACTACCGCGACAGGTTTGTGGGCGGTCACAAACGACTCCAACAGCCTGATCGAGTTCCGATCCTCCGCCAAATCCCACATCGGGCCATGGCCACCGGGATAAAAGACGGTATCGAAATCTTCTTGGCGGACGCGATCGAGGGGAACGGTTGAGGCGAGCTTCGCCTGGGTGGCTGGGTCGGCCTCGAATCGATGCGTGAGATCGGTCTGAAAGGTCGGCTCATTACTTTTCGGGTCGAGAGGGGGCTGCCCGCCTTTCGGCGAGGCGATTGTGATCTCCGCGCCGGCATCCTTGAAGCGGTAATAGGGCGCGGCGAACTCCTCGAGCCAGAATCCGGTCTTGCGCCCCGTATTGCCCAGCTGATCGTGAGAAGTAAGGACCATCAGGATCTTCATGACCATATTCTCCTAGCGGGTATGAGCGGGACCTCAGACGAGGTTGATGACAACGGCGACATTGCCCAGCGTAGCCCGCGAGTATGGGCACAGCTGTTCGGCTGCCTCGATCAGGCGCTGACCAACGTCGTGCTCAATGCCGGGCAGGCTCACGTTGAGGCGCGCCGCCACCGCGTAGCCCTCGCCGGCAGGACCGAGATCGATCTCGGCGTCGATCGCGACATCGTTCGGAAGTGCGATCTTCGCCTTGTGCGCGGCAAGCTTGATCGAGCTGAGAAAGCAGGCCGACCAGCCGACGGCGAACAACTGCTCGGGATTGGTACCGGTTCCGGGGGCACCGGGCACGGACAGTCTCACCTCCAGGCGCCCGTCGCTGGTCTTTGACAGTCCACCGTCGCGGCCTCCGGTCGTATGGGCCTTGGCCGTATAGATCACCTTCTCGAGTTGGATCATCATGGGTTCCTTTGTGTGGTGCTTTGAGCGAATGACATGGGTTGCGACAAAGGCCCCCTGTTGTCGCTTACCGAAGGTATGACCTCGGCCGTCGACCCGCTTGTTCGGGTCTGTCGAACTTTGTGAAATCGAGCCCGGATAAAGCCACAAGCTAACGCCTGATTTGGTGGGCGGCTGCTCGTTTTTGCGCAGATTCTGAACTGGACCGAGGATAGGCCCCGACCTATAAAACCCGTCAACTCAAGTTGACATACGTGTCGTGTAGCGAGGTCGACGTGGTCGAAAAGACCGCAGCCTCCGCCGGGCGTCCGGTATCGTTTGGCCCCTTTCGGCTTTTTCCGAAGCAGCAACTGCTGCTAGAGGATGAAGCCCCGGTTCGGCTTGGGAGCAGGGCTCTAGAGATTTTGACTGCCCTGGTGGAGCGCCCGGGTGCGGTCGTCGGCAAGAATGAGCTAATCACACGCGTCTGGCCGAATACCTTTATCGACGAAAATACGCTCCGGGTTCACGTCGCGGGTCTTCGCAAGGCGCTCGGGGATGGACAGCCAGGGCGTCGCTACCTGGCGAGCGTTCCCGGCCGCGGCTATCGGTTCGTTGCGCCAATAGCGCCCTCCGCGCCCGAAGTGCCTTCCGTGCGGAGAGAAGCCGAAGCGGAACATGCTCACAATCTTCCGATCTTGTCTGCCCGCGCTCTAGGCCGGGCCAAGACATTCGACACTCTTCACGGCCTGATCTCGAAACAACGGCTCGTCACGATTGTGGGCGCCGGGGGGATCGGCAAGACGACCGTCGCAGTCGCCTTGGCAGAATCTCTGTTGTCCAGCTATGAGCACGGCATTACCTTCGTGGACCTCGCTCCGCTTGGGGAGCCGAAACTGGTCCCCAGTTCGGTTGCATCTGCACTCAAGCTAGCAATCCATTCCGAAAGCGTGGTTCCGGCCTTGCTCGCCTTTCTGCGAGACAAGCAAATGCTTGTCGTACTGGACAATTGTGAGCATGTCATTGAAACGACCGCTGCCTTGGCCGAACAAATACTGGCCCGTGCCCCGGGCGTGCGCATTCTCGCCACCAGTCGGGAGCCGCTACGAGCGGATGGCGAACGGGTTCACCGCCTGCAGCCGCTTGAGAGTCCTTCACACTCGCCTGACGTTAGTGCCGCCGACGCCCTAGAATTTCCCGCGATCCAATTATTTGTGGAGCGTGTGGCGGCGATTCGCGACGGATTTGAACTGACTGATGCCGAAGCTCCGATCGTCGCGGATATTTGCCGCAAGCTCAACGGAATCGCACTCGCGATCGAGCTCGCTGCTGCCCGCACGGATGCGTTCGGTATTCAACAGCTCGCGGTACTGCTCGACGACCGGTTTCGCATCCTGAACCAGGGAAAGCGTACCGCACAGGCTCACCATCGCAGCCTAGCTGCAATGCTAGACTGGAGTTACGATTTTCTGCCCGAGGCCGAACGCGTCATTTTGCGCCGACTATCGGTATTTGCCGGCGCCTTTACCCTTGAATCAGCCGTCGCGGTGGCGGGCGACATCCGCACCGACGTCATAGACGGATTGGGCAACCTGGTTGCGAAATCGCTTGTTTCCGCCGATATCGGCGGCTTGGCCGTTCAATATCGGCTGCTCGATACGACTCGCTTTTACGCTGCCCGGAAACTGGCCGAAGCTGGCGAGCTTGAGGCATATTCAAGACGGCATGCGGAGCACCATCGGGATATCGTCGAACGGGCGGAAGCGGAGCTTGCGACGCGCTCCGGCGCCGAGTGGGCTGAAGATTATGCCCGAAGGCTCGATGACATCAGGAGTGCCCTCAAATGGGCGTTTCTGCCGAATGGAGACGCCTCGGTGGGGATTGCGCTCACTGCTGCCTCCGGCCCTCTGTGGCTTGCCTGGTGCTTGCCGAACGAGGGCAAGCAGTACGTCGAACGTGCACTTGCAAGCCTGCCGGCGCAGCCGACGTCGTTGGAGCGCAGCGAAATGAAGCTGCGCGCGGCCCTTGCCGACCAACTGCAATACACAATTGGCCTCGCGCCCGAGCTTGATGCTCTCTGGACCAGAGTGATTGAGCTCGCCGAGAAGCTCGGGGATCTCGAATTTCTCCTGTCGGCGCTTTGGAGAGCATCTGGCCAGCGCGTCGACCGAGGCGAATACCGCGAGGCTCTCGTTCTCGCCGAGAGGGCTTCGGCGATCGCTGATCGAAACGGCGTCATGTCGGCCTGCCTGATCGGCGATGGGCTTGCCGGAACCGCGCTGCACTATCTGGGAGAACGAGCCGATGCGCTTGGACGCCTGAGGCCGATCGTCGAACGAGACGTTCCGCCGACGGAACCATTTCTGTTCTTCTACCGAGCCCTCGTGGAAGGGACATTTGCCGTTGCCCTGTGGGTGGAAGGATTGCCGGATCAGGCCTTGCGCCATGCAAAGAGCGCCCTAGAGGCTGCCACTGCGACGCGAAGTGCGCTGGTCGTGTGCACGGTTCTCCAAGGGCCGCAGTGCCTCACAGGATACCTAGTAGGGGACTTCGCGCTTGTTGAGCACGGGGCGACGATGCTTCTCGAGCGTGCCAACGAGCATGGACTGGCGCATTCGAATGCACTGGGCCGGTGCTGGAAAGGTACGCTCCAGTTGGCCAGGGGCGATGTGGGCGGGCTGGCGCTTGCGCGGCCGGCGCTCGCGTGGCTTCGTGACGGCGGATATGCATTCCCCTATCTCGCATTTCTTGGTCCGCTTGCTCTTGGATTGGCAGCCATTGGGCAGATCCCTGAAGCGCGGGCTGCAATCGACGATGCTCTCGCGTACGCCGAGCGCATCCAGGAGCACTGGATTAGACCGGAGCTGCTGCGTGTGAAGGGTGAGATTCTTCGGTTGGATGGGACTGCGGAAGAGCCGGCGGAGGGCTGGATCCAGCAGGCACTGGACTACGCGCGCCGGCAGCGAGCTTTGTCATGGGAGTTGCGGGCTGCCACGAGCTTGGCCCAGCTTTGGCAGCGGGGCGGAAAGATCGCCGAGGCGACCGAACTCCTATCTAGCGTCTATAACCGGTTCACGGAAGGCTTCGATACTGCCGATCTGCGAACCGCCCGCACACTGATTCAAGAGCTCGCCCGCCCCGGTAGGGGTGCTGTGAGGTGATCGATTCGCCGATCTCGGATGGGCGCGCAGTATCGTTCGGGCCCTTTCGGCTTTTTCCGGAACAGCAGCTGCTGTTGGAGGACGAGGCCCCGGTCCGGCTTGGAAGCAGGGCCTTCGAGATCCTGACGGCGCTCGTGGAGCGCCCCGGCGAAGTGGTCGGCAAAACCGAATTGATCGAACGCGTTTGGCCGAACACCTTTATCGACGAAAACACGCTCAGGGTTCATGTCGCGGGCCTGCGCAAGGCGCTCGGGGATGGGCAGCCGGGTCGCCGCTATCTCGCCAGCGTTCCGGGGCGCGGCTATCGGTTCGTTGCGCCGGTGGATCTGACAAAGTCGGCTGGGCCGGTAATTCGCTCGATAGAGGCCCCGCCGAGCAATAACTTGCCTATCTCAAAGTCGCGGGTCGTGGGCCGTGCCGGCGCGATCAACGCGCTATGCAATCAGCTCCCGAGGCAGCGTCTGGCTACAGTCGTGGGAGCGGGGGGAATCGGCAAGACAACTGTGGCCCTGAACGTTGCCGAGACGCTGCTTTCCTCCTACCCGGATGGAGTCCGATTTGTTGACCTCGCGCCGGTTGAAGATCCGCAATTTCTCTCGACTACTATCGGAACCGCGCTCGGGCTCGCGATCCCTCCCGAGAACGCGATCATAGGTCTCCTCGAATTTCTGAGCGGCAAACGGATGTTGATTGTGCTCGACAGTTGCGAGCACGTGGTCGACGCTTCTGCTTGTTTGGTTGAACAGCTGTTGGCAGGCGCGCCTGGTGTGAACGTCCTCGCAACCAGCCGTGAGCCGCTCCGCGTCGGCGGCGAGCGAGTTCATCGGTTGCTGCCGTTGGAGGTTCCGGCCGACCCTTCCGGACTCACGGCCGCAGAAGCACTATCCTACTCTGCGGTGCAGTTGTTCGTGGAGCGCGCAGCTGCGATTCTCGATGGATTCGAACTCAGCGATGCCGACGCGCCCATTGTATCGGACATTTGCCGCAAGCTCGGCGGGATCGCGCTCGCCATCGAGCTTGCCGCGGCTCGCGTCGATGCTTTCGGGGTTCAGCAGCTCGCGGTCCTGCTGGACGATCGGTTTCGCATCCTAAAGCAGGGAAAGCGGACAGCGCTACGACGGCACCAAAGCTTGGCGGCAGCGCTGGACTGGAGCTACGAGTTTTTGCCCGAGATCGAGCGTGCCGTCTTGTGCCGGCTTTCCGTCTTTGCCGCTGCGTTCACGCTCGACGCTGCCATCGCGATGGCCGGGGATGACGATACTGATGTGGTCGAGACGTTGGCCAATTTAGTCGCTAAATCCCTGGTGTCGGCCGATGTCGGTGGCCCCGTCGTACTCTATCGGTTGCTCGAGACAACACGTGCCTATGCTTTGGAAAAACTCAGCAACACTGGCGAGTTCGGAAAATATGCGCGGCGTCATGCACAACATCAGATCGATTGGTTCAAGGGTGTTGAAACCAACTGGCAGGCGAGGAGTAACGCTGAATGGCTGGTCGAATATGGCCGGAGAATCGACGATCTTCGCGCCGCACTGAACTGGGCACTTTCCCCAGACGGCGATTTATCGATCGCTGTGAGTTTACACGCAGCTTGGCTCAAAGGCGTGGAGGATAGCTGGAACACGAGGACGAATGATGAAAGGCTGGTCGAATATGGCCAGAGAATCCACGATCTTCGTGCCGCTCTGAATTGGGCTCTTTCTAAGAAAGATGATTTATCGCTCGCTACCGGCCTACCGCCTGCTTCGAGCACCCTATGGCCCGCGTTAGCTCCTACCGGAAAATCCTGGGAAGAGATCGAACGGACGCTCGCCAGCCGGATGAGCGAATCAACTGTGACGGCGCGCGTCCTCGGGGGAGCGCTCGGGCTTATCAAGGGTGCGCATCCCTCTATTGGAAGGGCATTTACAGAAGCCCTTGCCATTGCCGAAAAGACCGGCGACGTCGATGGGCGAATTGAAGCCCTGCTGGGGCTATCCTGCCACAATCTTTACGCAGGAAATTATCGTGAAGCCGCCGCGGCGGCCGAGCGCTGCTGCGCCATCGACGGCGAAAGCGACGATGTCAGCCATCCCCTGATGGGGGCTGGCGTAGCGGCGCACGCTTTCTTTTGTCTTGGAGATTTCGTGAATGCTCAGCGCAGCATTGACGCCATTCTCAATCGAGATCATCCTTCGCGGCAGTACTGGTTTGCCGGTTACCGACAGGGCGCGCAGTGCGCACTCGCAAATTTGCAGTGGCTCCAAGGTTTTCCTGATCGGGCGATTCGATCTGCTGAACGCGCGATCGAACAGAGCGAGGCGAGTGAAGAACCTATCATACGTGTCGACGCCTTGGCCCAGGCGGCATGTCCAATCGCCTTGCAACGAGGCGATTTCACCGCTGCGGATCGGTGGACTTCGACACTGCTCGACCTGACAAGCAAGAACGCCCTGCCGGTTTGGAACGTGACTGGGCTCTGTTTGAAAGGGATGCTTCTTGTCTCCCGCGGCGACCCGTCTGGATTGGCCGTTCTGGAAAGCGCCTTGGCTTGGCTTCACAGTGCCAACTTTGTCTTTCTACGCATGATGCCGACGGCCGCTTTTGCTCAGGGCTTGGCCGAGGCCGGCAAAACGGCGAAGGCGCGCGCTGTAATAGACGAGGCGCTCGAGCAGGCAAAACACAATGAAGAATATTGGTGCATGGCGGAACTACTGCGCATCAAGGGAGAGATCCTGCGGTTGGACGCGGTTCCAAGTGTGCGGAAATCAGAGGGCTGTTTTCTTGAGGCTCTAGACTGGGCACGTCGGCAGGAAGCTCTGTCCTGGGAGTTGCGGGCCACCACGTCCCTCGCAAAGCTTTGGCAGCATGAACGCAAGAAAGGCGACGCAATGCAGTTGCTGTCCAGCGTTTATGACCGGTTTACCGAAGGTTTTGGCACTGCGGATCTGAAAGCCGCCCGTGCGCTGATCGATGACCTTCGTGCCTCGCAGGAAGAATCGACAAAATGAGCGAGTCGCTGAGTTCGGGGCGAGCGATTTCATTCGACCAGTTTCATTTCTTTCCCGCGCACCAGCTGCTGTTGGAGGGCGAGACACCCGTGCGTCTCGGCAGTCGAGCGCTCGAAACCCTTACCTTGCTGGTCGAGCGTCGGATTGGGCGATACGATCGAGATCGACCTTCTCGGCGGTCAGCGGGTGCGCGTCGGTTCGGGCGTCGCCGGCAAGGCGCTCCGCCAGGTGCCGGACGCCCTGGCGCGCCGATGATTCCGGTCCCGGGCGGGGTGCGGGTTTGGCTCGTGGTTGGCCGGACGGACATGCGGAGAGGCATGAACAGCCTCGCGCTGCAGGTGCAGCAGGCGCTGGGCCGCGACCCGTATGCCGGGGATCTCTGGCGCCTCGCGGCTGGTTTGGTGTTGATGTGGCCTGAGCGGTATCTGGTTCGTCAGCGCCCGGCTGCGGCAAGGCAGGCGTGGGCGATCCCGAGCTCGTGCACCCCTGGGCAGGCTGAGGCCATGGCGACCTTGATCCGTCGCGCGCTGACGGTGACGAGGGCGCCGATCTTGAGGAGCTTCAGTCGGATCGAGCCGCAGGTGGCGTCGGCGAACTGGGTCTGCGCGAGCCCGATCCGACGCACCGCCTCGACCAGGACATAGGCCATCGAAGCGAACCAGAGCCTGAGCTGGTTGGCGCGCATGGCATTGGCCGAGGTGCGGT
>CAZVYC010000198.1:0-9837 GCA_964631425.1 uncultured Rhodospirillales bacterium
ATTTTGGCCACGCGGGTATCACTCTTTGGCGATTTACCCGGCAGAAATTACGGATATGAATTGACCGGCGAGCGTTAATCCCCTTAATTTCAAGCAATATTTATGTGCCGGCCGTCCAGGGAAATCCGGGGCGGGCCAGGTCAGACGGGCCGTGGGAACGCGGAACCGTCTCAAGTAAAGAGGGGGGTATTGGGGAATGACGTCACGTTTTATCGCGGCCTTGTGCTGCAGTTCGGCGCTGAGCGCCTTTTCATCCGTCCATTTTGCTCAGGCGCAACAAGGCGCTCAGCTCGGATCGAGCTCCGGCCAACTCGAGGAAATCGTCGTCACCGCGCGAAAGACGGAAGAAAAGCTCCAGGTCGCGCCGGTTTCGGTTACGGCGCTGACCGCGACAGTGCTGGATCAGCAGAACGTCACCACGATTGAGGGGATCAACGGCCTTGCCCCCAACGTCAATATCTCCCAGGGCTCGGGCTACGGCACAGCCGCCAATGTGACGATCCGCGGCGTCAACCAGGCCGACAATGTGCTCACCAACGACGCGCCCGTCGCGCTCTATCTCGACGGCGTCTATATGGGACGGCAGATGGGCGCCGTGTTCGATCTGGTCGATCTCGAACGCGTGGAAGTGCTGCGTGGTCCCCAGGGCACCTTGTTCGGCCGCAATACGACGGGCGGCGCCATCAATTTCATCACCAAGGGCCCATCCGACAATTTCTGGGTGGAGGAGCAGGTCAGCTACGGCAGCTATAACGATTTCCGGACCCGGACGGAGGTCAACACAGGCCTCATCGGCAACACCGGCTTGAAGGCCCTGCTGGCCTACACGCACCATCAGAACGACGGCTATGTCCGCAATACGCTGGTCGATGCGAGCGATGGATTCGGCTCAATCGCCTCGAACGCGTTCTATTTCGCGCTGCACGGCGACCTGACCGACAGCCTCTCCTTCGATTACAGGATTGACTATACGCATGAGCATGACCAGCCGCTGGCGGACTCGCTGACCTATGTGTCGCCGGTGGACGCGGCGTTCTTCGGCTCCTCGCCCAAATTCGGCGGAGCCCCCCTGGTCACGTCGACCGGGCGGCTGAGCACCGACTCCGTCTACAACGCCAATCCGGCGAACCTGGACGAGATTTACGGTCATTCGCTCACGATTGACTATGACGTGAATGACGCGCTGCGGCTGAAATCGATCACCGCCTATCGCTCGTTCGCGGATGACTCACACAGCGACCAGGCGGCACAAGGGCTCCTGCTTGGGCCAGTGCTCGGGGCGACTGGGATCAGCATTCAGCAGATCTCGCCCTTCCAGACCTTGTGTCCGGGAAATACCCCCAGCTTCCCGAGCAACGTCTGCGACCATCAGCGCCAATACCAGATTTCAGAAGAGTTTCAGGCGAGTGGCACTTGGAACGAGTTGAAGTATGTCGGGGGCCTCTTTTTCTTCGATGAGAAGGTGCACGAAGAGGATCCGGAGTTTTTGACGATCGCGGTGCCGACTGCGGGTCCGGTTGGGGCGGCTGTATTGGAAGGATTCGGCGTTCCTGCCGGCTTCGTTCCCTTCATCCAGAGCAATCCGCTGGTCATAGCGGCTAACAATACCGTTGGATTCCAGGCCTATCCGGTGACCAACTACTATTCGGAATCCAAGTCCTTCGCTGCCTACGGCCAAGCCTCGTATCGTCCTGATTTCTTGGACGACAAGGCCGAATTCACCTTCGGCATGCGCTACACGTTCGACCAGAAGACGATCCGGCAACGGGACTTTAGCGCCGATACGCCGAACGTATATGCCAATTTCTTCAACGGCGCCAAGAATTGGCACAATCTAAGCTGGCTGCTCTCGATGAACTACCAGTTCACCGACGATATCATGGGCTACTGGCGTATCGCCAACGCCTACAAAGCCGGCGGATTCAGCGCCCGCACCCATGCTGACGAGTACGATCCGGAGACTGATACGTCCTACGAAGTCGGCGTTAAGTCCGAGTTCTTCGATCACCATGTCCGTCTCAACGCGGATGTGTTCTACACGCAATATGACAATAACCAGATCAACGTCTTCGTCGAAGACCCGGTTACCCATGCCGCGGCCAGCGTTACGACGAACGCGGGTTCGGTCGACTACACCGGTGGCGAGCTCGAGATCAATATCATCCCCGTGAAGAACTGGCTGATCGACGGATCGTTCGGCTATGTCGATCCCAAGTTCAACACTTTCCTGACAACGGTTCCGCCCTCGACGACCAAGGTCAACCTGGCCAGCGAGGCGATCGACAACTACACATCCAAAATGACCTACGCGCTCGGCGTAGAATATGATTTCGACCCGTTCAGCTTCGGCGACTTGGTAGTCAGGGCCGATTACAACTTCGCCAGCCCGAAGACCTTCCATCCGCTGACGGTGCTCTCGCCGCTCAACCCGATCATCAAGTCGACCAATTATCACAATATGAGCGCGTTCATCCTGCTCAAGAATATTGAGACGTCGTATGGCACCTGGGAGGCGAAGTTCTACGGCGCCAACCTGATCAACCAGGATCAGCGCTATGCCGGTATCGATTTCGAAATCGTTCCGGGTATCTCCTACTTCGGCAACAATTCCTACAATCCGCCACGCACGTTCGGCTTCCAGCTGACCTACAGGTTCGAGCCGTCCCAGCATGCCGAAGCCGCGCCGGCCGTATATACGCCACCCGCGCCGCAGCCCGTCGCGCCGCCAGCGGTCGCGCACAGCTATATGGTGTTCTTCGACTTCAACAAGTCGGACCTGACCCCGCAGGCCGTGCAGATCGTCGACACCGCGGCTCAGAACGCCACCGCGACGCATGTGACCCAGATCACCTGCACCGGCCACACCGATACGGTGGGATCCGACGCCTACAACATGCGTCTCTCGCGCCGCCGGGCGGAATCTGTGGCAGCCGAGCTGGAGAAGCAAGGCGTTCCATCCTCCGAGATCGAGATCGTCGCCAAGGGCAAGCACGACCTGCTGGTGCCGACCGGCGACGGCGTGCGCGAGCCGCAGAACCGCCGGGTGCAGATTGTCTATGGCGCGGCCACCTCTTGACCTGATCGGCTGAAGACACCGCGTGCCCCCGGCCCGATCAGGTGAGGGCGCGCGGCCCTTATTCGGAACAATCACAGCAATCGCCGCGTTGCGCCTCCACATGTTGGGAGGAACGGAAATGCGTGGTGTCTTGCTCTGGCTGATCGGTATTCCGATCCCGGTCATTATTCTACTTTATATATTTCACGTGATCTGACGCAGACTTTCAGCTCTTCGGGCAGTCGTGACAGCCTGCCTGCCGATCAATGAAAGGGTTTTGCGTCCCGTCGCCGCCAGGCATCGCGGCGCTCGTTGCGGTTTTGGCGAAATCGGCCCCGGTTGCCGGAAGAACGGCGATCGCGCCAGCGCCGACGGCGATCGCGGCCATGAGCGCCGTCAGGCTACGATATCGATAGAGGATGGTGAACATCGAAAGCTCCCGTGTGTTGCGAACGGGGCTACCTCACCATCATCCCGTCGCACCTCTGTGACGGCCGGGCGGCGTTTCCCTGCGGGGCGTGACGAACCCCGCCATTGTCACGGTTTGTTACAAAATGTCCGGCAGCGTCAGCCGTGCCCGCAGGCCGCTTCCGGCGCGGTTCATGAGGACGATGTCGCCGCCGTGCCCGCGCACGATTGAGCGTGCGATCGAGAGGCCCAGCCCCGTTCCCCCGGATTCGGCGTTACGGGATGCTTCCAGCCGATAGAACGGCGCAAAGACCCGTTCCAGGTCGGCTTCCGGCATGCCAGCCCCGTCGTCGTCCACGGTGATGACGACCGTCCCGGCGTCCCGTTCGAGTGATAGCCGGACTGCACCGCCATAGGTCGCGGCGTTGACTGCCAGGTTCTCTACGGCCCGCTTCAGCGCCCGAGCGCGGCAGGGATACGAGAGGTGCGGCGGCGTACCTTGGAGCTGGACGTCGTATCCGCACTCCCTCAGCCCGTCGGCGACGTCAGACAGCAGAAGGCCGAGATTGTGTCGGGCGGTGGGTTCGTTGTCGGCGTCGGCGCGGGCGAAGTCGAGCGTGGCGGCGATCATCGTCTCCATGTCGCGCAGGTCGCGCAGCATCTTCTCGCGCTGCTCACCGTCGCTCATGTAATCGGCGCGGAACTTCAGCCGCTGCAGCGGTGAGCGTAGGTCGTGCGAGATCGCGGCCAGCATCGTCGTCCGGTCGCTGACATAGCGCCGTAGTTGCTCCTGCATCTGGTTGAAGGCATGCGTCACCCGCCGTATGTCGGTCGGTCCGTGCTCCGGCAGCGGCTGGGCGTCGAGGTCGCGCGCAAAGTCGAGCGCGGCGCGTTCGAGCTGTCGTAGCGGCTGAGTCAGACGCCTCAGCGCCAGGCTGGAGGCGAACGCGATCCCGAGTACGCCAACAACGAACGCGGCCGCTACACCTGGCATTTCCGGCTCCGGGGCGCTTGCCGGGTGCGATTCGACGCTCAGCCATTGGCCATTGCGCACGGGAATATTGACCCGCCAATGCGCATTGTCGCCTTCGATGACGTAGGGCAGGCGGCCTGGCCGGCGGAGCCGCGTGTATGGAGCGATCGCGGTCTCGAGGAAACGCTGACGCTCTGGCGACGGCGTCTGCAGCGTTGTCGTCGCGTCGGCGTCCGTCGCGGCTGCGACGATGGATCGGGCCTCCTCTTCCGGCGCGGCAAGCAGCAGGTGTGCCACTTCCTGAGCCCGCTCGATCGTGTCGGCGCGGATGGAGACGCTATGCTGGCCTACTGCCAGCCGGCTGATCGTGCCGTACCCAAGCGCAAGCAACGCGGCGAAGCTCAGCCCCTGCAGCGTAACCCCGATTGCCCCGGTCGAGCCGACCCGGTTGCGCAGCCAAGAGAGGATCATGGCTCCGCACCGCGCGCCGTGAACACGTAGCCGCCGCTGCGTACAGTCTTGATGAATAGCGGGTTCGCGGGGTCCCGCTCGATCTTCCTGCGCAGCCGGCTGATCTGCGCGTCGATGCTGCGGTCGAACAGGGTCGCGGCGCGGCCCTTCGTCAGGTCGAGCAGCTGGTCGCGGTTCAGCACCCGGCCAGGGCGTTCCGCCAGAACCCTCAGAAGATCGAATTCGCCGGCGGTCAACGGCACTTCGTTGCCGGCCGGGTCGGTCAGGCGCCGGGCGCCGGGATCGAGCACCCACCCGGCGAACCCGAGGCAATCATTGTCGGCCACCGCCCGGCGCTGCTGGCCGTCGGAGCGCCTCAGCACGGCGCGCACATGGGCCAGGAGCTCACGCGGGCTGAACGGCTTGGGAAGGTAGTCGTCGGCGCCGATCTCCAGCCCGACAATGCGGTCGGTTTCCTCGCCACGCGCGGTGATCATGATGATCGGGATGTCCGTCCGCGCCCTCAGCTCGCGGCATAGGCTGAGGCCGTCCTCGCCCGGCAGCATGACATCGAGCAGGACGAGGTCGATCCGCGCCTCGGTCAGTGCGCGGCGCATGGCACGGCCCTCCGCGGCCGCAGTGACGCGAAAGCCGTTCTTCTGCAGGAAATTGGTCAGCAGAAGGCGGATTTCGGGGTCGTCGTCGACAATCAGCAGGTGGGAGCTCGGCGGTTCCATCGCCGCTGTGTTACCATGCGGCTCGGACGCTGCGGAGCGCGATTCTGTAACGATTCGTAACAGCGACCGGATTGCCGGCTAGCCCGCGTCCTCGACCGCCGCGGTGATCACGAAGGTGGCGCCCTGCTGACGCGGGAGCACCTCGAGCCGGCCGGACAGCTGGCTCACCATGCCGGTGATCAGCACCATGCCGAGGCTGTCCGCATTCTCGATCGAGAACCCGTCGGGCAAGCCCACCCCGTTATCGCTGACCGTGATAGTGACGTCGGCCGTTCCTGGCTCGATCGAGACGAAAACCGGCCCGCTGCCACCCGGATAGGCATATTTGAAAGCGTTCGTGACCAGCTCGTTGATCAGCAATCCCAGGGGGATTGCCCGATCGGTTGTCACATAGAAAGCCGGCGCGCTGACCTTGAGCGAGCAATGCGGGGACGTGCCCTGCAGATCGGCGCACAGCTCAGACACGAAAGCGCCGAAGTTGATCCGCTTGATGTCCTTGTCGCGATAGAGCCGCTGGTGCACATGCGCGATCGCCAAGATGCGCGCCATCGCGTCCTCGAGCAGCCGGCGCATCCGGGGATCGGCAATACGTCGCGCCTGAAGGCGCAGCAGGCTGGAGACCAGCTGCAAGCTGTTCTTTACCCGATGATTGACCTCGTGCAGCAGGATTTCGTGGTGCTCCACCGCCTCCTGCAGGATCGCGTCAGCTTGCTTGCGGGCGGTGATATCCCGGACGGTACCGATGAACAGGGTGGCTTCGCGATCCCGTCCGTTGTGGAAGAAGGCGCGGCCGCGCACCGCCAGCCATTTGGTATCACCGGACGGCGTGACGATACGGAATTCCGCCTCGCATTCGCCGCCGCCGGGTGCGATCGCTGCCGTCAGCTCAGCACGGGCGGCGTGCCCGTCCGTGGGGTGAAGCAACCCGGATAATGTCTGATAATCGAGCGGCTGATCATCAGCCAGTCCCAGAAGCTGCTTCAACGCGGAAGTCAGCTCGACCTGCCGGCTGCCGGGCTGGACCCTGAAAGCGGAGATTCCCGAGGATGCAAACGCAAGGCTCAGCAGTTCCTTGGTCAGGAAACCGTCGTTCTGCAGAAACTCATCAGTCGTCATAGGGTTTTATAAGCCAGGTGAAGACGGCTCGTCGACCGCAAAGCCCGGGAAAAGGGTGGACGCTGCCGATTTCTGCCAAGGAACGGGCAAAGGAATGCTACAAGATAAGTGTAGAGGGATAACCGTCGCACGTGCGGTCCGGCGATGCCGCCGGCCGATGGGGATGGCATACTACCAGAAGGTGCGCGATCCGGTCCGGCTTGGCGTTTGGAGAGGGGTTTGCTATGGGACTGCCCCGGCTACGCATAACAGGACAGCCCATGTGGTCATCGCTCTTTTCCCGCGTCGCGGCGTTGACCCTCACGGCGATCGTCGCGCTGATCGTTCTCTCCCCGGCGCTGATGGCGCACGCAGTGATCATCCGGTCGGTCCCGGCGGTCGACGCGGCGTTGACGTCGGGCGATAGCATTGTCGAGCTGCAATATAACAGCCGGATTGATCATCAGCGGTCGCGGCTGACTTTGATCGATGCGGCCGGCAAGACCCAAGTGCTGCCGATTCAGCCGGACAGCGCAGCCGACGTGATCGTCGCAAAGCTAACCGGGGTCGCACCCGGGCAATATCGTCTGCGCTGGCAAGTTCTGGCCGTCGACGGGCACCTTACCCGGGGAGACATCCCGTTCAGTGTTAAAGCCCCTTGAAACTCGGACGAATGGCTTCAGGAGTTCGGTCGGCGAGCTGACTGCCGATCTGGTCGACTGGTGCCGGCGGCGGGCTTGGCTCGTGATTCTCCTGTCCCTGCTCGCGGGTGCCGGGTTCGGCTGGGGCGCGGTTTCGCGGCTCAGCATCGACACCGATACCGCCAAGCTGCTGTCCGATAAGCTGCCGTGGCGGCAGCGCGAAATCGCCTTCGACAAGGAATTTCCGCAGAATTCCGACCTGATCGCGGTGGTGGTCGACGGCTCGACGCCTGAGCAGGCGGAACGCGCGACCGCGGCGCTGACGGCGAAGCTTTCGGCCTCACCGCTTTTCACCAGCGTGATGCGGCCCGACGGCGGACCGTTCTTCGACCGGAACGGGCTCTTGCTGCTGCCGGTGAAAGACGTGCAGAATTTAGCCGACTCAATAATCAGTGCGCAGGCGCTGCTCGGCACTATCGCCGCCGATCCCAGCCTGCGCGGGCTTGCGGAAACACTGAAGCTGTTCCTCGAAGGCGTGAAGCAGGGCAGCACCGACAGATCGCAGATTCGCCCGGCGCTGACCGCGATCAGTGGCGCGATCGAGGCCAACCTGAACCCCAAGGCCCCGCTCAGGCCGCTGTCGTGGCAATCGATGCTGACTGGCCGGCAGCCTTCCCCGACGGATCTCAGGCGCTTCATCCAGGCGAAGCCGGTGCTCGATTTTTCGTCCCTGACCCCGGGCAAGCGTGCGACCGACTTCATCCGCAAGACCGCGGCCGACCTTGGCCTGACGCCGGCCAATGGCATCTCGGTGAAGCTCACCGGCGACGTGCCGCTCAACGACGAGCAATTCGCAACGGTAAGTAAGGGGCTCGGCGTCTCGATGACCGTCGCCGTGACCCTGGTTGCGGCCCTGCTCTATGGCGCGCTGCGGTCGGTCCGGATGGCGGCGGCGATTCTGCTCACCTTGGCGGTGGGGCTGCTCGGGACTGCGGCGTTCGCGGTGTTGGCGGTCGGCACGCTCAACCTCATCTCGGTGGCCTTTGCCATCCTGTTTGTCGGCCTCGCGGTCGATTTCGGCATCCAGTTCTCTGTCCGCTATCGCGCTCAGCGCTATCGGACCGATAATTTTCCAATGGCGCTGACGGCGACTGCGCGGCTGGTCGGGCCGGCGCTGGTGTTGGCGGCGGTGGCCGCCGCATCGGGATTCTTCTCCTTCCTGCCTACTGCTTATCGCGGCGTGTCCGAGCTCGGCATTATCGCCGGTGTCGGCATGGTTATCGCGGTCTTCTTCAACCTGACGCTCCTGCCGGCCCTGATGTCGGTGTTCCATCTGGGGCCGGAGCCGAATCCCATCGGTTTCCGCTCGCTTGCCGGACTGGACAGGTTTCTGCTGGTGCGCCGCCGGCTGGTCCTCGGCGTGACCGCCGTCGTAGCCCTCGTCGGGCTCGCGCTGCTCCCGGAACTTAGATTCGATTTCAATCCGCTCGATCTCATGGACCCGCATACCGAGGCGGTGCAGGTGATGATGGAGCTGACGAAGAATCCGGATACCACGCCCAACACGATCGAGGTGCTGAAGCCTTCGCTCAACGAAGCCGCCGAGGTTGCTGACCAGATCGGAAAGCTGCCCGAGGTGTCGCGGGCGGTCACGCTGCTCAGTTACATCCCGGAAGACCAGGACCAGAAACTGGAAATCCTGCACGACGCTGCGTCGCTGGTCGGTCCGACGCTCGACCCGGTGCACATCATGCCGCCGCCCGACTATCCGGCCATGCGCCAGGCGCTGACCGCCTGCGCCAACGCGCTGCGCAGCGTCGTGCCGGCAGGCGAGAAAGATGCGCCCGAGGCAAGGCTGGCGGCCCTATTCGACAAGGTGGCGGCCTCGCCGGGCCCTGTGCTCGACCGGATACAGACCGTGCTGCTGAGCGGGCTAACAGACGAGCTGCGGCAGCTCAGGCAGGTCCTGTCCGCGACCAAGGTGACGATGGCGGACCTTCCGCCCGACCTGGTCCGCTCGTGGGTAGCGCCCGACGGCACGGCGCGCGCCGAGATCTTCCCGTCGGGTGATGCCGACAACAATGCGGTGCTGCGCAAGTTCGTGGCCGCCGTGCTCAAAATCGCGCCCGACGCGGTGGGAGCGCCGGTTTCAATCCAGAATTCGAGCCGCACGATCGTGATCGCTTTTGAGACCGCCGGCGCGCTGGCCACGCTTAGCATCACGATCCTGCTTGTGCTGACCTTAGGCCGCCTTCATGACGTGCTTCTGGCTCTGGCGCCGCTGTTGCTGGCGGCGCTCCTCACGCTCGCCACCACGGTATTGATCGGCATGCCGATCAACTTCGCCAATATCATTGCGTTGCCGCTCTTGCTCGGCATCGGCGTCGCCTTCGACATCTATTTCGTCATGAACTGGCGGATGGGTCGGCCGAACCCGCTGCAATCCGGCACGGCGCGGGCAATCGTGTTCAGCGCGCT
>CAZVYC010000199.1:0-9827 GCA_964631425.1 uncultured Rhodospirillales bacterium
GTCCGCGTCAATGGGAAACTTATCCAGACTCCGGATCACTGGGTTGACCTCGAATTCAGCCAGGTTCGGTCCTGAGGCCGGGGCGAAGGCATCGGCGCTGCCGATGCGAAGCATCAGGTCTATCAGCGCGGCCCGATCGGCCGCCGGCCTGCCGCGCGCGCTGTCGAGCAGGCGTTTTCCCCGCAGTTCCGACAGCATCGCCTCGGCATCGGTGCGATCGATCGGCACGGGCCGTAAAGACACGTCCTGAAGGACTTCAACCAGTGTGCCGCCGAACCCGACCGAGATGAACAGGCCGAAGGGCGGCCGGCGGACGACTCCGACGATCATCTCAACGCCGGGCGCTTGCTGTTCCTCGGCCAGGAAGCCGGACGGCGTGAAACCTGCGCTCGCGAGCTTGGCCCGCATGCGCTGTGCGGCTAGACCGGCCTCGGCGGCCGACGAAAACCCCAGCTCCACGGCGCCGACATCCGTCTTGTGGATCAGGCCGGGCGCCCAGGCCTTGATGACGAGTGGAGGCGTGAGACCGGCCGCGGCGGTTGCGAGGTCCTCGGCGTCGGCGACAATCGCGCTGCGCGGCACCGTGATGCCGTATTCTTCCAACAGTCGCTTGACGGTCGGTTCGGGCACCGTCGCGAGCGCTTGATCCCCAGGCAGGGGAACCGCGAGACGCAGCATTGCGTCGGCGGTAAGAGCAATCGGCATTGCGCGGCCTTATCGTTGACTGCGCGAACGCTTGTGGTACCGCGGCTGGCTTGTCAAGCCGGTCGCGGCGCACCCGGAATTAGCAATGAAAAACGCCGCCCCCATAAGGAGGCGGCGCCCATGACGGAATGGCAGTAACGTTCGGTGCCGCGCGGCTTATGCGCCGTTCGCGGGCGTATCACCGTTTCTGGATCTCGTCAGGCGCGAACCCCTCGAGAGGCCGTGTCCATGACGAACCCATGCGGCGAGACGCACTCACCAAAAGCGTTAGACATCGGACCACCTCCTTTCGTTGTTGAGACAAACCGGGCGAGTTGTACAAGATCACTGCCCAGCGATTTGAATATAAGTTCAGAATCGGGCTTTGCTACAAGCGAATTTGTCGCGGCTCTGATTGAGGTTAAGAGTTTCACCTCAGCGGTCCATTCACCGGCTTGCGGGCGGATTTGACACCGGACAGCTTGTCCGGCTAAAAGCCGCGCGACTTCCCGAGAATGCGGGCGTGCCCAATGGCTCCGCCCCGTCCCGGTCTCGAAGAGACCGACCGAACTATCGGGACAATATCGAAACCACCTGAAGGTGACCCAATTGAGCAAGCGTTTGGATTCGAAGCATAAGATCGATCGCCGTCTCGGCATCAATCTGTGGGGCCGGCCGAAGAGCCCGGTCAACCGCCGTGAATATGGTCCCGGCCAGCACGGACAGCGCCGCAAGAAGCCGTCCGACTACGGCATCCAGCTGATGGCGAAGCAGAAGCTGAAAGGCTATTACGGCAATATCGGCGAACGGCAGTTCCGCCGTTATTACGACGAGGCCGCCCGCCGTCGCGGCGACACCTCGGAGCACATGATCGAGCTTCTGGAGCGCCGGCTCGACATGGTGATCTACCGCATGAAATTCGTGCCGACGGTTTTTGCCGCGCGGCAGTTCGTCAGCCATGGGCATGTCAAGGTGAACGGCCGCCGGGTGACCATCCCCTCCTTCTCGGTGAAGGACGGGGACCTCATCGAGCTCAAGGACAAGGCCAAGGAGCTGGCCATCGTCATGGCCGCAGTCGAATCCGGCGAGCGCGACGTGCCCGACTATGTCGACGTCGACCACAAGGCGATGAAGGGCAGTTTCGTCCGCGCCCCCAAGCTGCCGGACGTGCCGTATCCGGTCCAGATGGAACCGCACCTCGTGGTGGAATTCTACTCGCGCTGAGCGCGCTGGATCTGCGAACGCGAAAGGCCGAGGAAAACCCGGCCTTTTTGCTGTCCCCTACCAGCGCTCGCGCGTGCGCTCTGCCGGCAGGTCGGGGCCGATATCGGCCCAGAACAGCCGCCCCTCGGCGCCGTAATGGCTGGCCGGGGTGACCGCGTAGGGCGCATCCATGCTTCCGACCGTCAGGCCCAGCCGATCCTCTCCATCATAGGCGAGATAGAGCGGCGTGCCGCAGGCGCCGCAATGCGCCCGGACCGCGATCGGCGACGACCGGTAGACGACGGGAGCGTCGCCGCCCCATATCGTGCTCGCGCGCGGAAACCAGGCGAGCGTCGCGAAGGCCGCGCCGGTCCAGCGCCGGCACATTCCGCAATGGCAATGGTGGACCGAGCACGGTTCCGCGTCGGCTGTCCATCGCACGGCGCCGCAAAGACATTTTCCCGTATACATGCTCCGCCCTATTGCGACTTTCGGAACTTCGCGTGCCCGTCCTCCAGGACCTTCGCCGCCTTTGCGGCACCGCCTCGGCCGACGAATTTTCGCTTCTTGCCTTTGAAGAACGCGTCCAGCTCAAAGAAGGATTCGATCTGCTCGACCAACGACGGCGGCAGATCCGCCAGTTGCTTCACCTTGTCGTAGACCACCGAACAGCTGGGCACCGCGACCAGCCGATCGTTACGGATCGTGTCACCGTTTTTCGTGTCCTCGAATTCGATGACGCCGATGAGCCGCGCGCGGAGAGCAATACCGGCCTCGAGCCCGCGGTCGCTCAAGACCAGCGCGTCGACCGGATCGCCGTCGGCCGCGAGCGTCGACGGGAAAAAGCCGAAATCGAACGGGAACTCGCTGCCGCGCGGCAGCACGTCCACCAGCTCGAACGCATCGAGCGTGGGCTCGTAATCATATTTGTTGCGGCTGCCCATCGGCGTCTCGATGACGACGCGCACGAGATCATCGTCGAGATGCAGCTTCAGCTGCGTCAGGTCTCTTTGCTTCATGTCTTCCTCGCACGCGCATAAGCCGGATAGATTGCCCAGAAGGCGAGCAGCAGCACGAAACCGGCGATGGCGGCGGCGATCGCCTCGGCCGGCGCGTGGAGCTTCATCGCCGCGACCACGTAAAGATCGCCTGTCAGCCCAAGCGCCAGCGGCAGCAGCGAACCCAGCACCATCCAGGCGCCGATCCGGTCGACATCCTCGCGCGCCTCGCCATTCGCGGCGACGCGGTGGTAGGCGGCCGGTCCAATCAGCAGGACCACCGCGAGCGCGATGGCGACCAGGCTCGCAGTGTGGATGGCTTGCGATGTCGGCGGCAGCGTCTCGAACTTGTCGGTCAGCATCGCAGAGAACTGGAACCCGAGCAGCGCCTGGGCCCCGGGCAGTATCACCCGCGCCTCGGTCAGCAGCGTTTCGATCTTCTCCTGAAGCGTGGCCTTCTCATGGAAGCTTTCGTTCACGTCGATCTCCTTTCGCGCCAGCATGCCAAGCGCCAGCCATAGCATGGCGGCGACGGCGATGACGGCGAGTGCGAGGATGAGGGCCGCCGTTCTTCCAGCCGCGCTTTCCGTCACCGCGGCGAGATCGAGCGCCAGCGATCCGGCGATAAGCGGCAGGGCGAGCGCGATGCTCATCCCGGCGAACTGCTTGATGCGGGACGTGTTGTCGCCGTTCTCCACCAGCCGGTGGAACGGCGTCGGCGCCATGAGCAGGCCGACCGCGACTAGGCTCAGCACCAGCGCCAGGAAAATGGCCGCCTGTCCATGCTCCGGCAGGCGCTGGAAGCGGGGATAGAACATGGCCAGGTACTGAAAGCCCAGCAGCACCTGCATTACCATTATCAGGATGCGCCCTTCGTTGAGCGCCTCCTTGACCTTGCTCTTGGGCTCCACCGGAACCGTCTTGGGCGGCTTGCCGGCGAGCAGCGAATGCGGCCCGCGGCTCATGGGTCAGTGCAGACGGGCGGATCCGTGCCGGCGGTTCGGACGGGGAAGTTGCGTGTTCATGGACGTGCAACCTCCGAGTGCCGGATTTGTTGCGGACTTATGCGGTGAGGTTGCTGTGGGCGACGTGTCCACGCCGTCGCACCGGCGGATCGCATCACCGCAACCGGACCCAATCTCCCCCTCAAACCGGCGTACAGCCCTCGTCTCGGCGCACCCGGATGGCTTGCTATTCCGCCATCGCCTCGCCCGAACCGCCGAACTCGGCCGGAAAATCCTTCAGTTTGGGCAGACCGTCCCGCATCGGTAGCACGGTCTGAGCGTAATTGACGTGCACCCCGGGCGCGAAGTCCAGGGTTGGGATGGTTGCGGCGAACACGTCCACCAGCCCCAGCGGGGGATGATTGGTCATCAGGTGCCCCCCGCACCTTGCACAATATTGCCGCTGGCTGAGTGCCGTTTTCTGGAAGGTCGCGATGTGTTCGGCCCCAGCGGTGACCTGCACTGCCTCAGGCTTCCATAAGGAGAAGGCGTTCACGGGCCCGCCTGACCACGACCGACATGAGCGGCAGTGACAGTAGCCCATCGCCTCAGGCTCGCCTGTTACCTCAAGCTGAACCGCACCGCAGAAGCAGCTCCCGATGTGCGTCATGATTCAACCTCCCGATGTCTGTTGAAGCCTCTTATTGCTGGTTAACCCAAGCGCGGCCTGGCCAGGGCGTTATTGAACATGGTCTGAGCCGCAATGGGAAGAGCACAAGACTGTCCTGCTACGCAGGCGGAATCAGGTGCCTCGTCCGTTACTGCCTTTGCCCGTCCACACTGGTTTCCGGCCCCAGGCGCAGTGGAAGGCGCCGCTCTGGAACCAGAAATCCGGGTCGTTCAGCGCCCGGATGGTCAGGTCGATCGCGTCGTTGTAGCCGGCTTCGTCATAGCGCCGACGCGAGCCCTCGGTCGATTGGATATACCATCGCGCCAGCGGACTGCCGCCGCGTTCGACGTAAAGATGCCCCTCGTGCCTGATGTCGACGAGGCCGGCGCGATGGAAGCGCGGCCGCAGGGCACGGCCAGGCGTGGGATCGACCGCGCGCGACGCCCGCATGGCTGCGACCGAGCCGGCTATCACCTTGTCGTAGCTGTCGCTCAGCGGATGACAGGGATCGGCGGCGGCCATCGTTGCAGCCTCCAGATCCTCGATCACGAGCCAGCCGCCCGGCTTCAGCAGTGCGACCATGCGCTGGATGGCGAGGTCTTCATGTTCGAAGACGTGCTGCAGCAGGAACCGGGCATGGACAAGGTCGAACGATCCGGCGCCGCCTAGCGCATCGAAGGAATCGGTCAGGATGTTGTGCTTGACGAACCGCCCGTTGGGCAGGGTCAAGCCGGCGGACGGCGCCAGATCGATATCGGCGGCGACCACCTCGCCCGAGGCGCCGGCCCGGTCCGAGAGGAACCGTGCGATCGACCCGCGCCCGGCGCCGGCTTCCAGGCAGCGCCACCCCGGCTGGACAAGCTCCAGCCGACGCTCGGTCGTCGGATCGAAGATCTGCTGCAGCAGGTCGAGGCGCGCATATTCGTGCGCCTCTCGCCCGCCCGCCGCGAGGACATAGTCCGACTTGGCCGCCGCATCGCTCATGACTGGCCTTCCCCGATTGGTTTGAGCCAATATTGCAAGATCGCGTGACCGGTGCCAGCGGCTGCTAGCCTGCAGACGCCAGAAGCTGAAACGCCCGATCCAGCCGCACGGACGTGACGAGGTCGTCGGCTTCGAGGATACGCTGCAATTCGGGGACCAAGTTGGGCGCCGGCGCCGGTACCGAACCGGATGAGCCGCCGATCAGCCGAAAGCGTTCACCGATCGTCTCGGCCGATGCGTGCCGCAGCGCGCCAAGTCTCGCGTCATTGCCGACGGGATCGTTGATCGGCTCGGCGCTGGCGGAGATCATCAACCCGTCATCGGTCACCTCCAGGATGCGGGCGCGGTAGTGCCCCTCGACGACGAGCTTCATCCTGCCCTGCGGCAGGGCAAGGTGCTGCTGTACAGCGGCGACCGTCCCGATCGGATACAGGCCTTCGAGCGCCGGACGTTCGTCCGTCCCGTCCCGTTGCGCCACCAGCAGGATCGGCCGCCCTGTTGCGATGGCTTCCTTGCAGGCGCGGATCGATTTGGGGCGGCCGACCAGCAGCGGCATCACCAGTCCCGGAAACGCCACGATGTCGCGGAGCGGCAGAAGCGGATAGATGATGTCATGCACGGAGGTCATCCGAAGTCCTTTCTCGATGGAGAGCAGGAGGTTCCCGCCTTCCCATGCGCACAGAGGGCCTTGTCACGGACCGGGAATTTTTTTTGCGGTCCATGTCCGGATCGGCCGCCGGCCGGCGCATTAGCCGAGGAATCAAATGAGGACCGGCCGCGCGTGAAATCGAGAACCCTGGCGGATCAGCCCGAGAGCACGACTGCGCAGGTCGCCCAGGCGCTCGGCCGGCTATCGGATCTGGATCTCTTGCGGCTGAAGGCCATGGCACGGCTTCGGGCTCGCGGCCTGCCCGGCGATGTCGGCTGGACGGATTTGCTCAACGAGGCGGTGGCGCGCGCCCTCGAAGGGTCGAGGCCATGGCCCGCGGGCGTGCCCATCGTGGCGTTCCTCGCCGGTGTCATGCGTTCGATCGCCAGCGAGCATTGGCGGCGTTTTCGCCATGAAGCGAGCTTCTTCTCGCTGTCTCAGCCGACTGCGCGGGATGAGCCGATTGCGTCCCAGGGAGACCCGGAGCGCAATTTGGCAGCAATCGAGGCATTGGCCGCGCTCGACAAAGCATTCGCCGGCGATCGCGCGGCGGCTGAGATCCTGGCCGGCGTCGCCGCGGGTTTGTCGGCCGGTGAAATTCGGGAGCGTTATGGAATGTCGATGACCGACTATGACTCCGCGCGCAAGCGGATACGCCGGACCCTGCTCCGACAAGGCATTGTCTGGAGGCGTCCATGAAGGAAGGCGCAAGCGTCGCGCTAGGACGCGTTCTCGACGCGCTGGAGACGGAATTGCTCGACGCCCCGCCGGAAGAGATCGCCGAGGTTGTGGCCGCGACCGGGATGACGCTCCCAGTTTTGGTGACGGAGCTGCGCATGCGGACGGGATTGCTGGCGCTCCTGCGCCATACGACGCAGGGAGCCGAGGCGGAGTCGGAGGAGATGGCGGCGGATCAGGAGGAACAGGCCTCCATCGGCCGGCCGCCGAACGCGCGCTGATCAGGCCTCGGCGGCGACCGGAATGCCCTTGGACTGGAACATCTCGACGAGTTCGCCGGTCGAGAACATCTCGCGGATGATATCGCAGCCGCCGACAAACTCGCCCTTCACATACAGCTGGGGAATTGTCGGCCACTGGGAGAATTCCTTGATCCCCTGGCGAAGCGCCGGGTCGGTCAGGATGTCGATGCCCTTGAAGGTCACGCCGAGGTGGTTCAGCACCTGCACGACCGCGGCTGAGAAGCCGCACTGCGGGAACACCGGTGTGCCCTTCATGAACAGCACGATGTCGTTGCCGCCGATCTCGTGCTCGATCTGCTTGAAAACCTGATTGTCGCTCATCTCAAACTCCTAAGCCTCTGTCACGCTACTTCGCCGCGGTCTGCAGCGCCAGCGCGTGCAGCTCATTCCCCATCCGCCCCTGCAGCGCCCGATAGACAAGCTGATGCTGCTGGATGCGGGATAATCCCTTGAAGGCCGATGATTCTACATAGGCGGCGTAATGGTCGCCGTCACCCCTCAAATCGTCGATTCTGACCGTCGCGTCGGGCAGGGCTTCCTTGATCATCCGTTCGATCGATTGCGGGTCCATCGCCATCTTCCAGCTCCTCTTGGCGTCATTCCCGCGAAGGCGGGAACCCAGTTAGAGCCGCGTCTGCGGCGATATGACTCTTTTCCGCGCTGGCGCGCGTAAGGGTCTGGATTCCCGCCTTCGCGGGAATGACGATAAACGAATATCTGCTCAATGCATCCACTGATACTCAATCCTTGCCGGCCATATAGGCCGGCAACCAGCCTTCGTTCGCCGTCTTCAGCGCCGCCACCGAAACCGCTTGCCCGGCGAGAGACAGCACGCCGCCGCCAGTCGTCCCGATGCGTGCGACCGGCACGCCGGCCGCCTCTGCTTGAGTCACAACCGCTTCAGGCGTCGTCGTCGCTACTATATAGCGCGCCTGGTCCTCGCCGAACAGGAGCGCGGGATCGAGCGGCAGGTCGAGCACCGCGCCGACGCCGCCCGCCATCGCCATTTCCGCGACGGCGACCAGGAGGCCGCCATCGGACAGGTCGTGGCAGGCAGCGACGGAGCCCGCGCGGATCTGGCCGCGAATGAAATCGCCGTTGCGCTTCTCGGCCACGAGGTCGACCTCCGGCGGTGCGCCGGCCTCCAGGTCGTAGATTTCACGCAGGTAGAGCGACTGGCCGAGCGCGCCTTTGGTCTCGCCGACGAGCAGCAGGGTCAGCCCTTCATTCGGGAAGGCGACGCGCGCGGTCTCGGTCACGTCGTCAATCAGCCCGACCGCACCGATCGCCGGCGTCGGCAGGATCGGGTCGCCCGAAGTCTCGTTATAGAGGCTGACATTGCCCGACACGACGGGGAAGTCGAGCGCCTGGCAGGCCTCGGCCATGCCTTCGATAGCATAGGCGAACTGGCCCATGATGCGTGGCTTTTCCGGGCTGCCGAAATTCATATTGTCGGTGACCGCGATCGGCAGGGCGCCGACTGCCGTCAGGTTGCGCCATGCTTCGACGATCGCCTGCCGGCCGCCGGTTTTCGGGTCGGCCAGCACGTAGCGCGGCGTGCAGTCGGTGGTGATGGCGATGGCGCGGTTGGTTTCGTTGCCCTGATTGTCGGGCAGGCGGACGATCGCAGCGTCGGCTTCGCCCGGGCCGGCGCCGGTGTGGCCGCGCACCAGGCTGTCATATTGCTCGGTGATCCAGCGCTTGGACGCCAGATCGGGACAGGCAACCAGCTCTTTCAGGATGTCGAGCGCCGGGCGCGGCAGAGGATAGTTGGCCGCGGCGATTCCGTCGGGCGGCGGTGTCGGCTCGATCGGACGGTTGTAGCGGGGGGCCTCGTCGACCAGCGGCAGCACCGGCAGGTCGGCCTCGATTTTGCCGTGGCGGGTCAGGACCAGGCGGCCGGTGTCGGTCAGGTGGCCGATCACCGCGAAATCGAGCTCCCATTTCCTGAAGATCGCTGCAGCGTCGCCCTCGCGCCCGGGCTTCAGGATGATAACCATCCGCTCCTGGCTTTCCGATAGCATGATCTCATAGGCCGACATGTTGGCCTCACGCTGCGGCACCCGATCGAGATCGATCGCGATGCCGAGCCTGCCCTTGGCGGCCATCTCGATCGAGGAGGAGGTGAGGCCGGCGGCGCCCATGTCCTGGATGGCGACGATGGCGTCGGTCGCCATCAGTTCCAGGCAGGCTTCCAGCAGCAGCTTCTCGGTGAAGGGGTCGCCCACCTGAACCGTCGGGCGCTGCGACTGGCTGTCGTCCGTGAACACGTCCGAGGCCATGACGGCGCCCTTGATACCGTCGCGGCCGGTCTTGGAGCCGACATAGACGACGGAATTGCCGATCCCCGCCGCCGCCGAATAAAAGATGCGGCTGGCATCGGCCAGCCCCACCGTCATCGCGTTGACCAGAATGTTGCCATTATAGGCACGATGGAAATTGGTCTCGCCACCCACCGTCGGCACGCCCATGCAGTTGCCGTAATCGCCAATGCCGGCGACCACGCCCGCAACCAGATGGCGGGTCTTGGGGTGGCTCGGATCACCAAAGCGCAGCGCGTTCATGTTGGCGATCGGCCGCGCGCCCATCGTGAACACGTCGCGCATGATGCCGCCGACGCCGGTCGCGGCGCCCTGGTACGGCTCGATGAAAGAGGGATGGTTGTGGCTCTCCATCTTGAAGACCAGCGCCTGGCCTTCCCCGATATCAACCACC
>CAZVYC010000200.1:0-9787 GCA_964631425.1 uncultured Rhodospirillales bacterium
TGCGGCACCTTGTATCCGGTCGCCTCGAACTGCTTGACCTGCCAATTGATCCATTCCGCCTCGTCCTTGGTGGCCGGCCGGCCAACGCCGAACGAATAGACGCGGTTCACCAGGCAACTTGACACCATCGGGTGGTCGTGCACGGCCTTCAGAAAGCCCTGCTCGTCGTCGAACTTCACGTTGTCCATCTCACCCGAGGTGTTGATCGGCGTGTCGTTCTCGACCGTCCGGTAGCTGCCCACCGAGTCGAAGTTCTCCAGCGCGAGCCCGATCGGATCCATGATCTTGTGGCAGCCGGCGCATGTCGCCTGCGTCCGGTGCGCATCGAGTCTGGACCGCGCCGTATGGTAGGCCGGGTTCTTGGTGTCGTTGACCAGGTTGAAATTCACGTTGCCCGGCGGATCAGGCACCTTCTGGCAGAGGAATATCTCACGCAACGCCTTGCCGCGGATCGTGGGTGAGCTCCGACCAGGATGCGAATGCAGTGCCACGAAGCTGATCTCGGCCAGGATTCCGGCGCGCGGGTCTCCCTCCGGATAGGTATGCTCCTCCCAGCCGTTCTGCACCGTGACCGGCACATCATAGATCGAGCCCAGGAGACGAGTCAGGAAGGTCCGCCGCGTGGTGAAGATGTCCCGATAATCGCCGTCATGCGTGACCAACAGGTCGGTCAGGGTGCGCAGCGTCTGCTCCTGCGCATCGGCAGCCACCTCGCCGGTATATTTCGGATAGATCGTCGGGTCCTTGGCCAGCGCGGCAAACCCGTCGAATGCCAGCATGTCGGTGAAGAAGGCGCGTACACCAGCCGCAAGCCGCGGCGACGCGACCATCCGGTCGACCTGCTTCTTCAGCCCCGCATCCGTGTCAAGCTCGCCTTTCTGGGCGGCATCCAGCAGTTCCTCGTCGGGCGCGGCGTCCCACAGAAAAAAGCTGAGGCGCGAGGCCTTCGACCAGGCGTCGAGCCGCTTCTGCCCGGCATTGTCAGGATCGGCTTCCGCGGCTTCCGCGCGGAACAGGAACTGCGGCGAGACCAGCATAGCAGCCAGGCTGTCGGCCAGCCCGTCATAGAAGCTGCCCAGCTTCTGCGCCGATTCGCCCGCATCCTTGACCTGCAGCTGCAACTCGGCCTGGGTCAGTGGGCGGCGATAGAGCAGCCGGCCCGCCCGCGACAGGAAGGTCGTCGCGCAGGCATCATCCCGATCCGTGGGCTTGGCCGCCGTGCAAGGGACGAGGGCCGTACGGTGCGTCTCATCCACCACCTGCGATGCAATCGCCCGCGCCGTGAGGTCGTACTGCTCAATGCCCGCACCGGCTACGCTCTCCTGCGAGGTGCCGACAGCGATCAGCCCGTTGCTGCGGAGATCGGGCTCAAACCGGCCCGGCACCTTGATCGTCGTGCCGAACACGTCGGCGATGATCTGGCGGTACTCTGGCTCGGTCAGCCGCCGCAACGCGACTGGGCCGCCCTTGGTCGCCGGCGCATCGTCCTTCTGTCCACACCCGACCAATGACATCGCGGCTACGAGACCGACGGCACCGGCAAGACGGCGCATCGAGAGCTTAGACATGAGCATACCAGCTTCCCCGATCACTCCGACGTCCCCGATCACTGGCCGCCGGCCGCCGCCAACCGCTTGGCGCTGCCGGCATCCGAGACCTTCTTTTCGTTCCGATCCTCGGTGTGAATGACGAAGGCCGGCACGGCTTCGACCTCATAGGCAGTCGAGATCGACTTGTTCTGGCCCGTCTTCGGATCCGGGTCGGCATCGGCCTCGCGCTTCAGCGCATACCAGAAGGCCGGCATGTCGAGCGACGTGCTGTGCTCCTCTACCCAGCCGGACGACGCGTAGCTCCAATAGAGCGCGTACATGTCATGATAGCCGCCAAGGATGCCCTTGATCGAGCCGTCCGGCTCCAGCTTCATCTTCATCCGCGCGTGAGTCCACTTGTACTCCGGCATCAGGAACGGGTCGGCCAGCAGGTGGATGTCCGACTCGTCGGTATAGAGCACGCCGTCCTTGATGTGGCCGTGCAGCACGTTGTGCGAGCGCGGGTCCGGGTCAGTGCGGTACGACATGTCCGGACGGACATCGCCGTTGGCGTCGCGCGTAATATGGTCGGTCGCACGGAACAGCTCGACCGTGACGTCAGGCGAGTTCTTCGGGTCGGTGATGCCGCTGATCTCGATCAGCCAGGCCGGCATCTGGTCGCGCAGCACGTCCCATTGCGCCTGGGCCAGGGTCGGGTGGGCCGGCGGCGGAGCGCGGAAGCTGCGCACGCAGCCAAGCACGCGGTAGAGCTGGTTCTTGATCCCCTTCTCGCCGGTGTCCGGATCGGTGAACGAAATTGGCGAATCGGGCTTGTTGTCCAGGTCGAAGCCGTAGGCGTACTTGCCCTTGATCTCCTTCAGGCCAGGGTCGGGCTCGGATTCCGGAAAGGCGTAGATGTTATGTTTCTTGTCGCCGCGGGTCATCATGATCTTGATGTACTCGCCGTCCGGCTGTCCTGGGTTGCCGGGAAAATCCTTAAGCAGCCGCGTCGCGTCGGCCTCCGAATAGCCGAGCTTCAGCAGTTCGCGGTGATAGAACTCGGTCGACATCGGGTTGAGGCCGTCCGGGCAGTCCGCGTCGCCGCCGAAATAGGTCGACACGCCGAACCAGCTGACGACATAGCCGCGTGTCTCGGCCGAAGCCTGTCCCGTCCATGCGGCGGCGGCAATGAGCCCCGCCGAGAGCGCGAATGCCTTGAACCGTCCCATCTTCGTCCTCCCCGTCCCTGTCGGGACCAACCTATTCATAACTCCGTCGCATCAGCCCTTCGCCGCCCAGGAATCACAATGTCCCTTGGGATTCGTCGGGCCATTGAAGATCTTGCAGGTGCCGCATTTGTCGGCGTCTCCCTCGTAGAAGCCGCAGGCGAAGCAGGTCTTGGCCGGATCGGGCGACTTCTCGGCATAATGCAGCGACATGTGCAGGCTATCCGAAGCGTCGGCGCAGGCATCCGCGGCGAATGCGGCCCGCGTCGCCAACGGCAACACCGCGACCGCCGGCGCCAATGCCAAGCCACGCGCAACGAGTTCACGCCTTGAAAGATTGCCTGCACCCATAAATTCTACTCCCCAAGCGGTTCAGAATCGACCGAAGCGGCCGCCACCGCGCCCTCCTGCGGCGCAGACGGCTCATTGAAGCGTAATATGGTTCCAGGCTTTACAAATGTCGAGTCATTTTACGCGTGTTCAAGTCGGTGCTATATGTTACCGGTAACAGGCGTTTGGGTTTAGATATGCGGGTTTCGGGCAGGTGCGGGCAGCTTCGGTGACTCAGGCAAAACCAATTCCGCTCCGGCAGCAGCAGCGGGATTTCACGCGCCAGCGACTGGTGGATGCGGCGCGCGAATTGTTCGTCCGCAACGGCACGCGCGGCACCTCGGTCGACGACATCGCCAAGGCCGCGGGCACGTCGCGCGCCACCTTCTACGCCCATTTCACCGACAAGCAGGACGTGATCCGCGAATTCGCCCGCAGCATGTGGGAGACGGCCTTCGCGGTCTACCACCGGTTCGGCGAGCTGAAGGAATGGGACCACGAGACCGTCGGCGGCTGGATGCGCGAGCTGTTCGACGCCTGGGACAAGAACGCCGACACGACCTATATCGTAATCCAGGAGATGCCGACCGAGCTCAGGGCCGATTTCCTGGCGCAGATGGAACAGCGGGTCGACGCCCTGATGAGCGGAAACCCGCTCTGGAACAGGTTCACGCCGTCCGAAGGCCGCCGCCGCGCCACGCTGCTCATCTTCCAGCTCGAACGCTGCATGGACGCCTCCTATTACGGCGGCTGGAAGGACGACCGCGAGGCGGTGTTCAATACGCTCGTCGACATCTGGGTCGCCACGCTGACGAGCCCGATGCGGGGCGCGTAGGGCGAAAAAGCGCCAGCGCATTCCGCCAGCCGGTGACGACGGCGACCTTCCGGTGCTCGCTGAGGGAACCTGAATTTTAACACGAACGACACTAAGCTCACGAAGTAATAGCCATAAAGCCCGTTGGCTGCGCGGGTTCAAGAATCGCTGCAGGCGAAACATGCATGGGCTTTGCTTTGTGTCCTTCGTGTCCTTCGTCTTAAACTTCTTGTTTCTTCACGCTCGCGCGGTCCATTTCTACTCTACGATCAACTGACCCATGTTCCAGGGGTGGTCCTTGTCGATATAGGTGTAGGTGCCCGGCTTCGCGATCGTCACCGTGGCCGACTGGCCTGGCGCAACCTCGCCGGTCGTCCAGGAGCCGTCCGCGGCCGTTGCCGTGTGCGGCTCCTTGCCGGTATTGGTCCAGGTCACCGTCGCCCCCGCTTTCACCTTGGCCCGGACCGGCTGGAAGACATACTCGTCGGTGAACTCAGACGCCCTGATCACGCCAATCGACTTGATCGTCGCCGACATGGCGATCTTGTCGGTTGAGACGACACGGCCGGCGAAGCTGCTCTCGGCCGGCTTCGGCGGCGCCGGCAGCGGCGCCTCTTTGCCGTCGAGCGCGAAGCTCCAAACATGGCTGCCGGCAACCGTCGCCACATATTCCTTGCCGCTGGCCTCATAGACGATCACCGGCGCGTTCGCCTCGCCGCCGGTCTGGAATTCCCACAGCTTGTCGCCCGTTTTCTGGTCATAGGCCTGGAATTCGCCATCTGGTTCACCGTGGAACAACAGGCCGCCCGCGGTCGCCGTGGTGCCGCTGCCGAACGCGATCGGGTACAGCATCTTCTTCTGCCACACGGTCTTGCCGGTCCCACCGTCGAGCGCCACCAGCAGCCCGTAGCTCTTCAGGCCTGGCACCGAGGGCAAGGAGAAGAAATAGGCGTCCTCGCCGCGCCGGATCCAGTGGCCGCCGACCATGGCGGACACGTAAAGGTCGCCGCTCTTCGGGCTGTAGGACATCGGCGCAAAGCGGGTCGAGGTCGGGAAGATGATGTTGGGGTCGGTATAGTCGACCGGTTGCCAGTAGCACCCGGCCTTGAAGCCGGCGGGGATCAGGTCCGGCTCGACGCAGTTCGGCCCGACCTTCTCCACGCCGACCGAATAAGGCTGGGTCGGCGATGTCGCCAGCCGCCTGTTCTGCGGCTCCGGTCGCTCCTCGACCGGGATGATCGGCTTGCCGGTCGCACGGTCCAGCACGAACAATTCGCCGTCGGTGCGCAGGACCGCGATCGCCTTCTTCGGCGTGCCGTCGATCACCGGGTCATAGAGCACCAGCGGCGTGCCAAGGTCGCCTTCCCAGATGTCGTGATGCAGCACTTGGAAATGCCATTTCTCCTTGCCGGTCTTGTAATCGATGGCGATCGCCGTCGCCGTGTAAAGGTTGTCGCCCGGCCTCACTTCGCCGCCATATTGCGGCGAGGCATTGGAGGTGCCGAAATAGACCAGCCCCAGGTCGGGATCGACCGAGGGGATCATCCAGACCCCCGCCCCGCCGTTCTTCCACGCGTCGCCCTCGGGCCAGGTATCGTGGCCCGCCTCGCCCGGTCCCGGGATAGTGTTGAACTGCCACAGGAGCTTCCCTGTCTTCGCGTCGAGCCCCACCGCCCGGCCGCGGATGCCGGCATCACCCGACGCCAGCCCGCCGATAACCACGCCGTCGACATAGGTCGGCGCTGCGGAGACAAACATGCCGAAGCGCGCCGGCCCGTCGCCGATATAGGTGGTCCAGGCATGCGCGCCGGTCTTCTCGTCCACGGCCATGATCGAGCCGTCGGTCAAGCCCACATAAACCTTGCCGCCGCCGACCGCGAGACCGCGATTGCGCGCATCGATCCCGGGTCCTTGCGGCAGGATGCTCCACACCGTCTTGCCGGTCTCAGCATCCAGCGCCATCAGGTGACCGCCATTGGCGGCGATGAACATCATTCCATCCTTCACCACCGGCGGCCCTTTGACCGATTCCTCCTTGAGGTCGACGGTCCAGGCGCCGCCGAGCGACTTGATGTTCCCGGTATTGATCTGGTCCAGCGTCGAATAGCGGGTATTCGACCATGTGCCGCCATGCAGCGGCCATTCCTTCCCGGCCTGCTCGAACTTGGCGTCGGCCCCGGCCGCGCTGGCCGAAGGATGTCTCGCGACGAACGCGAGCGCTGCGAGCGCCAAGGGCGCGGCTAAGAGCCACCAACGCTGCGGCGAGCGGCACCACGGAGTCGACATGCTGATTTCCCCCAATGTGATCGCAGGCAGGGTCGCCTGTCCTTCAGTCCCGGCCGCGCGGATTGAGCCCGCCTCGACGCGGGGTCACCGATACACAACTTGGGCTGGGAGATGAAGCGGGATGTTTTTGCCGATATCCCGCTAATCGGAGGTTCGGCGCCGAGCGGCCTGACTATTTTGCACGGCTCCGGAACCGCGACTTGCGTGTCCGCTTGTCCTCAAGCTGGCGGTGATATTCGGCAATCCACTCCGCCGCGGCGAGTTCCGTCGCGAAACTCGTCACCATGGTCGGCAAGGAATCGGGTATCAGAACCTCGACGGCAAAGGTACCGTCGCTCCTTGGGATAACCCGCAATTCAGCTTGCTCGCTTTGATTCATGTCAGCCATCGCATATATAACTTGTACCGATAGGGGCAATTTACAATGACCTAAAAATAATATGCTGCCAGATGACGGAATACGATCGAATTAACCCCCTTTACTTTTCCGAAACTAAAGCCCTGCCCTTGGAATCGTTATTAAACCGGTTCATAAATCCGACGAGCCACTTGTTCTCAGGCTCCACGCTTGTAATCGCCGTCGCTCATCGCCCTAAGGATCTGGTTCTCCCGAATGAAAACTGATCCAGCCCGCTTGACGGCTGGCCGCAAGACATATCGAGGAGGATGTCATGGCTTCGGGTACAGTAAAATGGTTCAATCTTCACAAGGGGTTCGGTTTCATCCAACCGGACGACGGCTCGAAGGATGTGTTCGTCCATATCTCGGCGGTCGAGCAAGCGGGATTTCACACGCTCAACGAGGGCCAAAAGGTTGTTTTTGACCTCGAATCCGACTCTGAGGGAAGGGTCTCGGCCGTCGCCCTGAAAATCACCTGAACGCGGGACCGGAAGTCAGACGGCACTCCTTCCGAATGAATCGGCGAATCGAGGCCGATAGCCTGATCCTGCGCAGGATCAGCCTGCGAGCCGCCCTTCTTCTTGAAGAGGGCGGCCACGCGAAGGCGTTTACTTCAGGATTACTTCCCGGAGCAGAAGATCGCCCTGCACCGTTCGGATCGATGAACGGGCCGCCTGTTCCTGGTCGGCCTTGGTAATGGAGCCGGCGATCTTGGCCTGCATCGCATATTCGTCGGCCACCGGCCGGTCGAACTCGGCCGCGCCCTTATACAAGGTAGCCAGCAGGATGTCCGGCTCGCCCTGCCGCGGGTCGGTCACGATATAGACCTTGTAGTCGAGGATGCGGCCGGCCTTCTTCAACGCCTCTTCCTGCGCCTTCCACTCGGTCGAGAGCCATTTCATGTACTCGTCGAAATGGCCGTCCACGGTTTTGATCTGAGCGATCTCCCAGACCGGCCCCTTGTCGAAGCTCGGCGCTTCGTCGGCAGCCATCGCGGGCGCAGACAGCGACATCGCCGCACCGAACGCGGCAATCAGAATCCTCATGAGTCCCTCCGTACAAGCACGTTGTTTCAGCACGCAAAAGCGTGCCGCCCAGGGCGGGCGTGCCAATTACCCCGGCAACCCATGAAGCTATGTGACAGTCGCGTCTAACGGGACTGCACATTTTTGATCGCGCATCGGAATTTCAGACGGGACGCTGCCCTCCTCAGGCGCGGTAGTCATCCGGCAGCTCCGCGGTCGTCCTCTCCGCGGCGGCGATGAAGGCGCCGAATTGCCGGGCGTTGAGCAGCCTGATGCCGGCCTGCGCGGGCTCTTCGAGCACGACGGCGCCGCCGGCGCGGTAGCGGAGAAGGCCTTCTCGCGCGCCGGCATCGAGCAGCCGCCGTACATGGATTCGCGACACGCCGTGCCGGCGCGCCGCGGCCGCGAGCGACATGGTGACGGTTTCGGTGGGCGAAAGCGCGTCGATGCCTTCCGCCGCCACCAACTCCCAGAGAATCTGCACGCCCGCATAGCGATGCAGAAAAACGCTTACGAACGCCAACTCCTGGTCCGATTCACGGCCATACCGCAGCCCGACTTCGGGATGGTAGCGGCAGAAGGCACCGAAGATGCCGGGCTTATCCAACCGATCGCGGATGTACGCCACCGACGGCTCGATGAGCCGGGTCGCGTCGAGCGCCGCCCAGAGGTGATTCCGCCAGGCTGTGAGGAACCGTCCGGTCGGGACATAGCGCACGGGCTCGCCGGGGCGGTCTGGTGGCACCTCACCTAGAAATCCCAGATAGCACAGCAGGTGCAGCAGTGATCGGGCCCGTCCCGGACTGAGATAGCCCGACGTAGCGCCGAACGCCTTGAGCCGCGGCAGGGTGAGTCCGCCCGTATAGTGCAGGTAGAGCGACTGCATCGCGACCAGATAGCGGCCGACATCCTTGAAAATGTCGTTCAGCGCGGCATCGGCGGCAACGACCGCAATCATGTTACGAGCGAACGCGCGGCCGGCCGCTGTGAAGCCAGGATGGGCCGCCAGAATCGCGAGGAACTCGTCCGCGGGCTGCTCCGGATCCGACTGCGGAACGGCGGCCGGAGCATGATCCATCACCAGATCCACTCGTGCGCCATTATTCCGATAGTTCACTGTTCTGGAACAGTAATCATGTCGCGAGGATATGACAACACCACGACCGATCGACCGCGGTCGGCCGGGGGGCCGGACGCGGCGGACCGCATCCGATCCCCCGCGTCCACCGATGAAGCGCTTACTCCCAGGCGTCCGCCGAACGGAACGGCGGGACCGGCTTGGCGGCGGGGGTGCCTTCGTAGCGCACCCTGACGACATCGGGCCGGTCGGCTGATGACTGGACGGTAGGCAGTCGGACCGGCGCGCCGGCATTATTGTCGGTGCTGCAATTGCCGCTCGTCTCAGACACGACGCGTGGCTTCTGCCCCTTGCCCATCGACGTCATCTGCATGCTGTGCACGCAGCCTCCGTTGCCGGACAAGGTCGCGGAATAAAAATAGCCGTGCACACCCGGCGGCAAGTTGGCGAAGCTCGCCTCAGTCACTTGGCCGGGGGCGAGCATCGGCAGCGCCGCCATCGTCTCGACCTGCCGGAACAACGCGTCTGCCTGCCGCTCCATCTGGGCGGATATCCGGTCGAGAAGCGCGAACGGCGAATCCGGGCCAAAGAAGGCGGGCAGCGAGTCGTCGGGCAGCACGACGACCTCAGGCGCGACATTGCCGGTATACTGGACCTGCTCGACGCCTCCGCCCGGCAGCCGCACGCTCATTACATGCGCATCGGCAGCCTCGGCCGCGTTGTGGCTGCACGCTTCGGCAAGGCCGCCGAAACCGGCGACGGCCAAAGCGGCTACGCCGGCGAGAGCCAAGGATCGACCCATGGAAGTCTCCTGGATGGTTGAAGAGACGAGACTTGATATGGCAACGATTTCAGAAGGTTGAATACCGTCTGGCACATACCGCGACGGGGCGTCGCTGGGGGGCGATGCTGTGAAAACCAATTTCGGCGCCCTCCGGCGATGCCGCCCCGTGGAGCGGTCATCGACGCGCGTCTCTGGCTTCGAACTTTGTCAAAATCCCTGTTGCAATTGAGAATGATTATCGTTACGACGACCCATCGAACATTGAGGCATACTCACCATGCGGCTTTTCAGAGCGGTCTTGCTTCTCTCCGGGGTC
>CAZVYC010000201.1:0-9748 GCA_964631425.1 uncultured Rhodospirillales bacterium
CTCGGGCCCGGGCCGCCGGGGATCTGGGAGGAGCATGATGCGTTTCGCAAGCAATATGGGTTGGATAAGAAGTGATGGCCTGGCGTCCTGCGTCCTGTAATGGGGCGCGGGATGCTGGGGTGTGGGCGGGTTGATAAGAGTTGAAACGCCAAGACGCAAAGCCGCAAAGAGAGTTTTCACCACGAAGGACACAAAGGACACGAAGTTATGAATAAGAAATTTTTTGTGCTCTTTGTGTCCTTCGTGGTGAGTTCAGGAATCTGACCCCCGGGTCCGACCTTCAGTCGGCCCGAGGGCATGTTTGGCGCCGATTGTGCGGATGGTGGGATGGTGGCGTGAAGCGCATCGTTTCGGGCGAAGCCCGCATGGGTTTCGCTGCGCTCTACCCATCCTACCGGATGAGGCGGCGCGGTCCGAAAGGGCTTTCGGCTGGGCGATCTTCGTCTAGTATGGAGCGCGGACCTGTTGGGAGGGAAAATGGCCGTCGGCCCGGGATGGAGCGACGATGGAAACGGCGCTCCCGGAAGGGCGGCGCGGCGGCGTCAGCCAACCCCCCTCTGCTGCATGCGCGCTGTTCACTGATGCCACGTCGGATCGGCTTTCGGCGGCTCGCCGGTTGTGTTGTCGCTGCCGCGCTGATGGCTGCCGGGCCGGCGGTCGCGGCGGACGCGGTGCGCGATGCGGTGCCCGAGACGATTCGCAAGCTCGATCTCCAGACCGCCATTCCGCATGCCCCGGAAGAGGAGCAGCCGTCTTCGTGGGAGTTCGCGATTCCGCGCGAGGCGTTCTGGGTGCTGGGCGCCTTGGGCGCGGTGATGCTGGCATACATCCTGCGCGACCTGCTGCCGGGCTGGAAAGAGCGCGACGAGGAAGGCTGGAACCTGGGCGGCGGCGGCCCGGCCGGGGGCGGCGGCGTCACCCTGGGTCTCGGCGATGCCGACGCGCTTGCCGCCCAGGGCCGGTTCGTCGAGGCCATGCATGTGCTGCTGCTGTTCAGCCTGATGGAAATCCGCCGGCGGCTGAAGCTCGACTTCGCCGATTCCCTGACCAGCCGTGAAATCGTGCGCCGCGCCAAGCTGCCGGAAGACGGCACCAACGCGCTGCGCGGGATCGTGACCCGGGTCGAGCTCAGTTATTTCGGCGATTATCCGGCATCGCGGACGGACTATGAGTCCTGCCGCGCGCGCTATGAAACGCTGGCGGGCGTGCTCGCGCGGCCTGTAACATGATGGCGACCGAGCCGCTCTTCGGCCGCCGCACGCTGATCATCTGGGCCGCGGCTGCCGTCGTTGCCTTCGCCGTCGCGCTGTTCTTCATGGGGCGGCCGGACTCGGTCGATCCGGTGGGGCCGACGGTCGAATCGCGCTCGGCGTTGGGCTTTGCCGGCATCGCCGACATCCTGCGGCAGTTCGGTGCGCCGGTCATCGCCAGCCATTCGCACTCGCGCGACCGGCTGGGAGACGGCGGCGTCCTGGTGCTGGCCGAGCCAAAGCCCGATCCGCAGTCACTGGAGCGCACCCGCAAGCTGGTGGGCGCCGACGCCGTGCTGCTGATCCTGCCGAAATGGAACGGCCTGGCCAGCGTCGAGCATCCCGGCTGGATCAAGCAAGCGGGGGTCACAAGCCCGTTCGAGCCCGAGTTCGCGCTGAGCCTCGTCGACGTCGAAGGGACCGTCATGCGGGGGCCGCCGGCCGAGTCGTGGGACCGCAATGCCATCGGGGTCAGCCCGGCGGTGGCCGCGCCGATGCAGTTCATCCGCTCCAAGGAGATCAAGCCGCTGGTGGCCCATGGCGACCAGGTCCTGGTGGGGGAAGTCGTCAAGCGCGGGCGTCATATCGTCGTGGTCGCCGATCCGGACATCCTGTCCAATGCCGGGCTGGCGAAGCCGGTCAACGCTGCCTTTGCTATCGCGCTGATCGGCAGGCTGCGCACCGGCGACGGACCGGTGGTGTTCGACGAGGCGCTGACCGCGGCCGGCGCGGGGCCGAACATCCTCGCCCACCTGTTCCGCTTCCCGCTGCTGGCGGCCACCGTGCCGGGGCTGTTCGCGATCATCCTGCTGCTGTGGTCGGCGATCCCGCGCTTCGGCGCGCCCGAGGCCGTGCCGCCGGCGCTGGAATCGGGCAAGCGCGGGCTGATCCGCAACATCGCCGCGCTGATGATTTTTGCCGGCCATCGCGCCCTCATCGTGCGGCGCCTGGCCGAAGCCACCGTGCATGACGTGGCCGGGCGCGTGCATGCGCCGCCCAAGCTGGCCGGGCCGGAGCTTGCCGCCTGGCTGTCGCGGATCGGCAAGGCGCGGGGCGTCGCGCTCGACCCCGCCGACATACTGGCCCGCGCCGAGGCCGGTGCGGCCGGAACCGACCGCACTGCCCTCGTCACCCTCGCACGCGATATCAACCGCTGGAAACAGGACATGATCGATGGAGCTCGATGAGATCAGGCAGACCGCCGAGAATTTGCGCACGGAGGTGCGCAAGGCGATCGTCGGGCAGGACGAGGTGGTCGAGCTGATGCTGACCAGCCTGCTGGTCGGCGGCCATATCCTGCTGGAGGGCGTGCCGGGCACGGCCAAGACCTTGCTGGCCCGCGCCTTCGCCGCCGGGCTGGCGCTCGAATTCGGGCGCATCCAGTTCACGCCGGACCTGATGCCGGGCGACATACTGGGCACGAACCTGTTCAACTTCCAGACCAACAGTTTCGTCCTGTCCAAGGGACCGATCTTCACCCAGCTGCTGCTGGCCGACGAGATCAACCGCGCGCCGCCCAAGACGCAGGCGGCGCTGCTGCAATCGATGAACGAGCGCATGGTGACGATCGACGGCGCCGACCTGAAGCTGGGCGACGAATTCATGGTGGTGGCGACCCAGAACCCGATCGAGCAGCAGGGCACCTATCCGCTGCCCGAGGCGCAGCTCGACCGCTTCCTGTTCAAGATCATCATCGATTACCCGTCACGCGACGAGGAGCGGGAAATCCTGGCGCGGCACGGCCACAGCTCGGCCATGCCAAGGCTGGAGGACTTCGCGCTCGCCAAGGTCGTGCCTGCCGGCATGCTGCCGGCCATGCGCGGGACGGTCGGCCAGATCCGCCTGTCGGAGACGCTCATCGACTATATCGTCGACGTGATCCGCGGCACGCGCGAGCATCGATCGTTCGAGGTCGGCGCCTCGCCCCGGGCCGGCAACATGCTGGCGGCGGCGGTCCGCGCCTATGCCGTGCTGCAGGGGCGCGACTTCGTCATTCCGGACGACATCAAGGCGCTGGCGCCGCCGGTGCTGCGCCATCGGGTGATGCTGTCGCCCTCGGCCGAGATCGAGGGGCTGTCGACCGACAGGATCATCGGCGAAATCCTCGACCAGACGGCGGCGCCAAGGTGATCAAGCCGACCCGCCTGGCGGTGACGATCTTCGCGGCGGGCATCCCGCCGGCGCTGCTGCTGGCGATCGAGGCGCCGCAGTGGACGTTCTTCGCCTTCGCCTATGGCCTGGTGGTGCTGACGGCGTTGACCGGCGACGCTGTGGCCGCGTTCGGCGCACGGCGATTGCCGGTGCGGCCGATGCTGCCGGACAAGCTCTATATCGGCGACCGGGCGGAGATAGCCGGCGCGGTCATGGGCGCGGGGCTGTCGCGGCCGCTTCGGCTGCAAGTGCTGGCGGAGCAGGAGGGCTATCTGGACCCCGCCGAGCCGGCGGAAATCACCGTGCTGCCGGGCGCGGCGGCGCCGTTCGCCCTGCCGCTGGTGCCGCGCCGGCGCGGCCGGATCGAGATCGTGCGGCTGTGGCTGCGCTGGCGCGGGCCGATCGGGCTGGTCGAATTCATCCGGCGCGTGCCGGTGGGGCGCACGATCGATGTGCTGGCCAACGTGAAAGGCGTGCAGACCGCGGCGCTGCAGTTCTATTCGAACGAAGCGGTGTTGGGGCTGAAGGTTCAGCGCGAAAAGGGCATCGGCACCGAGTTCGAGGCGCTCACCGAATTCATGCCGGGCATGGACAGCCGCTTCATCGACTGGAAGCACTCGGCACGGCACCGCAAGCTGCTGGCGCGGGAATTCGGCGTCGAGCGCAACCACCAGATCGTCATGGGGTTCGACACCGGCTATCTGATGCGCGAGCCGGTCGACGGGCTCGCCAAGCTGGATCATGCGATCAATGCCGGGCTGCTGCTGGCCTGGATCTCGCTGAATGGCGGCGATCTGGTCGGCATCTACGGCTTCGACGCGGTGATCCGGCATTATTTGCGGCCGATCCGCACGCTGTCGGCCTTTCCGCGCATCCAGGAAGCGGTGGCGCAGCTGGATTATCGGGCGGAGGAGACGAATTTCACGCTGGCGCTCGCCGAGCTGAATGTCCGGCTGCGGCGGCGGGCGCTGGTGATCCTGTTCACCGATTTCGTCGATACGGTGACCGCCGAGCTGTTGATCGAAAGCCTGCAGCGGATCGCCAACCGGCATGTCGTGCTGTTCGTGACCCTGAGGGATTCGGTGCTGGCCGACATGACCGACCGGCCGCCCCAGGGATTCGACGATGTCGCCGACGCAGTGATCGCCTATGACCTGCTGCGCGACCGGCGGATCGTGCTGGAGCGGCTGGAGCGGCTGGGCATCCATTGCCTGGACATCCCGCCCCGGACGCTGCCGGCGGGGCTGATCAACCGGTACCTGGCGATCAAGCGGCGGGGGCTGATATGAGCGGGTGGGGCCGTAGGATGGGTAGAGCCCCCGGGTCAGGCCGAAGGCCGGCCCGAGGACAGGCTCCGCGAAACCCATCGTTCGCATCGAGCGGCGCGATCAAGATGATGGGTTTCGCTGCGCTCTACCCATCCTACAGGACATTTGGGTGCTCGCCATGAGCGATCTGACGCTCAAGAGCGCGCAGTTCCGCAAGGCGCGGGAGGAGAGCTGGCGCGAGCTCGAGGCGCTGGTTGCGCGGGTGGAGAAACGCGGGGTGGGCGCGCTGGGGGCGGACGATCTCGAACGGCTGCCGTTGCTCTATCGGGCGACCCTGTCGTCGCTCTCGGTCGCGCGCAGCATCGCGCTGGACCGCAACCTGCTGACCTATCTCGAGTCGCTGTCATTGCGCGCCTATCTCATCGTCTATGGCCCGCGCGTGCGGCAGGGGCGGGCGGTGATACGCTATTTCAGCCATGAGCTGCCGATCGCGGTCCGACATGCGCGCTGGCATTTCGTGGTCGCGCTGCTGGCGCTTCTCTGCGGGATCGCCGCCGGGTTCCTGCTGGTCCAGGCCGATGAGGACTGGTTCGGCGCGTTCGTGCCGGCGCGGCTGGCCGCCGATCGGGGGCCGGACAGCACGGGCGCCGAGCTGAGGCGGGATGAAATCTTCGCGCCCTGGCCCGGACTGGTCGCGTCGTTCGGGCTGATGGCGAATTACCTGTTCAGCCACAACACGATGGTTGGCATCCTGACCTTCGGGCTCGGCATTGCCGCCGGCGTGCCCAGCTTGCTGCTGCTGCTCTATCAAGGCGCGATGCTGGGCGCGTTCATCGCGCTGCACGACAATCGCGGGCTGGTGGTCGAGTTCCTGGGCTGGCTGTCGGTCCATGGGGTGACCGAGCTTACCGCCATCCTGCTGTTCGGCGCGGCGGGGCTGCTGCTGGCCGAGCGCGTGCTGTTCCCGGCCCGGGCGCCGCGGCTGGAAAGCCTGTCGGCGGAGGGACAGAACGCGGCGAGGATCGCCATCGGCGCGGCGCTGATGCTGTTGGTGGCGGGCATCCTGGAAGGCGGCTTCCGCCAGCTGATCCAGCCGACGGAGTGGCGCTTTGCCATCGGCGGCACCACGGCCATGCTGTGGCTCGCCTATTTCACACTGGCGGGGCGACGGCCATGACGGCCGAGGTTTCGCGCCATGCCCAGGCGTCGGATTTCCTGGAAGGGCGGGCGTCGCGCCGGCGGCGGCTCAGCGTCACCACGCCGGAAGGCGTGGCCCTGTTCCTCGACCTGGCCGATTTCGGCGAGCGCGCCACGGCGTTCGTCATCGACCTGTTCGTCTGGGGGGTGGCGACGGTCCTGTTCTACATCCTTCTGGTAGTCGTGGTCGTGGGCGCGCTGAGGCTGAGCGGCGATGTCGGGGCCGCCATCGCGCTGTCGATCATGCTGCTGCTGGGTTTCCTGGTCCGCAATCTCTACTTCATCCATTTCGAGCTGGCCTGGCAGGGGCAGACGCCGGGGAAGCGGGCGGTCGGCATCAAGGTGGTCGACCGAAGGGGCGGTCCGCTCAGGCCGATGGCGATCGTCGCGCGCAACCTGACGCGCGAGCTGGAGATCTTCATCCCGCTGGGACTCTTGATGTCGCCGGGCGTGGGCGCGGCGGCGTGGGAGCGGCTGTCGCTGGGCATCTGGACGCTGCTGTTCACGCTGCTGCCCCTGTTCAACCGCCAGCGCCTGCGCGCCGGCGACCTGATTGCCGGAACCGCCGTCATCGCCATGCCGAAGCGGATGTTGCTCGGCGACCTGACCGAGGCGGTGGCCGTCCACCACGTGTTCCAGGACAGGCATCTGCGCGCCTATGGCGCGTTCGAGCTGCAGATCCTGGAGGATCTGCTGCGGCGGCCGGTGACGCCGGACTCGGCACCGCTGCGCCGCGAGGTATGCGACAAGATCTGCAAGAAGATCGGCTGGGCCGACCCGGTCAGCCATGCGGAAACCGACGGATTCCTCAGGGATTTCTACGCGGCGCAGCGCGAGCATCTGGAGCGCGAGCAGCTTTATGGCCGGTTCCGCGAGGACAAGAACACCGCGGCGGGGACGCTAGCCTGATGAAGCTGGCAGCCAGGCCTGATGCTTCAGTCGAACACCGCGGCGATCTGGTCGGTGGTGACGCCTTCCTTGGCGACGCGCAGGTCGCGATAGACCACGACGCCCAGAACCGCGCTGAACGCCGCCACGACAACTTGCGTCAGATATTGCAGGACGACGAACCCGACGCGGCCGGCGATGAGCCGCCCAAGCAGCGGGATGCCGGCGCCGACGATCAGGCCGCCCACCCCGACGAGCAGCAGCAGGCCGAAGATCTTCCAGCGATGGCCCTGGGTCAGCGCGGCGCTGCGGCCAAGGCTTTGGAACGGGCCCAGGTTTTCCACCACGCAGGCCGGCAGGGCGACGTACCACATGGTCATCAGGATGATCCCGGGGACGATCAGCAGGATCATGCCCAAAGCCACGCCGACGGTAGAGCAGATCGCCACGCCAATGACCGGCAGGACGCGGCTGAAGCCGACGCCGAACGACTCGCCGATCGAGACCGGCCGGCGTCGCATGTCCTGGAACGCGCCGTACAGGATGGCCGCCTGGGCCAGCATCCTGAGCAGGAAGCCGATGATGAAGGGAAGCGACATCCCGGCGGCGACCCTGGCCGGCGCCAGCGGCGCCAAAGACCGGCTCCAGTAGAAATAGAGATAGGGCAGCGTCGCGAGCCCGGTAAGGAAGCAGAAGGGCAGCAGGTTCCGCATCAGAATCGCGACGCTTCGATCAACCACGTCTCCGATCCTGAAGGCGGATCCGGTTCCGTATTGGCCGCTGGAGATGTCGGTCATGCCTCAGGCCTCCGGGTCCGTCGTTCCGCCGCGATAAACGACTCAGTCGAAGACCGCCGCGATCTGGTGGGTGCTGATGCCTTCCTTGGCGACGCGCAGATCACGATAGATCACGACATAAAGGATCGAGGTGAAGGCAACATAGACCGTCTGCCAGAGGTAGTTGCCGACGGTGAAGACGATCGGCATGCGGAAAAGGACGAGGATCGCGCTGATGATCCCGCCGGCGATCGATCCGCCGACCAGCACCAGCAGGAAAATGGCGAAGATCTTCCAGCGATGGCCCTTGGTCAGCGCGGCGCTGCGTGCGAGGCTCTTGAGCGGGCTCAGCTTTTCAACGACGCAGGCCGGCATGCCCACCGTCCACATGATGGCCAGAATCACGCCCGGGATGACCAAAAGGATCATGCCGGCGCCGATACCCAGGCCGGCGACGATGATAAGGCCGATAATCGGCAGGAAACGGCTCAAACCGATCCGGAGCGACGGCCCGACACGGACCGGTCGGCCGGTCATGTCCTGGAAGGCCGCGTAGGCGATGGACGCCTGGGCGAACATCATCAGCACGAAGCCCGCGACAGCCGACAGGCCAAAATAGGCGAGAGCCTGCGGGCTCGGCACGGGAGCCGTGCCCGGCTGCGCAAATGTGATTCGAGCCTGAAACGAGAAAAGAAAGAGATAGGGGATCATCGCGATCCCGCTGATGACGGCAAATTGAACGAAATGCCGGGCAAGAACCGAAAAGCTTCGCCCGAAGACGTCTCCGACGGTAAATCCGGACGAGGTCCTGATTTCGGTGCCGCTGGAGATGTCGGTCATTGCCACCCTCCCGTGCCGAAAATCGTCCGAATGCCGGGCGCTGGCCGTCAGATCCTGAACAAGGCTTTTCAGATCCCGAATAGCCGTTTGTTAGATTGTACAGGATGGGCAGCAAATCGCCAATCGCAAACTGTCGAATGCCGCCTAATCCCCCAACGGATAACGGCGGCTGATCCGGGTGTCGCGGTGGATGAGCGCACTGATCAGGAGCCCGAAGCCCATCATCACCGCCAGCATCGAGGTGCCGCCATAGGAGATCAGCGGCAGCGGCACGCCGACCACCGGGATCAGGCCCATCACCATCGCCATGTTGATGAAGACATAGAGGAAGAGGTTGACGCTGAGCCCGATCGCCAGCATCCGGCCATACTGGTTGCGGCAGCGCAGGCCGATGATGATCCCGTAATAGGAGACGAGCGCGAACAGGCCGAGCACCACGACGCCGCCCCACAGGCCCCATTCCTCAGCCAGCAGCGGGAATATGAAATCCGTCTGTTTCTCCGGCAGGAAATTGAGGTGGCTCTGCGTGCCGTTCAGGAACCCCTTGCCGAACAAGCCGCCCGAGCCCAGCGCAATGCGCGACTGCGTGATGTGGTAGCCGGCGCCCAGCGGATCGACCGAGGGGTCGAGAAAGGTCGTCACCCGCCGCTTCTGGTAGTCGTGCATATGATTCCAGGCGATCGGCGCCGCCGCTGCGCCCAGCGCCGCGATCGCGCCGAACGGCCAGAGCCGGGCGCCGCCGACGAACAGCATCGCGGCGCCCGCCATGGCCAGCATGATCGCGGTGCCGAGATTGGGCTGCAGCAGCACGAACGCGGTCGGCGCCAGGATCATCAGCGCCGGCGCGACCAGCGTGCGAAGCCGGCGCGTGTCCTCGGTCAGCTGGCCATGGAAATAGCGCGCCAGCGCCATGACCAGCGCGATCTTCATCAGCTCAGACGGCTGGATCTGCACGAAGCCGAGGTTGATCCAGCGCTGCGCCCCGAACGCGCCCACCTTGCCCGCCACCTCGACGCCTGCCAGGAGCGCCAAGGTCACGGCGTAGGCGGGATAGGAGAGCCGGAACCAGACGCGGATATCGACCAGCGCGAAGGCCAGCATGATCACGACCGACATGCCGAAGCGGATCAAGTGCGGCTTGGCCCACGGCATGAAGCTGCCGTTGGCGGCGGAATAGAGCGCGCCGCCGCCGATCAGCCCGAGCACGATCACCATCAGGATGAAGAGCGGGGGCAGCGATTTCAGCTTGCCGGCAAGGCCCGGCTCCGGCTGGTCGAAGGTGATGTTGTTAGCCCGCATTTCTCACACTGGCGCCGTTGGCACGGAGGAAAATCTGGCGACAGAGCAGGCAGCCGGCGCAGGTCGATGCTGGCGCATC
>CAZVYC010000202.1:0-9704 GCA_964631425.1 uncultured Rhodospirillales bacterium
ACGTGGCACCCGATTCCACGACCGAGACCTATGTCGCGATCAAGCTGATGATCGACAATTGGCGCTGGGCCGGCGTGCCGTTCTATCTCAGGACCGGCAAGGCGCTGGCCAAGCGCCAGACCGAGGTCGCGATCCGATTCAAGCAGGCCCCGTTCGCCATGTTTCGCGACACGCCTGTCGAGCGGTTGCCGGACAACGATCTGATCATGCACATCCAGCCGGACGAAGGCGTAACGATGCGGCTCTCGGCCAAGATTCCGGGCCCCGACGTGCGTATCGGCGGGGTCGAAATGAAGCTGAATTACCAGGATTACTTCAAGGCGACGCCCAGCACCGGGTATGAGACGCTGATCTATGACTGCATGAAGGGCGACGCGTCGCTGTTCCAGCGCGCCGACAATATCGAAGGCGGCTGGCGGGTCGTGCAGCCGATCCTCGACGCCTGGGCAGCGGAGGGCAAAGTAACGCTGCCAACCTATCCGGCCGGCAGCTCCGGGCCGGAGGAGGCCACGCGGATGATCGAGCGCGATCATCGCCGGTGGCGCCGGATCGACCGCGGACCGGACTGGAAGCTGGCCAATGCCGCCGAGTGACGCCGCCTCGACCGCGCCCCACGCGATCAAGCTGCTGCTGTCCGACGTCGACGGAACGCTGGTCACCAACGACAAGGTGCTGACGCCCCGCACCATTGCGGCAGTGGCGGAGCTCAAGGACGCCGGCATCGGCTTCACCATCACTTCGAGCCGGCCGCCACGCGGTATGACCCGGTTCATCGCGCCGCTCCACCTCGATCTCCCGATCGGCGGCTTCAACGGCGGCGCGCTGATCAAGCCGGACCTAACGGTAATCGAACGGCTGATGCTGGACGGCGACGCCGCGCGCGAGGCGGTCGGGGTGATCCGCGCGTACAATATGGACGCCTGGGTTTATACCGAGACCGACTGGCTGGTCGGCGACGCCAGAGGCCCGCATGTGGCGCGCGAGGAGTTCACGCTGGGGTTCCCGGCGACCGAGGTCGCCGATTTCGGCAATGCGTTCGACCAGGTCGGCAAGATCGTTGCGGTCGGAGACGACCCTACACGGATGGCGCGTTGCCATGAAGAACTGAACGTCGTGCTCGCCGGCAGGGCATCGGCCACGCGTTCGCAGAGATTCTTCATCGACATCACCCATCCCGATGCGAACAAGGGGACGCTGGTCGGGACTCTGTCCCGGCTCCTGTCGATTCCGATCGAGGAGATTGCGACGATAGGGGACATGGAGAACGATGTCTTGATGTTCCGCCGCAGCGGCTTCAGCGTCGCGATGGGCAATGCCACGCCGGAGGTCAAGGCCGAGGCCAAGGCCATAACCGACAACAATGAAGAAGACGGATTCGCCAGGGCCGTCGAGCAGTTTCTTTTGGGACGCGAGAACGCATAACCATGATTGAACGCAAGCTGATCGTCCTTCCGGACGCCGAAGCGGTGGCGCGCCGCGCCGCCGAATGGCTGGTCGAAAAGGCGCTGGCCAAGCAGGGTCTTTTCGCCGTCTCGCTTTCCGGCGGCTCGACGCCGCGCCGCCTTTACGAATTGCTGGCTGAGGCGCCGCATCTCGGCCGGATGCCATGGCACCGGATCCACTGGTTCTGGGGCGACGAGCGCTTCGTGCCGCAAACCGATCCGCAGAGCAACTATCGGATGGTCTGGAACGCGATGCTGTCGCGAGCGCCGATCCCGCTCGCCAATATCCATCCGATCCCGACCGAGGGCCTCACCCCCGAGCAGTCCCCCGCACGCTACGAAGCCGAGCTCAAGCGCTATTACGGCTCCGACGAACTGGGCCTCGCCGGGCAATTGTTCGACGTGACCTTCCTCGGACTGGGACCCGACGGTCACACCGCGTCGCTGTTCCCGGGAACTACCGTCCTGAACGAGCGGACGCGCTGGGTGGCAGCCGTGGTCGGGGTGAAGGAGGAGCCGCGCATCACCCTGACCTACCCTGCCCTCGAAAGCAGCCGCGCCACCGTGTTCCTGGTCGAGGGGGCGGCCAAGCGCGAAATGCTGGGCCGCCTGATGAAGGGCGACAGCACGATCCCCGCGGCGCGGCTGAGGCCGAACGGCGACCTGTTCGTGTTCGCGGATGAGGCGGCGGCGGGCTGATACACATGGGCCTAAGTGTTCATTCCCGGGGCGACTCATCCTCTCGGGACGTCGCCACACTCGGGTCGACCGGAACATAAATGCCCTTATGGACACCTAAGACCTGCGCGTCGATCTTGCTCAAGATCAACGTGACGGGTCCGGAGGTCGGCTGCAAACGGTCCTTCTTCTGACTTCCTTCTATGATCCATCGGTCGTCCTTGACAGTGGCCTGCAAAGGCTTTTGGGCTGTAACCTCCTCCTCACCGTAAAAGCGAGTGATCAAGACTTCAGCAAGCTTCACAGCCACTTCCGGCTTATTCACGACGCCTTCGCTATAATGCATGTACATATGAAGCGTAGGTTTGGTATATTCATTAACCTGCTCCGATGGATTACGAGGATTGTAGTGTATTCTAGGGGAAAGCCGCCCTGAGTAATTTCTCAAATTCCGGGATAACCGGTATCCATACGCGCAGCGGATTGAAATTCGCTTTAATCAACGAATCGACAAATTTTACACGTGAAACTCCAGTTTATCGAACTCCGGTAGCCGCATAAGTACGCTCGCAGTCATAGCAAGCGGCAGGTCACCCTTATTGAGTGCCCTCGCTACTGACCCAATTCCGGGCAAAAGGGCTTCGAAATCTGTTCGCGAATTGCCGTATGCGGCGTCGAGCAACCTCTGCAGTTCTGAAGGGCATCGTGGTTCCAAACCAAAATCGCCCCTTCTCAGCAAAGGTACGCCACCCAGCGTAAGCCCCTCCAACCGACAACAGAGTCCTGCCTCGGCTGGCGTGGCAGCCAGCCGGTACATCTTCACCGACTGAGTCATAATGTTCTCCTGCTCCAAACTTGTTAGAACATTATGAGAACATTGTCAAGGCACTTATATTTCTTTGACCGGGACAATCCGCTCTATGCAGTTTTTATCTATGGGCAAGGGCGAGCAGGCTGACCTTACGCTCGACCAGGCAAGAGCAGTGGCCGGCTTCGCCGCCGAGATCAAGGCATTGGCAAAGGCAAGGAGGATGAAATGAGCGGCAGAAAGAATGTTGGTGACGAACTATCGCGGCGATGAGCGAAGCTGTTGCCATCGCCCGTGGCGAGGCGCTGCCGGCCATCGCCCATCAGGTCGAGGTGGTCAGGATATACGTGCGCGCCCTTCGCAGGCGTCTGGGAATGTCGCGTGAACGGTTCGCCCAGCGGTTTCGGTTTCCCCCCCGAACGGTTCAGGAATGGGAGCAAGGCCGGCGCCGGCCGGACCAGTCGGCCAGGGCGTACCTGACTGTTATCGATCGCAATCCCAAGGCGGTCGAAGAGGCGCTTTCAGCATCACGATTGTAGAGACAGAGTTCCATCGGATCACCGCCCTGGTGCCGTCTCCCGCATCTTCGCCATGACCACCACGCCCACAGCCGTTGCCGCCGCCAGGTAATAGGCTGGCCAGAGCACATCGCCGGTACGCTTGATGAGCCAGGTGACGAGCAGCTGCGCCGTGCCGTTGAATGCCGCGATCACGATCGCATAGACGATGGCGAGCGTCGCGGACCGTACGCTCTTCGGAATCGATTCGGTCAGGCAGACAATGCTGACGCCGTTGCTGAGCGAGGCAAGGCTGGTAAGGACGGCCGTCACGGCGAACAGCACCGGGAGTGAACGCGCCTCAGCGATCCAGGCCCAGCCGGGCAGAATCAGCAGGAGGAGCAGAATGCGCGGCCAAATCATCAGCGCCTTGCGTCCGAACCGGTCCGACAATGCCCCGCCGATCAGGTTGAAGGCCATGCCGAACCCGCCCCACGCGACCGTGGCGCCGAAAGCCGCCTGTTGCGGCATGTGGAGAATGCCGGCGCTCCACGTCGTCAGGAACATGAACATGGCAAAGCAGATCGTGGTCGAGAACAGCATCGGCACGCCGAGCGCCAGCGCCCGACGAAATTCCGCGCGTTCGGCTGGGCTCGAATAAGGCCGGCGCTCGCGCGGTTCCAACGTCTCGGGCAGGCTGCTGCGCAGATACAACCCGAAGGGCAGCATCGCCGCGCCCAGCAGGAACGGAACGCGCCAGCCCCAGGCCTGCAGACTATCCGGGCCCAACGCACTGGCGAGAATGACGCCGAGCACACCTGCGGCCAGATTTGATCCGCACTGGCTGGCATATTGCCAGCTGCCGAAAAAGCCGCGCCGGGCAGGCGGCGCGGCTTCGATCAGGAACGCCGTCGTGGGACCGACTTCACCACCAAGCGCGAAGCCTTGCACCAGCCGAGCCAACAGGACGAGGATCGGCGCTGCCACGCCGATCTGGCTCCGCGCGGGCGTGACCGCGAGACCGAGCACCCCCAGGCACATCAGGACGAAACTGAGCGTCATCGCCGGCCGGCGGCCAACCCGGTCGCCGTAGAGCCCGATGACCAGGGCGCCGACCGGGCGGCCGACGAACCCGACGCCCAGCGTGATCAGGGACAGGATCAGCGCATCGAGCTGGGTATGGCCGGGAAAGAAGCTGTTGCCGATCTGAATGGCAAAAAAGGCGTAGGCGGTGAAATCGAAAAATTCGAGCGCATTGCCGATGACCGCGGCGGCGACATGGCGGCTTCGAAATTCGACCTGCTCTGCATCGGCCGCCACATTTGCGAGGCTCATCGACTCCGCTCAGCTCCCGTTCACAGATCACCCTATCGCGCGCCGGCCTGCCCTCCAACAGCTGAGGGCGTCAGGCATGACGGCCAGGCGACGACCGAGCCCAGATCGGCGTCGTTGAGCTTGGCGACCACACGCCCGGTCAGGCTGGTGGGCGTGCGCCCATGATCCTGAGCGGATGTCCGGACGAAGTTGGGACCCATTTTCCAGCCATAGCGAAAGCCGACAAGTCGGTCCCGACTTTCGTCGGGACGTCGGCTTTGGATTTGGCGTCCGAATGGCAACGTGCCGAGAAACGTTGCAACGACCCATGCTGGACGCCATCTATAGTTAAGGCGCGACAATCAAAAGAGAATATGCTCCGCGCTGGACCACCCGGGGGAATGTTACGCTGCCTTGGACTCTGCCGACGCCTTGCGGCTGACGATTTAATCGCTCGCATCCGCCTTCCGCTGGACAGAGCCCGGTGATCCGGTTGGAGGAAATATCCATGACCACAATCGCTGAGCGGGAACGCTCGCTTGAATACCATTATGCCCACCTGGCGCTGCTCGCGTTCATCGAGCGCGCGCATCATCATAAGGCGGTCGCGCGTCAAGTTGCCGAAGCGCTGGGCATGAGCGCCGCGGAAGCAGATCTCTTCACCGCAGCGCTGGTTGAACGGTGCGCGGCCATTCCCGACGACAGCACGCTCTGCGCGATCGCCGCGCGCGAACTCGCCGAGCGTGGCTTCGCCTTGTCTCCGGCCGAAATCCGCCAGTTGGCAAAGGCCGCGCAACTGCGGACGACAGCCGGCGCGCCGGCCCCGCACTCGTGGTTTGAATTCCTGGCCGACCAAATCGTGTCGCTGTTCAGCGGCCGGTCGACGTCGGGTTTTGGAGAGAAGGCCCCGGCGACGGCGCCGCACTCAGGCTTGCCGGCGCTTTCGTTGGCACTCCTGGTCGGGACATCCCTGCTGCTTGCAAGCGCCGCCGCGCGGGCGGCGGTGTCCGAGCCGTGGAGCAGTCCTGCCGACGCGGCGGCATATGGAAAGGGCAAGGTCTCGCTCATCCAGGCGATCGCGGTCGCGGAGCGGTCCACGGGCGGCCGGGCGATCCATGCCGATTTCCAGGCCCAGAACGGCAAGCCAACTTACCAGGTGGACTCGATCGCAGCGAACAAGGTGACGCGGATCACGATCGGCGCGGACAGCGACAAGATCATCGAGTCCGACCCGCTGGGCGCGCCGAGCACATTGCCAGCGCCAGAGCAAAGCGCGATCGCGGCCACCGCTAATGCCAAGGTCAATCTCGAAACCGCGGCGGCCGAGGGCGACGCACAGGGCGATTGGGCGATCGACGCCGGGTTGACCGACGATGGCGGTCAGCCGGCCTATCGGGTCGACTTGATCAAGGATGGAAAGTTGAAGACGGCGACCGTCGATCCGATGTCCGGCAAAATTACCGACGCAGGTGCGGGGGCCGGCGCGAAATAACTCGCAAGGCACCGCCAGCGAGGCCAGATGCGCTGATGTCGAATAACGCAAAGGCCAATCGTTTCGGGAGCCGGATCAGGCGGCCGCTTCGGCATCGAAATAGGGCCGCACGCTGTCGACCACGGAATCGGCGATATGCTCCTTGGTCACGATCCCGACGATGTCGTCCTTGTGGGGCACGCCCGTCCCGCGCACCACGACGATCATCGAGGCCTTGCGTCGCCACAGCCGGCCGATGACGCCGAACATCACGTCGTCCTCGCGCCGCCACTTCATTCCCAAGGCACTGCACGCCAACATGTTCCTGGTGCGCCCGGCCGCCGACGTCATGGACAAGGATTTCCTGGTCCTGCCAGACGACATGGGCTTCGATACGTTTCTCCCGATGCACGATAACGGCGGCGGCCTGCGGCACGCCATCATCACGCATGACGACTCGATTGTCGGGGTGCTGCGCGCCCGACCATGGCTGCCATGCCGATCATCGCGAAGGTAGGCACCGCGAGCTCAGGCGACGGGACCCAATGCCGGACGACTGCCCCGAAAGCCGCGCCCAGCATCGCACCATGAAGAGCGAGGGCGAAAAAAATCCCGCCCGAGGATCCCGACCCGAGACTGAAGAGCGTAGCGCTGAGCTTCCCGGCGAACAGGATCGCCAGGAAGGGCGCCGCGACGATGCCGCCCATCAGGACGTCCTGTACCGTCGAATACCCGACGCCTTCGATATGGTAATGCCCGGACAGGCGCAGGAAAACATACATCATCACGCCGACGACGGTCATTCCGGCGGCATGGCGCAGGACCGTGAACGCGGGCTGGATGCCAAGAAAGAGCCGACCGATGAAAGTGGCCGCGCCGGTCGACAGCGCCACCGGCAGGAAGGTCCGCACGCTGACCTCGGGCATCATCAGCTCGATCGCGAACATCACGCCCCCGATCGGCGTGTTGAACGTGGCCGCGATACCGGCGCCGGCCGCGACCAGCGTGATGCGCTGCCACGGCTCCATCCGGATCACCTGCCCGACGGTCGACCCGAGCGACGCGCCGATCTGGATGATCGGCCCCTCGCGGCCGACGGCCGAACCGGTCCCGATCGCCAGCGCCGACGCCAGCGACTTCACGATCGCGACCACGGGGGCGGATCTTGCCGTCCTGATAGAAGATCGCATCCATCACTTCCGGCACACCATGCCCCCGCGCCTCGGGTGCGAATTTCGAGACGAGGAAGACGACGCCGATGCCGCCGATGACGGGCACGAGGATGATTGCCGCGCCCCAGGGGCTGGCCGGCGTATAGGTGTTCGCGTCGTAAACGACGGAGAACTGGCCCAGGAAGAACACGTTATGGATCAGGCCGATCAGGCCGCGGAACAGGATCGCGCCGAAGCCGGTGACGGTGCCCACTACGACGGCGATCAGCGAAAAACCGTGAGGCCGATCGGCCGCTGCGGTTGGGCGGAACGTGCACTCATGGCGCGACCGGCGTGATCTGCATTTCCAAATCCCATGCTTTGGCGCTTCGATCTCGTGTCGAGGCTATTCCGGCAAGGCAGGATTGGCAAAACAAGTTCCGCGGCGGGACCAGTCGCCGCGCCCGCGACGCCGGCTGTCTATTCCGGTCCGCCGTACCCGGCCGCTTCGGCCTTGGCCGCACGATCCAGCGTGACCTGATAATCCGACGGCTGCATCAGGCCGAAACCCGCCAAGCGTAGCTCGTCGCGCAGGTCCGCCAGGTCGGGGCGATGGCCGACGGACAGCAGCGCGGCCCGCAGTCTCTGGATGACCTCGGTGGGCGCCTCGGGGCTGGCGATCAGCGACGGCATCGGGGCGGGATCGGTGCTTTCCACGCTGCGGATGCCGGCCATCAGCGCGGACTCATGCCGGAGCATCAGGTCGTGCGCGAAGCTGTCGAGCGGGCCGACGTCGGCCTCGCCCGCCAGGATGGCTTCGACGACCTTGCGGGGCGTGGTGAAGGGGCCGACCCAAGGCCCGTAATGCTTGCCGCCGGGATAATGCGTGGCGAGGTGGAAGCGCTGCGCATTGAAGCCGGAATGGGAACCGAGCGCGGTATAAGCCAGGCGACGGCCGAACGTGTCGGCCAGCGTGTGATAGTGCGAATCGGCGCGGACGATCAGGTCGGTGAAATAGACCGGCCTGCCGCCATAGCGGGGTGCCGCCGGGATGGGGGCGGCGACCAGGCGCGGCACGAAATTGCGCCGCGCGTAAGGCCAGCCACACATGAAGGCGGCGCCGAGGTCCGGCCGGTCCCACAGATCGTCCAAGGTTGCCGGAAACGCGTGGTCGATGATGTCGAGCGGCACGCCCGAGGCCTCGCTAAGCCAGGCGAAGAGCTCTTTCCAGGCCGCCGTCGCGCCGGGCGCCACATTGTACATCCGGGCGTTGGCAACGTAGGTCATGCGAACCTCAGGCGCTGGCCGATCCCGAGCCGTTTGGCCTTTTCCAGCATCGCGTGGCCGAGCGCGATGTCGGAAAGCGAAAGACCGCGATGCCAGAACAGGATCGTCTCATCGTCGCGCTCGCGGCCGGGCTTGAGGCCGGCGACGATCTGGCCGAGCTCCGCGTGCAGGGTTTGCTCGCTGAGCTTGCCGGCGTTTACATGGGCCCGTAGAGCGCCCAGCGGTCCCTGGCGGCATTGTCCCCAATCGTCGACGACCATCTTGGACATGATGTCGGTCAGCGAAAGCTCGACCGCGCTCATCGTGCCATAGGGGACGACGAATGCGCCCGACTTGATCCACTCGGTCTTGAGCAAAGGGGCAGGCTCGGTCAGGCGCGACGCTTCGACCACGATGTCGGCGCCGCGCGCCGTCGATTCCCAATCGTCGGTCGCGCGCACCTTCTTGCCGAGATCGGCCGACAGCCGGGCGGCGAAGGCGTCGCGGCTCTCCGGGCGGCGGGAATGGACGCGGATTTCGTCGAAATCGAACAGATGGTCGAGCAGGCGCACATTCCAGTAGGCGGTGCCGCGCGCGCCGACATGGCCCAGGATCTTGCTGTCCTTACGCGCAAGGTATTTGGCGCCGAGCGCGGTCAGCGCGCCGGTGCGCATGTCGGTAATGCCGCCCGCATCCAAGAGTGCGCGCGGCATGCCCGTTGTAGGGTCGAACAGGGCGAGCATCGCCATCTCCGACGGAAGGCCCTGCTTGTAGTTGTCGACATAATCGCCGACGATCTTGACCCCGGCATAATTGACCGGCGCGCCGATCGCGCCGCGCAGCACGTTGAAATGGCCGTGGACGTTCGGGTCTGGTGTCAGGTGGACGCGGGGCTCGATTACCGTCTCGCCGCGGCCCTGAGCGGCAAGGCCGGCCTCCACCGCCGCCAGGATCTCGTCGTCGGTGAAGCCGAGCTCGGCGATGTCGAGGCGGTTGAGGAAATCGATGTAGACTGGGGGATGATTGGAAGTAGCCATCCCTCACCTCCCCCCTTGAGGGGGAGGTCGGCGCCGCGAT
>CAZVYC010000203.1:0-9547 GCA_964631425.1 uncultured Rhodospirillales bacterium
AGCTGCAGTGCGGCCAGCGCGAGGCTCAGGAAAGAGAAACCGAACCAGTCGAACTTGCGATCCCTGACCTTTATCGTTTCCGGCACGAAGGTCAGTGCGCCCAGCACTGTCAGGATGCCGATCGGCAGGTTGATGTAGAAGCACCAGCGCCAGCTGTACTCCTCGGTCAGATAACCGCCCAGGGTCGGCCCCAGGATCGGCGCCACCATCACGCCCATGCCCCAGATCGACATCGCCCGCCCCATTTCGGAACGCGAGTGGGTGTCGAGCAGGATTGCCTGCGACATCGGCATCAAGGGGGCGCCGAAGATGCCCTGCAGGATGCGGAAGAGCACGAGTTGGCTGACCGAAGTGGCCAGCCCGCACAGCACCGAAACCGCGGTGAAGCCAATGAGCGCAATAACCACGAGCCGCGTCCGTCCGAGCCGACCGGCGAGCCAGGCCGTTGCCGGGGTCATGATCGCCGCAGCGACGATGTACGAGGTCAGCACCCAGGAGATCTGGTCCTGCGTCGCACCCAGGCTGCCTTCCATGTGGGGCAGGGCGACATTGACGATCGTGGTGTCGAGCGCCTGCATGATCGTCGACATCATCATGATGATGACGATCATTGTCTTGTTCGGCGCTCGCGGGGACGCCGATATCTCGGCCGTCGCCGGCCGGCTCAACATCTTGCCGCTCATCCCCTGAGTTGCTGGCTGGAGAATGCGAACAGGCGCCGCCGACCCAGCATCATGACGCGAAACGCAAAGTCGAACAGATTGGCGATTGCCGGGTCGAGCACGTTCAAGCCCCCGGCATAGGCGCCGAACGCCGGCAGCAACAGCCGACGCCCGTCGCCGGCGAAACAGCGCGCCGACAGTCTGGCGGCTCGGGTCGCGATCGACGCGGTCGGATGGAAGTGGCCAAAGATCTCCCCGGTGCCGGGTTCCAGACTCTCATCCGTCGCCTGATGCCGCAGCACCAGCGCGCCGATCGCCACCTCGCTGAGCACGGTGCCACCCCATCCGGCAGGCGGCTCCGGGTCGTGGTTGCCGGCGATCCAGATCCAGTCGGTTGCTTCCGTCATGGCGCGAATGCGCGCGACATCCGCGCCATCCATGCGGTCAGCCGCCTCGCCGTCATGGACCGAATCGCCCAAGCATAGGACTCGGCGGGGCGCGTACGTCTCTAATAAATTCTCCAACCGCTCCAACGTGGCCCGCGTATCATAGGGCGGCAGGAATTGCGGGCGTCGGCTCTGGGCGTAGCTGGAGCCTTTCTCCAGGTGCAGATCGGCAACGACCAGCGTTTCTTCCTCCGGCCAGAAAAGCGCTCCGTGGAGATCGGCCTCAAGCGCGACGCCGGCGAGGGAGAGCGGGATGGTCGCCGTCATCGCCGGTACTCGCCTCGCGAGCGCCGCGTCATGGACAAGCGAAGGGAAGGGACCGGGTTCATGCCTTTTGCTGGTTCTAACAATTTTCACGCGGTAATGTCGGAATGTCCGTCGCTTGCGCAACACATATTACGATGAAAGGCATCATGCCGACATTCGCGGGCTTCGCGCGGTGATCGCGCTCGAACGCAGGCATTTGGTCGCCCTCGCTTGGGTCTATGCGCTGGGTGTCGTCTATGTCAGCCTCGTTCTAGGGCCCGTCGGACTCCATTTCGTCGCCCTCGGTCCGACCGAGGCCTGGCACAAGTTCCTGGCGATCCGATTCGTGCCGCACGCGTCGGACCAGCGGCCCGACTGGATCGCCAACCTTACCATGCTGGTGCCGCTGGGCTTCCTGGTGACGGCGGCGCTCCACTGGGGCGGCGCCTGGAACCGGAATTGGCGGGATGGCGTGATCGCCTTCCTCATCTGTCTCGCCTTCATTCTGGCGGTCAAGTTCGCCCAGCTCTACTTCCCGCCGCGCACGGTCAGCCTCAACTACATCACCGCCCAGACGCTGGGCGCACTCGCCGGCATCGTGCTGTTCCGTCTGTCGCTTTCCCGCCTCTATCCGAGGCTGGTCAAGCTGCTCGACGAAGGCAACGGGCTGGTCGTCATTTTAGGCGCTTACACGGTCTGGCTGATCCTCTATTTTCTGATGCCGTTCGATTTTGCGTTCGGCCTGGGCGACCTCGTCCTCCGGGTCCTAGAGCTCCCCCAGATCCTGTTCGGCATTCCCGGCGAAGGCCGTCCTTCCGGGGACCGGCTGTTGCTCGTCATTGGGGACACCTTGGCCATGGTCCCGGTCGGCATGTTCCTCGCCGTGACCGATCGTCGACGCTCCATGCGGTCGCAGCTCAGGCGCGGCTTCGTCTTCGTCCTCGTCATCGAGCTCCTGACCTTGTTCGTGCTCAGCGCCACGCCCTTCATGGCGGCGTTGATCTACCGGACGATCGGAATCTGGCTAGGCCTGCGCTTCATTCGCGGCATCCGGGGCAAGGATTTGCGCAGGCGGCACTATGCTTTTTCACAGTCCGTACCGGCGGCGTTCGTCGTCTATGTCTTCTTCTTGTTGCTGGCCAATGGCATGCTGACCAGCCGATGGATCACCTTCGGCCAGGGGTCGGGTGCGCTCGAGGGGCGCCAGTTCCTGCCGTTCTGGAACTTCTACATTGTCAGCAAGGCGCACGCGACGCAGAGCTTGGTGGCCCACCTGGCCATGTTCGCCCCGGTCGGGGTGATGATCTGGGTCCGCCGCGGCTTCTGGTCCAGGGGCGCCCTGTTCTCGGCCATTGTCGCCCTGCTGCTGTCGCTCATTATCGAGCTGGGCCGCTGGATGAATCTTGGCCTCAGGCCCGATTTCACCGACCCACTGATCGCCGCGTTTGGCGCTGCCCTCGCGTTCATGGCAATGCCGTATCTCTGGCGCATGTTCGAGCGCGAAGCGACGATGGTGGCACCTCTTGACCACCTGATAGCCGATCGGGCGAGCAAGTCCTTCGCGCGGACGGGCGGCGAGCGCCCCGCCGCTCCATGATATCGGTGTCCTATAGCGTGGCCACCTGCCAAGACAATCCGCTGAGGCCGTTGCGCACCTCAGTCACGCCTTCGCCCAGCGCGTCGCCCGGCTTCGCATCCCGTGCGTTCAAATAGACCGGCCAGCCCTTGTAGGCCCACTGCCGGATCCCATCCGGCCGCGTCACGACCGACCAGTCCTCTGCGCCCTGTGCATCGGCCGCCGCGACCAGCGGCGGCCAGTCCTTGAGGCAGTCGCCGGTGCATTCGGTCAGGCCCAGATTGGGGCCGGTATGGCGCTTGGTGCCCAGCGGATTGAAGCGCAGTTCGGCTAGCACATAGAGGGTCCTGCCGTCCGCCGTTGCGAAGGCCGGCCCGAAATCACTGTGCCAGATCACGACCTTGGGCGGCAGGAACTTGCGTGCGGTCATCACCGCATGCCATGCCTTCTCAGCTCCATCGCCATTGGCCTCGCCGGCATGATGATCGCCCGCGAAGGTATAGAGCGGGCTGCCTTTGTAGGCCCATTGCCGGTTGCCGTCGTCGCGGTTCACAATCGTCCAGTCGCCGACGGGCGCGGCAATCCAGGCCGCCGGCAGTGGACGCCACGTCTCGGCGCAGGCCCTGGCGCAGGTTGATATTCCCGGCTTGTCGCGATCATAGGTGTAGAGCGTGTTGCCCTCGATATCGGCATAGACCGTGCCACCGGGGATCGCCTGGCTGGTGACCACCCCGGGCGCGGCCGGCGCATCGACGGCAACCGGCGTTTCCGCCCGCGCCGCGCCCGCGAGCGCCAGCGCCACGGCGAGGAAGGGCAGGGGGCGCGTGCCTCTCCTCATGCCATGATCTCGCCGATGGTCTTCGATGTGTGCATCGAATCCGCGCCCCAGGCATTGAGCGGCAAACCCAGCGCCTGTTGCACGGTAAGTCCGACGCGGGTCACCGGATCGCCATTGCCGTCGACATGGATGCCGCCCTTGATCTTCCCGCCGGCCCGCCCGGCGATGAACATCGGGATCGTCTCCAGCGAGTGGATCTTGGCATAGCTGCACTCGCTGTGCGCCAGCATCAGCGTGTGGTCCAGCAAGGTGCCGTCGCCTTCCTTCACAGAATCCAGCGCCTCTAGCATGCTAAGCAGGCCTTCCATGATGCGCTCGACGAAGAAGGTGGCCTCGGGCTGGTAACCGAGCTTTTCATCGACCGGCTCCTCATGGGTCAGCTGATGGTGGGTCACCGTGCTGCCGGGCTTACGCAGGGCCGAGGTGCCGTCGCTGAACTGCATGTTGAACACCCGCGTCTGGTCGCAGGCAAGCGCATAGGCGATCAGCTCCGCCATCAGCTTGTGGTTGGCGCCGACGACGCCGACCTCCTCGTTCTCCTTGGTCTCGCTCCAGCTGGGCTGCTGCGGCACCTTGCAGGCCTCGAGCGGCGCCGGCTTCTCCAGCTGCATCGCAAGCTGCGACTCCAGCTGGCGGACTGAGGTGAAATACTGGTCGAGCCGCGCCTTGTCGGCGGCGCCCAGACCCGCGAGGATCGCCTGGCGCTGCTCGATCACGGCCGACAACACGCTCTGCCGCACCATCACCTTGGGGTCGGGGGTGAAGTCGGCGGCGTTCGGGTCCTTGAAGTCGGGCCCGAACAGGCGGGTATAGAAGGCGACCGGCGAGCCCTCGGCCGGGTTGATCACCGACGAGCTGCGGCGGCTGTTGCTCGCGCGTGGGTTGCCGGTCGCCGCCAGCTCCAGCGAGCGGAAGCGGGTGGTGGTGCCGATCGTGTCGGCGATGGTCGTGTCCATGGTGGGCCCTTCCACCGTGTCCATCGATTTGGGCGCGATGCCGGTCAGGATCGACATGCTGCCGGTGTAGTGGACCACCGCCGGCTTGCCGTCGACCATCGCCTTGAAGCCGGAGAACACCGACAGCCGGTCACGGAACGGCTCCAGCACCTTGATCTCGGCCGGCATGTCATAGCCGGTGCCGGTCTTCTGCGGGATCCAGCGGCCGGGATTGAGGCCGCAGCCCCAGAACCAGGTGCCGAACCGCACCGGCAGCGGCGCGCCCGAGGCGAACGCGGTCCCGTTCGTGTTCAGGAAGCAGTCAAGCAGCGGCAGACCGACACCCACCGCGGCTCCGCCCAGCATGCCGCGCAGGATCGTCCGGCGCGCGAATTTCCCCGTTGCGCTCATTGCGTTCCTCCCTTGGAACTCTCGGCCGACGCAACCGTTTCGGCCGCGCTTACGCGATAGAAATCATGGCTGGTCGCGATCGCCCGCATGAGATCGGGCAGACGATAGCCGTGGCTCGCGAAATCCTTGTTGAGCCAGCTGATCAGCTCGGCCTCGCCTTTGTCGGCGGGGCGCCCGGCGGCATAGGCGTAGAGCCGGCCGACCACGCAGGACGGCGTTGCCGGATTGTCGTGCAGCGCCTGGCCGAGGCTGGCCGCGTCGGCGAACTTCACGCCATCGATCTCGCCCGACGTATCGATCTTGGCGCCGTTTTCTGCCACCCGGTATTCACCCAGCGAGTCGAAATTCTCCAGCCCAAGCCCGATCGGATCGATCATCCGATGACAGCCGAGACAAGTCGCCTGCGTCGCATGAGCGTTCAGCCGTTGCCGCGCGGTCTTGTAGTTCGGATTGGTCGTGTCCTGGACCAGGTTGAAATTCACGTTGCCCGGCGGGTCAGGGACCTTCTCGCACAGGAACACCTGCCTCAGCGCCTTGCCGCGGATCGTTGGCGACGACCGGCCGGGGGTGGAATGCAGGGCCAGAAAACTGATCTGGGTCAACAAACCGGCGCGCGGGTCATTCGCCGGAAACTGGTACGGTTCCCACCCCTCGCGCACATTCACCGGCACGCGATAGATCGTGCCCAACAGCGGCGTCATGAAGGTGTTGCGGGTGGTGAACAGGTCGCGATAGTCGCCCTTCCGCGCCAGCAAATGGTCCACGATCGTGCGCAGCGTCTGTTCCTCGGCCTCGACATTCACGGCGTTGGTGAACTTCGGATAGATCGCCGTATCCTTGGACAGATCGGCGAAGGCGTCGAAACCCAGCATGTCGGCAAAGAACGCCCGCGTGCCGGCCTCGAGCCTGGGCGACGACATCAGCCGATCGACCTGCTTGGCAAGGCCACGATCGGTGTCGAGCTCACCGTTCTGGGCAGCGGTCAGCAGCGCGTCATCCGGCGTCGTGTTCCACAGGAAGAACGAAAGACGTGCCGCCTTCGAATAACCGTCCAGCCGCTGCGCACTCGGCTGATTCGGGTCGGCCACGGCGACTTCGCGCCGGAACAGGAATTGCGGCGCCTCCAGCATGCCTGCCAGCCCCATCGCCAGACCGCTGTAGAAATTGCCAAGCTTGGTCGTCGCCGCGTCGGCGACCGCCAACTGGTAGTTCATCTCCGCGTCGGTCAGCGGCCGGCGATAGAGCATTCGGCCGACCTTGGCGTAGAACCGCCTGGCGCAAGCCTCATCCGGCACCTTCGCCGACACCGGCTTGCAGCCAATCAGCATGTCGCGATGGCGTTCGTCGACGATCTGCCCGGCGGCATTGCGCGCCATGCTGTCATACTGCTCGAACCCGGCCGGCGTGATGCTGACCTCGCCCGCGCCCACGGCCAACAGCCCGGACTTGCGGATATCGGGCTCGAACCGCCCGCCGATCTTGATGTCGGCGCCGAACACGTCGGCAATGATCGTCTGATACTGCTCCTGCGTCAGCCGCCGCACCACCACCGGCCCGCCGGCCGAGGCGGGCTCGGAGTTCCGGTCGCAGCTGGGGAGGGCGAGGGCGGCAACGAGCAGCGTCGCAACCCCGGCCAACCTCGATGCCGTCCGTGCTGCGGCACCATCACCCCCACCTAACCTCCCCCATCGAGGGGGAGGGACTTGACCAGAAGCCCTCCCCCTCGATGGGGGAGGGTTGGGTGGGGGTGACTGCACGGACCTTAACCGAAAGGGCTCGATATTTCCCAACATCCTATTCCTGCTTCCCGCTAGCCGGTCCGGCCAGCGCGGTCTTTTCCTTGGCATCGCCCGGCTGATGGATCACGAACGCCGGAATGGCTTCGATCGCATAGGCGGTCGAAATCGCGGTGCACTCGCCGGTGTTGGGGTCAGGATTGCCGTCTGCCAGCCGCTTCAGCGCATAATAGACGCCAGGGCAAGTGGCGGCGTTCGTCGTCTCGAACAGGATCCCGGATTTGACGGTGTTGTAATACATCGCCATCACGTCCTGGTATCCGCCCACGGTGCCCTTGAGATCGCCGTTGGGCTGGATCTCCAGCTTCATCCGCGCCTGGCGGAAATGGAATTCCGGCACCCACAGCGGGTCGCCCAGCAGGTTGAGGTCGAACATGTCGGTGGTGATGACGCCGTCCTTCATCGTGCCGTGCACGACATTGTGCCAGCGCGGGTCCTTGCTGATCCGCTGCGTGGTGTCGCGCCGGACCTCGCCCTTGGCATCCAGCACCAGCGGGTCGCTGCCCAAATAGATGCCGACAGTGACGTCCTTGTTGTTCTTCGGGTCGTCGAGGCCGGAGATTTCGACCAGATAGGTGCGCATGCCCTCAGCGCGCATCCGCTCCATGATATAGCTCAGTACGAACCCGTCATGGCCGCGCTTGCCACGGAGCGCCACCATGCAGCCGGTTGCGCGGTAAAGCTGGTTGTCGACGCCCGGCGTGCCGTCGGCGCCGGTGAACTTCTCATGCGCGCAGCTATTGGGCGTCTTCGCGCCGTCGGCACTGCCGTCCAGGTTGAAGCCGAAAGAGGTTTTGCCCTGGACGGTCTTATGCCCCGGATCGGGCACCGATTGCGGATCGGCGCAGACATTCTCGCCGTGGGGTCCCCGGTCGATCACCGCTTTGGCGAACTCCGGCGAGTTCGGATGGTCGATCAGGTTCTTGATCTCGTCCGCGGTCTTGCCTTCCTGGGCGAAGACCACCTTGAAATCGGGAGACTTGTTGAGACCGTCCGGGCAGTCGTCATCCGCGGTGTACATCGCCGGCTGGAACCACGTGACGGCAAAGCCGCGCGTTTCCCCGGCCGAAGCCGTTGCGGCCAGGGCGAACAACCCGGCCACCGTCGCCCCCGCCCCGATCAGCCTCCCGCGCATGCAATCCTCCCCGAGTTCAATTGCGCGTTCAGTCTATCAGATCGTACGAAAAGTGAAAGAATGCGAAGCCGGTCGACCCGCGATCTACGCTTTTCCGTCCCAGATGCGTGACGGCGCGGCGGTGTCGACCTCTTCGACATCACGCACGCCCAGCTTCTCGCGCGCCTCGGCCGGGGTCAGGTGGAACACGTCCTCGTACTTCGCCAGCACATAGCAGTCGGAGCTCATGCCGATCTTGCGGCCGCGATCGACCGCCGCCCACACATCGTGCCAGACTTGAGGGTAATGCAGCGCCGTGCGCGAGATGAAGCGGAACGAGGCGAAGAACTGCATGACCGCCAGCTCGCAGGCGAGTTCCGGGCTGAAATGCTTGTAGATGTTCTCCAGCTTGGCCAGCCCGACGACCACCTCGCCCAGCGAGTCGAACCCGCCATCGGTGATGATGTGCTCCAGGTCATGCGTCTGGCCCGAGCGCAACAGCCAGTAATCGTAATTGCCTTTGGGCTGATAGGGCGGGACGATATTGACCTGATAGTTGCCGTCGTGGAGCTGCTTGTAAAACAGGCCGGCCACTGAATCCGGCGGATATTTCGCCAGGTCATCCAGCGTGTAGCTCGAGACGAAGCGCTCCGACAGGAAGCAGTCCAGCACGTCGTTGTGCTTGCGCTCCTCCTCCATCATCGCGTCGATTTCGGCATAGTTCTGCAGCTCCTTGATGATGAAGGAGAGCTTGAACGCCCCGGAGGGCGTCGGCAGGTCGGGGCCGTTCTTGCGCAACAGCTCCTGCGCCACCCATTCGCGCATCGCCGGGCTGTTGAGATAGCGCGATGAGCTGATCAGCGCGCTGGATGCCGTCGTCAGCTGCGTGATTCCGCGCAGAAGGTAAGGAATGTCGTCCATGTGCGTCTCGGATCCTCGATATCTCTACGCAGTGTAGCAAATCGGTGGCGGTCGGTTAATCTCCACAATCCTTCCACAGTCCGGCGCGATAAACGCCGGGTGCGGACGTTTCCGATTCGGTCACCTTGCCGGAGCCGCCCCACGGGTGCGAAAGAGACGCTGCGCCGCCCTGCACGCCACCGATTCCGGCGACGGAACGGACCCAGGGCCGTATGGTTGCTAATGCACGGGCAAGCCGTAATGGTGGGAACGATGTCAGGATCTTCGACGCAAGCTCTCGGTGAGTTCGACTTGTCCCAAGATACCGGCGCGGCTCCGGAAGCAATCGCTCCGGACAACACAAAGCCGGCCAAGCGCGGCCGCCTCAACCTTTTCCGCGTAGTCTGCCTGCAAGGCAAGGATGGCGGGCGGGGCAAGGGCCGCGGCTAGCCAGCCTCAGAAGCGCTCCACCCAGGGGCGCAGCTCCACTTCCCAGGTCCAGGCGCTGCGCGGCTGCTTCAGCACGTGCAGGTAAGTAGCAGCGATCGCGTCCGGGTCGAGCATCGAATCGGGCCGGTCGGGGGGCTCGACTCGGGTGGCGCTCCTGACAACGCCATCGATCA
>CAZVYC010000204.1:0-9369 GCA_964631425.1 uncultured Rhodospirillales bacterium
ATGGCCCGGATGACGGGCCCGATCCAAGGCGTGCTGCTGTCCTACGAGACCTTCACGGCCTTTTTCCTGGAGGCCAGCTTCTTCGGAATTCTTCTCTTTGGTCGCCCCCGAGTCGCGCCGTGGTTCTACCTGTTCTCGACCGGAATGGTTGCGCTGGGAACCACACTCTCGGCCTTTTGGATCATGGGCAACAACACTTGGATGCAGCATCCGGTGGGTTATGTGCTCAGGAACGGCGCCTACGCCCCCGACGACTGGGCGAAGATCCTCTTGAACCCGGTACTTTGGGTGCGATTTCCGCATATGCTGATTGCATCGTATATCACTGGCGCCTTCTGCGCCGCGGCGGCCGGCGCGTGGTATCTCTTACGTCGGGAATTCATTGCCGAGGGGAATATCATGCTTCGCATGGGGTTGTTCCTCGCCGCAGTGCTCGTCCCGATTCAGCTCGTGATCGGACATTTCAACGGTGAATATGTCGTCCACGACCAGCCCTCGAAAATGGCCGCCATCGAGGCGCGGTGGCATGATGAAAAGCCGGCATCCGAAGTACTGTTCGCGTGGCCGGACGTGGCGCAGCGGCGCAATCTCTTCGCGATCACTTTGCCCGCGCCGTTCGGCAGCTTGATCGACTCCGACAGTCTCGGGGCTGCGGAAGTCGGGCTCGACAGCATCCCCCAGACCGACTGGCCGCCGATTCTCATCCCCTTCTTTGCCTTCCGGATCATGGTTGGATGTGGAATTGCGATGCTCGCGCTTGCGTGGATCGGGTCCTACTTGAACCTCAAGCGCCGACTCGAGCAGAACCGCCTCGTGCTCTGGCTGGTATTTCTGAGCTTCCCTCTGCCGTTCATTGCGATCTGGACCGGTTGGTTCACCGCCGAGGTCGGCCGCCAGCCGTGGACGGTCTACGGGGTGCTGAGAACCGCGGATGCGATCACGCCGTTCCTGAGGGCACCCGAGGTGACGACCTCGCTGGTTGTGTTGTGTGCCGTCTACACCTTCATCTTCGGCTTCGGAACCTTCTACATCTACCGGCTGGTGCGCGCAGGACCTGTCGGTAAGCTTGTCATGCCGCCGACCACCGCGATCCCCAACCGCCCGATGTCTGTCACCGAGACCGTGCTTACTCACGAACCCGTGGGAGAATAGCGATGCTCACGTTCTGGGTCTTTGTACTCGTGATCAGCGTCCTCTTCTACGTGCTGCTCGATGGGTTCGATCTCGGTGTCGGGATGCTGTTCGGCCTGACGCGGGACGAGACGCGGCGACGAGTGATGCTCGGGGCCATCGCGCCGATGTGGGACGGCAACGAGACATGGCTGGTCGTGACCGCCGTCATTCTCTGGGGCGGGTTTCCTATTGTCTATTCGACGCTTCTCTCGGCGTTCTACCTCCCGCTCCTGCTCATGCTAGCTGGGTTGATCTTGCGCGGCGTGGCCTTCGAATATCGCAACAAAACCGAGCGGCTGCGGTGGATCTGGGATATCGGCTTCGCCGGGGGATCGACGGTCGCGACCTTCATCCAAGGCTTGACCGTCGGTGCGCTGGTGCAGGGGCTGCCGATCGTTGACGGCCACTACGCCGGTGGCGCGTTCGGTTGGCTCAGCCCGTTCGCCATCCTGTGCGGGATCGGCCTTTGCCTCGGTTACGCGCTTCTCGGCGCCTGTTGGCTCGTGCGGAAGTGCGAGGGTGACGTCCGGGACGCAGCCTATCGCCTCATTCCCCGCCTGTCGGTCGGATTGTTTGGCTTTCTTGTCGTCGTCTTCATTTTCGCATTGGCGGAAAACCTGCAGGTCATGGGCCGATGGCTGGAGCGGCCATATCTGTTCGTCTTTCCGGCAATCGGCGCCGTTGCGGCGGTCGTGCTGGCCCTGAGCGTCCGGAATCGTCATGATCAACCGCCATTCTACATGGCGGCCCTGATCTTTGCGGCAGCATTCGGCACCCTGGCGATTTCGTTCTGGCCCTACATGATCCCGTTTGAGATCACCATTGATGATGCCGCAGCTCCGCATGCGAGCCTCGCCTTCATGTTCTGGGGCGAGGGGCTGTTCGTTTTTCCGCTCATGCTGGTCTACACCGTGATCTCCTACAGGGTCTTCAGGGGGAAGGTGAGCTCTGCGGCGGGGCACTATTAGTTGAACAGAGATTCTGGTGAGCGACCGACAATCTAGGCTCCGGTTGGCCGATAAGACGGTAAACTCCCGGCTCGTTTCTCCGTCCGGTAGAACATCCGCCAGGGCTGACCGGCAACGCGACAATGCAGGCTTCCTTGACGCGCTGAGAAAGATCGTCGGGTCTCGGCATGTGCTGACGAGCCCGGCCGGCACGCGTGCCTATTATACTGCCTTCCGGTTCGTATCCGGACCGGTGTTGGCAGTTGTTCGGCCAGGCAGTCTCGTCGAGCAGTGGAGGGTCTTGCTGGCCTGTGCCGCAGCAAACAAGGTCATCGTCATGCAGGCCGCCAACACCGGTCTGACGGGCAGCTCGACGCCCGATGGCAGCGATTATGATCGCGATGTCGTCATCGTCAGCACGCTGCGCATCGCCAAGATCCGCCTGATCGGCGATGGACGTCAGGTGATCTGCCTTCCAGGCGCCACCCTGTACCAGCTTGAGGCAGCATTGAAGCCGCTCGGGCGCGAACCTCACTCCGTGATCGGCTCTTCATGCAGCCAGATGACGCTCTTTGCGCGCATCCACGAGACCGGCGAGGTAGGACTCGTCAATCACCTCGGTGTCAAACTCGGCAACGACCCGCAAACGATCCTCGATCGGCTCGACCGCGACGCCTTTACCGAAGCAGACATCGACTATTCATACAACCGCGCCACCTCGGACCACCATTGCACTCACGATGTCCGCAACATCGAGGCCGACACGCCGGGGTGCTTCAACGCCGATCCGAAGCGCTCGTTCGAGGCCGCCGGCAGCTCCAGCAAGGTCATGATCTTCGCCGTCCGCCTCGACACGTTTGCCAGGCAGAGGAGACGAAGGTCCGAAGGCGAGTTACCGTGACGGGCCGACTCCGCGCTCTCCGAGAGCGTCGATCAGCTTTTTTGCTGCTTTGAGATCGGCCGTGTCGAAGCCCTCGGTGAACTGGTCGTAGACCGGCTGCAGCAGCGCGATGGCGTCGGCAGAACGGCCTTGACTCTGCGTCAGGCGGGCGAGGCTGGTGGCAGTGCGCAGTTCCCAGGACAGGGCGCCTTGCCGGCGCGCCCAGTCGAGCGCTTGCCGGAAATGGGTCTCAGCTTCCGCCGCAGCGCCGGATCCGCCCTGCAGCAGAACAAGCTCGCCCTTGACGCGCAGCAACTCGGCAATCACCCAGCGTTCTTCGATGTTCTCGGATCGCTGGATCGCCCGCTCGGTGGTGGCGAGGCCGTCGGCGATCTGCCCGGCACGGCCAAAGGCTTCCGCCAGGTTGCTCAGGAACATCAGGTAGTTCATGGCAGACATCGCGCTGAGGTCGTCCAAGACAATGCGCAGCAGGCGCAAGCCGCGATCGATATCGCCGCGCCTCATGACCAGCACTGCCTGATGGATGCGGCCTAAGGCACCCCAGTAGGGCAGTGCATGGCTCGCCGAATGGTCGAGCAGCATCGTCACGTAGCGTTCGGCTCGATCGAGGTCGCCGATCCACAGCGCGATCGAGCATCCGCCATGGGCCAGAGCGTAACACAGCGAGACTTCGTGATTGATTGCGCCAGCGTCCTCGACGGCGCCTTCGGCGGTGCGCAGAGCTTGTTCCGGAAATCCCTGCAGCCAAAGAATCCTAGCAAGCACGGCACGCGCCGTCACATGCGGATCAGTCTGGTATCGAATGATGTATGAGCGATAGTGAGGAGCAGCGTGGCGGGCGAGCACCCGTTCGAGATGACGCCGCGCGGCAGGCAGGTCGCCCAACCAAAACTGGGAGACGCCCATCATTCGCTCACCGACCAGCTCTTCGGTTTGGTCGGGCTGCTTCGCCGCCAGGGCACAGAACCTTTGCGCCAATTGCAGAGCGACTTGATGCTCATTGCCTGAGACGTGAAAGGCCCACCGGCCCCAAAGCGACCGCAACTGGTATTTAGTATCGCCCAGACGCTCGGCGATTTCGAATATTCTTGCCCAGATCACGCCCAGCTCGGGAACGAGACCTCTGGCATACATCAGTGATGCCGCGAGCGCGGCTTGGAGCTTCATCTCGCGGCGCGCATCTCCGTCGGCTCCGGCCGCGAGCGCGGCGAGCGCCCGCTCGGCGCGGCTCAGACACTCCTCCGCCAGCGACAAGTGCATCCATAAGGGCACGGCGGCGGCAGTCAGCGCCACGCCGACCGACGCATCGCCGTCCGGCGAAAAAGCCCAGTCGAGCGCTGCGCGCAAATTGTCGATTTTACGCCCGCAATCGGCCAGCCATTCGGCCGTAGGCTGCTTTTCAAATTCGGTTTCGGCGCGCTCGAAAAGGGCACGGTAATATTCGGCATGGCGGCGCGCGATCAGATTGAGCTCGCCGCTCTCGCCGAGCTTCTCGAGCGCATAGGCACGCGTGGTCTCGAGCAATCGGTAGCGCCCGACGGTCGTGTCTACCTCCACCGTAATAAGCGACTTTGCGGCAAGGTCGGAAAGGCCATCGACGATTTCCGCCCGTGCGATCTCGGGGCTCGCCACGACGGCACTGGCCGCCTCCAGGCTGAAGGCGCCTGCGAAAACCGCCAGGCGACGCAGGATCACGCATTCGGACTCGGCCAGTAGCCCATAGCTCCAGTCGAGCGTCGCGCGCAGGGTCTGATGCCGCGGCAAGGCTGTCCGCCGGCCCCCCGTGAGAAGACGGAAACGGTCATCGAGCCCGGCGGCGAGCTCTTCGATGCCAAGTGTGGCGGCGCGCGCCGCCGCCAGCTCGATCGCCAGCGGAATGCCGTCGAGCCGCCGACAGATCGCCGCAACCACTGAAGCAAGGCGTTGGTCAGGCGCAAAATGCGGTGTTGCCGCCCGCGCCCGCTCGAAAAACAGCCGGACGGCGCCGTACCGCAGAAAGTCGCCGTTATCCTTGCCGTTCCCTGTCGGCACGGCAAGCGGAGGCACCGAATAGACCCACTCGCCTTCCGCTTTGAGCGGCTCCCGGCTGGTTGCGATGACCTGCGCCGCCGGGTTGGCGCGCAACAGCGCCTCTGCCATGATCGCCGCGGCGCCGACGACATGCTCGCAATTGTCGAGCACAAGCAGCAGCTCTTTCCCGCCCAGCGCAGCGGCTACCCGGTCGGCTGAAACCGGACCGCCGGGAAGCTCGAGCCCGACCACCGAGGCAACTACTCCCGGAATGAGGTCAGCGTCGGCGAGCGCTGCCAGTTCGGCGACCCAGACTCCATCGGCAAATCGAGGCAGCAGCCGGCGCGCGGCCGCGCGGGCAAGCCTGGTCTTGCCGATGCCGCCGGCGCCGGTCATCGTGACGAACCGATGCGCGGCCGCGAAGCTCAGGAGCTCGCGTAATTCGTCGTCCCGGCCGATCAAGTCGGATACCGCCTCCGGCAGGTTCGTCGGCGGCAGGGCCAATTTGGGCTCGACCGTGGCCGGGCCGGGGTCGGCGTGCTTGTCCGGTTGAGCTGACGGAATGCGGATCTCACCGGTGAATTGATAGCCCCGCCCGGGGACTGTCCGTATCAGGTCGCGCTCCGCCGCGAAGGCGGCCCGTAACGCCGAAATCTGGGCCTGAAGAGCGTTCTCTTCGACGATCCGGTCCGGCCACACGCGCTGCATCAGGGCGTCCTTGTCGACCACGGCTCCGGGCGCCTCGACCAACGCCATCAGCACATCGAAAGCGCGCCCGCCAAGCTTGATCGGCCGACCGTCGGCGAGGAGCTCGCGGCGATGCGGCAGCACGCGGAAGCGACCGAACGTGACGCTAGCAGTATTTTCTGACGCGGGATCCATCGATGCCAATATAGAGAGCGTCGCAGGAAATTTCAGAGTTTTTCAGGGCAGGTCCGCGCCGGAACGCTGGGAAGCGCCGCCTATCCTTGTATTTTCAGATCTATTCAACCTGAACTTAAAGACCTGACAGACATTTCCGTCTAGTCTTGCCGGTGGCAGTGCAACCGTCTCGAGCGGCAGTGGCGGTATCGGCCGGAGACAAGTCAGAGGAGCGACCTGCATGGCGAGAGTGGACGAAAATACTATCCTTTCCACGCCGCGTTTCGGTATCTCGGCGGCTGAAAGTGACAGCCTTGGAGAAGGGCACAACGAACTCTATGCGGCCGTGATGGCGATGATCGGTCAGGACCTGCGCCAGCCGCTGCAGGTCATCATGACAGAGCGTGATATTCTCGCCCGGAGCCTCTCGGAGCGACCGGAGCTGGTGCACCTGACCCGGATCGCACGTGCAGTCATGCAAGCGGCCGGCACATTGGACCGGCTGATCGAGGCTGTACGGCTGCAGGAGGTTTCCCCCCGCGACCGCCGGCAGACGGTCGCTCTCCGTCCGATCCTGGCAGATATCGCGTCGGAGTTCACCGCGGCGGCGGAACTCAAGAGGATCGAGTTGCGCGTGGTCCCGACCTCCGTCAGCATCTACAGCCATCCCGTTCTGCTGAGCAGCATGGTGCGAAATCTGCTGCGCAATGCAATCGACTACACGCCGCCGGGCGGTCGCGTGCTCGTTGCCTGCCGGCGGCGCGGTTCGAAGGCGCACATAGAGGTGCGCGACAGCGGCGTCGGCATTGCCGCCGCCGAGCTGACGCGCATTTTCAATGCCTTTCATCGCGCAAGCCGCGCCGAAGGACTTGGGTTCGGGCTGTTCATCGTGAACCGGGCGGCAAAGTTGCTCGGACATCGTGTCGAGGTGCGGTCGGCCACAGGCCAGGGCTCGTGTTTTGTCATCGAGGCCGATACCGCTCCGGGAACTGCCTCTGCCCACGCCCGCGTCAACTGGTCGACACCAGAGTGAACCGGGGATCTACGGGGTCCGCCGTGCCAGCTCAACGAAATTGCGGACAGCGGTCGAATGATCAGCCTTTCGGTAGGCGAGGCCGATCGGCGCCCGCGGCCCTTCCCCTTCGATGGGCAGATACTGCACGCCCTCGGCCCGGATCTGGTCGATCGACCGCGGCACGATCGAGACGCCGAACCCGGCGGCGACCATATAGACGATGGAGGCGATCTGCGGCGCCTCCTGCCCCAGATTGGGGCTGAAGCCCGCCCTTTGGCAGGCGGCCATGATGGCGTCGTACAGGCCGGGACCAATCGCCCGCGGGAACAGGATCAGCTGCTCCGGCGCGAGCGCCGCGACCGGCACCTCAGCACGAGCGGCAAGAGGATGCGCGGCCGGCACCACGATCAACATCGGCTCGTCGATCAACGGAACGACCGCAAGCCCTTCGCTGTCGCCGATCGGCGGACGCACGAACGCCACGTCGATCTCGCCGCTCTGGAGCCCCGCGACCAGAAGTGGCGTGTTGCTTTGCTGCGGCGACAGGAGGACGCCTGGATAGCGCTCGCGATACGAACGGATGATGACGGGGACAAGCGGCTGGAAATAGGTCGCTCCGGCGAAACCGACATGGATACGCCCGGTCTCGCCGCGCGCGCGGCTTTGCACGCCGGCCTTTGTCCGCTCGACCTGGTCGAGGATTCGCCGCGCCCCGTCCAGCAGCAGCGCACCGCTTTCCGTAAGCTCGATGCCGCGCGTCAGTCGTCGGAAGAGCCGTGTCCCGAGTTCGGTTTCGAGCTGGCGGATCTGCAGGCTGAGCGGCGGCTGCTTGATGCCGAGCCGTTCGGCCGCACGCGTGAAATGCAGCTCTTCGGCAACGGCGACGAAATACCGAAGATGCCTCAGCTCCATTTTGTCCGCCCAGCTCAGACGCGCTCAACCCAGCGACGATACCTGTACAGTATCAAAGATGGCTAGTTCATATATTGGACCGACCAGCTCGATCGCCCCATTCTCAATGGTGTCGGATGCGCCATGCGCGTCGGCGCCACGAAAGGAGCGAGACTATGAAGACGGTCGCGGATCAATTCGCCGAAACCCTCGCCGCGGCGGGCGTCAAGCGAATCTATGGAATCGTCGGTGACAGCCTGAACGGGCTTACCGATGCGGTGCGTCGCCAGGGCAAGATCGAATGGATTCATGTCCGGCACGAAGAGGTGGCCGCCTTCGCTGCTGGTGCCGAGGCGCACCTGACCGGCACTCTCGCCGTATGCGCGGGCAGCTGCGGACCCGGAAATCTTCATCTGATCAATGGCTTGTTCGATTGCCACCGGTCGCGTGTGCCGGTGCTTGCCATTGCAGCGCATATCCCGTCGGCTGAGATCGGCTCGGGCTATTTCCAGGAAACGCATCCGGAAACGCTGTTCCAGGAATGCAGCCATTATTGCGAGCTGGTATCCAGCGCGGCGCAGATGCCGCGTACCCTGGAAGTCGCGATCCGAACGGCGGTCGGCCAGCACGGCGTAGCGGTCGTCGTTATCCCTGGCGACATCGCGCTGCAGCAGGCCGCCGATGCGCCATCGTCGAAACTTGGCAATTTGCTGCCGCCGAGGGCGGAGGTCGCGCCAGCGGCGGGCGACGTCCAGAAGCTTGCCGATCTGCTGAACGGCGCCGGCCGCGTCACGGTTCTGTGTGGATCGGGCTGTGCCGGCGCGCATGACCAGCTCGTTGCATTGGGCGAGCGGCTGAAGGCGCCGATGGTCCATGCGCTCAAAGGCAAAGAGCATGTGGAGTGGGATAATCCCTATGACGTCGGCATGACCGGGCTGATCGGTTTCTCCTCCGGCTATTACGCGATGAATGACTGCGACGTGCTGCTGATGCTCGGCACCGACTTCCCCTATCGCCAGTTCTACCCTCAAGGATCGGCCCGCATCGCGCAGGTCGACCTGCGGCCGGAACAGCTCGGGCGGCGCGCTCCGATCGATCTCGGCCTCGTCGGTGATGTGCGGACAACGCTCGAGCGCCTGCTGCCGCTTCTCGACGAGAAGCGGGATCGCCGGCATCTGGATCAGGCGCAGGCACATTACCGCAACGCGCGGAAGGGGCTCGACGATCTCGCCCAAGGCACGCCGGGCAAGAAGCTCATCCACCCGCAGCAGGTCGCCAAGACGCTGAGCGATCTCGCCGCCGAGGACGCGGTGTTCACCTGCGACGTGGGTCTGCCGACCGTCTGGGCCGCGCGCTATGTTGCCATGAATGGCAAGCGTCGACTGATGGGTTCGTTCTGGCACGGGTCGATGGCCAATGCCATGGCGCAGGCCGTGGGTGCGCAGGCGGCCTTTCCTGGGCGCCAAGTGATCTCGCTGTCGGGCGATGGCGGCTTCACCATGCTGATGGGCGATTTCCTCAGCCTCGCCCAACTGGGACTGCCGGTGAAAGTGGTAGTTTTCAACAACGGC
>CAZVYC010000205.1:0-8758 GCA_964631425.1 uncultured Rhodospirillales bacterium
TCGCGATGATGGCGATAATATCGAGGTCGTTGCCGAAGATGATGAGCGCGATCAGCGCGCCCACGCCGGCCGAGGGCAAGGTCGACAGGATCGTGATCGGGTGGATGAAGCTTTCATAGAGTACCCCCAGCACGATGTAGACCGTGACGACGGCGGCCAGGATCAGCATCAGCTCGTTGGAGAGCGAGGACTGGAAGGCCGCTGCCGAGCCTTCGAAGGCTGTGGTGAAGCTCTCCGGCAGCCCGATATCGGCCTCCGCCTTCTCGATTGCCGGCACCGCCGCGCCGAGCGACGAGCTCGCCGGCACGTCGAACGAGATCTGGGTGGAGGGGAACTGACCGGAATGTGAGATCTGCAGCGGGCTCGAATGGCTCGCGATGTGAACGATGGCAGCCAGCGGAACCTGTCCGGTCGACGACAGGGCGGAGGGCAGATAGAGCCCCGCCAGTGCGTTCTGGATGCCCTCCACGGTGGCCGGCGCCGCTTCCAGGATCACGCGGTACTGGTTCGACTGGGTGAAGATGGTGGAGACGATGCGCTGGCCGAAGGCATCGTAGAGCGCGTTATCAACCGTGGCCGTGGTGATGCCGAAGCGGGCGGCGGTCGGGCGGTCGATGACGAGGTCGAGCGCCTGGCCCTGCTGCGCAAGATCGCTCGTGACATTCATCAGCTCCGGCAAGGTCGACAGCTTTTCCACCAGCTTGGGCACCCAGATGTTGAGCTGGTTCAGCTCGGGATGCTTCAGCACGAACTGGTACTCGGTGCGGCTTACGGTGGTCGCGATCGTCAGGTCCTGGACCGGCTGGAGCCAGAGATGGACGCCGGGGACGCCGACCACTTCATTCGACAGCCGGGCGATCACGTCGGTGGCCGATGCGGAGCGCTGGTCCTTCGGCTTCAGGTTGATCAGGAAGCGGCCAGCATTGAGGGTGGTGTTGGTGCCGTCGACGCCGATGAACGAAGTCAGGCTGGCGACGTCCGGATCTTTGAGGATGACATCGGCCAGCTTCTGCTGCTGCTCGGCCATGGCCTGGAACGAGATGCTCTGGCCGGCTTCCGAGATGCCCTGGATGGCGCCGGTGTCCTGGGTCGGGAAGAAGCCCTTGGGGATCAAGATATAGAGGAAGGCGGTCAGCATCAGTGTCGCGGCGGCGACGATGAGCGTCAGCCGCTGATGGTCGAGCACGTGCCTGAGCGCCCAGGCATAGCCGTCGATAAGGCGGTTGAACGCCCGCTCGGCCCTGACGTCGAAGCGGTTGCGCTCGTGTTCGGAACGGTGCCGCAGCAGCTTCGCGCACATCATCGGGACGAGGGTCAGCGACACGCCGGCCGAGATCACGATGGTGACCGACAACGTAATGGCGAATTCGTGGAACAGGCGACCGACCACGTCTCCCATGAAGAGGAGCGGGATCAGGACGGCGATCAGCGAAATGGTCAGCGAGATGATGGTGAAGCCGATCTGCTCGGCGCCCTTCAGCGCTGCGTCGAGGGGGTTCTCGCCGCCCTCGACATAGCGGGCGATGTTCTCGATCATGACGATGGCGTCGTCGACCACGAAGCCCGTCGAGATGGTGAGCGCCATCAGCGAAAGATTGTCGAGGCTGAAGCCCAGCAGGTACATCACCCCCAGGGTGCCGGTGAGCGACAGCGGGATTGAGAGGCTGGGGATGATCGTCGCCGGCAGGCTGCGCAAGAAAAGATAGATCACGACCACGACCAGCACGACGGCGAGGCCGAGCTCGAATTCGACGTCGGCGACCGAGGCGCGGATGGTCACGGTGCGGTCGGTCAGCACCGACAGGTCGAGCGAGGCCGGAAGCGTGCTCTGGAGCGTGGGCAACAGTTTACGGATGCCGTCGACCACCTGGATAATGTTGGCGCCGGGCTGCCGCTGGATGTTGAGGATGACGGCCGGCGTGCGGTTGGCCCAGGCCGCGAGCTGGGTGTTCTCCGGCCCGTTCACCACTTGACCGATGTCCTTGATCTGGACCGGATTGCCGTTCCGGTAAGCGATGACGAGCTGGGCGTAATCGTCGGCGCTTTGGATCTGGTCGTTGTCGTTGATCGTGCTGGCGCGGGTCGGGCCGTCGAAATTGCCTTTGGGCAGATCGGTATTCTGGTTGACCAGCGATGTGCGGAGATCGTCGATGTTGAGGCCGTAGGCGGCGAGCGCCCGGGGGTTGACCTGGACGCGGATGGCCGGCCTCTCGCCGCCGCTGATCGAGACCAGGCCGACGCCCGGCTGCTGCGAGATCTTCTGCGCCAGCCTTGTGTCCGCGATGTCCTCGATCTGGGTCAGCGCCATCGATTTCGAGCTGATCGCGATGGTGAGGATCGGCGTGTCCGCCGGATTTACCTTGGAGTAGATCGGCGGCGCGGGCAGGTCGGCGGGGAGCAGGCTGGTGGCCGCCGTGATCGCCTCCTGAACCTCCTGCTCGGCCACGTCGAGGCTGAGGTCGAGTGAGAATTGCAGGGTGATCACCGAGGCACCGCCCGAACTGGTCGAATTCATCTGCGCGAGACCGGGCATCTCGCCGAACTGCCGCTCGAGCGGCGCGGTGACCGCGGTAGTCATGACCTCCGGGCTGGCGCCGGGATAAAAAGTCTGGACCTGGATGGTCGGGTAATCGACTTCGGGCAGGGCCGATATGGGCAGGAACCCGTAGGCGACGACGCCGACCAGAAACAAGGCGAACATCAGCAGGGTGGTACCGACCGGCCGGAGAATGAAGATCCGGGACGGGCTCATCAGCAGAGTCCTTCAAGCAGCGCAAGCGAGAGTCGATACGCGAGAGGGCCTGGTTCCTGTATGAAGCTGGGCGTTTGCGCCATGCCCTGGCACTCACGCAACCGGCTTCCACGCATTAACGATGGGATTCTGGAGCGGGTGGAAAGGTTCCGAAGGGGAGTCACATCGGGGCAACACCGCCGAAATCAAGCGCCGTGCGACGTCTGGGCACCTTGCCCAATGACGGAGCAATCGGCTGGTCGGCGCGATGCTGCTCCAACAAGCGACGAATGGCCGGTCCGGCGCGCCCGCTTCATGACATTGGAGGCATTGTTCTGGGGGAGGAGGTCTCGCCGCTTGAAAAGGAAAAGGCTCCTGAATTGGTAAACGGCGGATGCCCCAAAGAGGAATACTTCCTTTGTGCAGTTAGGTAGTGGTTAGATTCCCCAAACCTGAATAATAAAACGCACGGGGCGATGAAGGACGCGATGTGATCTGCTTGGCGCCGGGGAGGTGTTGGTCGCTTGCGGCCCTCATTGCCAGCCGCGACGGCCTGACAGTCCCGGCCAATCCCGCCAGAAACCCAGAGCGACCTCGCGCTCCTACACGCCGCAGACTTGCGCTAGGCGTGTTGGAGCGCCACCTGACTCCCATGGGGAATTTACAGAGGCAGTGATTTGCCATGGGATCGCACGCTGGGACCCAATCGGTGATGATCGTCACACTGCTTCTCGCCGCTTGTTCGAGCGGCGCCGAAGCGCAACAGTCGGCTTCGACCCAAACCACTCCGAGTGGCGCGGTAACAACGCCTCCATCGAGCACTCAGAAGCCCGGTGATGCCGGAGTGAATGGGCACTCGAATGTGCAGGTATTCGCACCAGACGCTCAAACTCCGCCACAACCGCCGCCGAGCGAGTTCTATCGTAAGCAGTCGAAAGACTCGGCCACACAATCGAATCAGCCCTCAAGTTCCTCCACGCAGAAATCCAATTAGCGGTAACCCTATGGAGTAGTTAATGGCGAGACAATAGCTCGACGCGCAAATATTCGCTTGTCTCCCCAGGCGACTTCGACTAGCGTATCTTCAGTTTGGGAGGGGGCTATGCGCGCATTTCGTTGTGCAGCCGCTACTGCGTTCCTCGTCGCCACTGCTCTTTCGGGAGCGTTGGCGCAGGCCTTAAATCCTCCCGGTAAAATTCTTGTGCCTGATTCCAGTGTTCGTCAGTCGCAGCCATCGCTCGCGGGTCTTGAAAGCAAGGTCCGCGCTTTCACGAACATTGCGATATTTGTCCCTGAAATTCAGATGGAACCACCTTCTGCCATTGCGGCCACTTCGGCTCCATACTTTATCGAAACCCCAGCATCCATCGCTTGTGCGTACAATCTCGTCCCACAAGTCAGTGGCTGTAACCCCAATTCGGTGCGGATCAATCCGAGCGGAGGCAGCAGGGCGATTGCAATCGTTGACGCCTATGACGCACCAAAGGTCAAAAATGATCTGAAGGTTTTCGATGAACGATTTAATTTGCCGAGCGCAAACTTTAGTGTCGTGTTCGCATCGGGTTCCCAACCACCCGTAGATGAGGGGTGGGAAATGGAGATCTCGTTGGATGTGGAATGGGCGCATGCAATGGCGCCAAATGCAGAGATCATACTTGTTGAAGCAGCCAGTAATTCATTGGAAGATTTGTTCCTCGCTGTCGACAAGGCCGCAGAGTTGGTTGCTGCGCGGGGAGGAGGGGAAATTTCACTGAGCTGGGGCGGATCGGAATTTCCGACTGAGGCTGGATATGATGCGCAGTACTTTGCGAAGAGTGGGATCGTCTACTTTGCGGCTTCGGGCGACGATCCGGGGGTGGGTTACCCTGCCTGCTCTCCGCAGGTAGTGGCTGTGGGTGGCACCACAATCATCCGGGATCGCAGCGGAGCCTTCATTGGCGAAACACCCTGGCAAAGCGCTGGTGCGGGACCTTGTGCGTTCGAGAATAGACCCAGGTTTCAATCCGCGATCAGCGACATTGTCGGGAGCGCGCGCGGAATCGCAGATTTGGCGGCTGTCGCCAACCCGAGGACTGGCGTATGGGTTTATGATTCGGGAAACGCAAGCGCCAGCACGAACAAAGGCTGGATCGTCGTTGGAGGGACGAGCGCGGCAACACCGATCGTTGCAGCGATCACCAACCTTGCGGGACGCTTCGCGCCCTCGACTGGTGACGAACTTGGCTCTGTTTATAGCAACAATAAAGACTTCAACGAAATGTTGAATGGTACATGTGGGGTGCAAGGCGTCTACGCATCGGCTCCGGATGACTGGAACTACTGCACTGGCGTAGGCTCGCCGAACGGCAAGGGTGGTCTCTAAGAGACCGTTTGAGAATACGGCACGGGCGGCTGATCCATGAAAAGGGCCGGGCGCAGTTCAATCCGCCGGTAGCAAGCGGCATGATATTCGCCGCAAAAGCTTGCCGATGGTGGAGGCCGGCCATGCGATGCTTCGCAGGTCCCGCGGCATTTCTATCGATGGCCGGTCTATTGACGGTCGGCACGGCTGTGGCTGAGACGGGCACGCCGGTCGCCGCCCTGCCGCTTGTGCAGCAGTGGACGAGCTTCAGCGATCCCGAGGAAGCGGCTTTCACCCTGGAGGTGCCGCAAGGCTGGGAGGTGACCGGCGGTACCATGAGGCGGAACGCGCTCCAGTTTCGCAACTGGGTCAACGTCCTCTCCCCTGATCGCGCCACCACGCTCGCGATCAACGATCCTACGGAATGGGCCTATGTGGTACCGACGCCCTTGCTCGCGGCTGCCGGATTCCGCGAGGGCTCGGTTTATAGCGGCGGGGGCGGAACAACCTACATCGTCGCGCCCTATCAGACCGGCGAACAATTTGCCGTCTCATGGGCTCGGCGCAAGCTCGACCGCTTGTGCCCCGAGGCCAGGCTGCTCGCAAGTCGCGGACGACCGGAACTCACGGCGCAAATCAACGCCTATGCGCAGGCATACGGCATCAAGCACGATGCGGGCGAGGCCAGTTTCACCTGCATCAAGGACAATCAGCCCATGACCGCCTATGTCCTGGCGTCCGTCGTCGTCATTGCCGGACAAGCCGGCGCGATCTGGTACGCCGAGACGATGAGCGGATTTCTCTCGCCGACGCCGGTGGCCGGCGTCGCCGCAGGGGTGCTTTCCCACATGGTGCGGTCGGTGCGTGTGAATCCGGCTTGGGTCGCTCGGCAAACGCAGACCAACAAGGACGTGTCAGAGATTGCGGCGCAAACGAACACGGCAATTTCGAATTCGATCATGCGGGAATGGGAAAATAAAGGGGCGGTCATGGACCGCGTCATGGAGGAGGGAAGCCGGGAGCGGCTGGGCATCGACATTTACGCCGATCCGGCGACCGGAACCAAATACACCGTCGCCGCCGGTCATAATTTTTATTGGAAAAATCCATCCGGGACCGTGGTCGGGACCGACACGGATACGCCACCCAACGGATTCGGCCGCTTGGATCGCGTGCCGCCATGAGCCTCCGCGCCGGTGACCATCGAGGGCGATGGTGCGATCGGTGAACACCGGGGAAGCCCGGCGTTTTGGGAATGCCTCTTTGTTAATTTAACGGATTGGTACATCCTCGTCTCTCACTTGGACGGAAGCGGCTCAGCCCTTTTTCGCGTAGTCGTCGGCGCCGAGGAAGTGGAGCGAAACGTAGGGCTCGTCGCCGACGACCCAGCTGTCATGGCCCGGCGCGATATAGAACAGATCGCCGGCCTTCATCTCGACAACATGCCCGTCATCCATCGCCGCTGTCGCGCAGCCCGAGAGCACGAGGCCGACATGCTCGACTTGGCAGCTCGCGGCGCCGGCGGCCGCGCCGACGTCGACGGACCAGCGCCAGCCCGGCTGGTATGTGGCGCGGCCGACGGTCGTGCCGCCAAGCCGCACGATTTCAAAGCGGCCCTTCGCGAACTCCCGCACCTCGTCCGGTGTCTCGAACCGCTTCAGGACGACATCGAGCTGCATGACCTTGGCCTCTCCTGGCTTTCCGCCCAGTATATGGGAAGCCGATCCGTTTTCAGCCGGCCCCGCCCTCGACTTTTCGTGCCTCCAGCCGCTTGCGGAAATCCTCGGCCAGCGCGTGATAGAGCGGGTCAGGGGTGATCAGCTTTGAGACCACGGTCGATACAAGGGCGGTCGCCATCAATGGGATGATCATCGCCTGGTCGCCGGTCATCTCGGCCACGATGACGAAGCCGGTGATGGGCGCCTGGACCGCGCCGGTGAAGAAGCCGACCATCGCCAGCAGCGCGACGGCGCCGGGCGCGACCGCCGGCATCAGTCGCGCCAACGCCGCGCCCAGTCCGGCGCCGATCGACAATGAGGGGGACAGCACGCCGCCGGGAATACCGCTCATCTGCGACAGCAGCGTGCTGACGAACTTGGCGGCGGTGAAAAGCGTGGGATGGGCAAGGTGGCCGTTCAGCGCCGCCTTGGCCGCCTCGTAGCCGGTGCCGTAGGAGGCGCCGCTGCTGACGATCCCCACGACAGCGACGCCCAGACCGCAGAGGGCAGCGAAGGCGATCGGCCGTTTACGGGCGAACCCGCCGAACAGATCCGGCATCCTGCGCGAGCTCCAGATGACGATACGGGCGAACCCGCCGCCCAAGGTGCCGCCGGTGACGGCCACCACCGGCACGACGAACCAGTCCTTCCAGCCGTTCAGGATCGCGCTGGTCTCGCCGAAATAGGAGCCGGTGCCAGTCACCGAAATCGCCGCGATGCCGGCCAGGATGACGGCGATCAGCACCAGGCTGCCGATCGAGCGCTCGAATGACCGGCTCATCTCCTCAATGGCGAAAACGACGCCGGCCAAGGGCGTATTGAACGCGGCGGCCACGCCGGCTGCGCCGCCGGCCAGGATGAGGCCTTGCTGGCGGCCCATGCCGGTGCGGTAGCTCAGCCAGACCAGGATCGAGGCGCCGATCTGTACCGTCGGCCCCTCGCGGCCGATCGAGGCGCCCACGGCCAAGCCGAAGATGGTGAGCACGATCTTGCCGATCGCGATCCGGAGCGACAGCAGCCGTTCAAGGGACGGACGGTCGCGGAGCACGCGGGCGGCGATCGCCTGCGGGATGCCGGAGCCCTGCGCGCCGGCGAAGTAGCGCTTGCCGACGAGGGCGGAAAGCGCGATCCCGGCGGGCGTCAGCGCCAGCGCGATATAGGGCGAAATTGCGGTCGCGCGGCCGAACAGTGCCTGGGCCCAATCGGCGGCCGCGGCGAATCCGACCGCGACATAGCCGGTCGCGACGGCGCCCAGCCAGAACAGCAGGCGGCGCCTCCACAGGACGGTTACGGTGTTGAAGCGCCGGCGCCGACGCGAAGGAAGCGCGACGGTCACCGACAGTTAGCGCGTCAGCGGCTTGTACTTGATCCGGTGCGGCTGATCGGCCTCGGCGCCCAGGCGGCGCTTGCGGTCGGCTTCGTAGTCGCCGTAATTGCCCTCGAACCACACCACTTCGCTGTTGCCTTCGAAGGCGAGGATGTGGGTGGCCAGCCGGTCAAGGAACCAGCGATCGTGGCTGATGACCACCGCGCAACCGGCGAACTGCTCCAGCGCCTCTTCCAGAGCGCGCAAGGTCTCGAGGTCGAGGTCGTTCGTCGGCTCGTCGAGCAGCAGCAGGTTGGCGCCCGATTTCAGCATCTTGGCAAGGTGCACACGGTTGCGCTCGCCGCCCGACAGCGCGCCGACCTTCTTCTGCTGGTCCGGCCCCTTGAAGTTGAAGGCCGAGACATAGGCGCGGCTGGGCATGGTTCGCTTGCCGAGCTCGATCATGTCCTTGCCGTCGGAGATTTCCTCCCAGACGGTGTGCCTGCCATCGAGACTGTCGCGCGACTGGTCGACATAGCCCATCTTGACCGTCTCGCCGACCTTGAAGACGCCGCCATCGGGCTTTTCCTGGCCGGTGATCATGCGGAACAAGGTTGTCTTGCCGGCGCCGTTCGGGCCGATCACGCCGACGATGCCGCCGG
>CAZVYC010000205.1:8768-9359 GCA_964631425.1 uncultured Rhodospirillales bacterium
AGTCGAGGTCGCCGATCAGCAGGCGATCGCCGAAGCCTTTCTTCAGATGCTCGGCTTCGACCACGACGTCACCCAAGCGCGGCGGCGCGGGGATGATGATCTGCGCTTCGCCGGATGGGCCGTCGCGGGTCTGGGCCAGCAGCGACTCATAGGCCGAGATGCGGGCCTTGGATTTGGCCTGCCTCGCCCGGGGCGAGGCGCGGATCCACTCGAGTTCGGCGGCCAGCGCCTTCTGCCGTGCCCCCTCCTCGCGCTCCTCCTGCTCCATTCGCTTCTTCTTCTGCTCGAGCCAGGAGGAGTAGTTGCCCTCGTAGGGGATGCCCTTGCCGCGATCGAGCTCCAAGATCCAGCCAGTGACGTTGTCAAGAAAGTACCGGTCGTGGGTGACCAGCACGACGGTGCCGGCATATTCCTGCAACGTGCGCTCGAGCCACGCCACCGACTCCGCATCAAGATGGTTGGTCGGCTCGTCGAGCAGCAGCATGTCGGGCTTGGCGAGCAGCAGGCGGCAGAGCGCCACGCGGCGGCTCTCGCCGACCGACAGGTTGGTGACCGGCAGGTCGCCGGGCGGGCAGCGCAGCGCGTCCATGG
>CAZVYC010000206.1:0-9335 GCA_964631425.1 uncultured Rhodospirillales bacterium
TGGCTTGGCGCAATGCGGCGCGTGCACCGTGCATCTCAACGGGCAGCCGGTGCGTTCCTGTCAGCTGGCCGTGGGAACGATCGGCGACGGCAAGATCACGACCATCGAGGCGATCGGCGACACAGAGGCGGGAGCTAGGATTCAAAAAGCCTGGCTCGACCTCGAGGTTATTCAGTGCGGCTATTGTCAGTCGGGGCAGATCATGTCGGCCGCGGCGCTGCTGGCGGCGACGCCGAACCCCGATGACGTCGATATCGACACAGCCATGGCAGGCAATATCTGCCGCTGCGGCACCTATCGCCGGATCCGAGACGCCATAAAGCTGGCCGCACAGTCTGGTATGAAGGAGGGCTCGCGATGATGCAGGATCGTTCCGGCGAGCTCGATCATATAGCGTGTTCCCGGCGAGGGTTTCTCCGAGCCGGAGCTGCCGTGGGCGGTGGCTTGCTGTTGGGTTTTTCTCTGCCGACACTGCGAACTGTCAACGCGGCGGCGGCGGATACAACATCCTTTGCGCCCAATGCCTTCATCAACATAGATCACGCCGGCACGATCACGCTGATCATGCCGCAGGTCGAAATGGGGCAGGGGACCTATACCTCGCTTCCGATGATTCTTGCCGAGGAATTGGACGCGGATTGGAAGCGCGTGAGATTTGAGCATGCGCCGCCCGACGAGGCACATTATGCCAATCCCATGCTTACCGTCCAAGCGACGGGCAACTCCAATTCGGTGCGTGCCTTTTGGAAGCCATTGCGCCAAGCTGGTGCCAACGCGCGGGCTCTGCTCGTGCAGGCAGCCGCAGAGCAGCTGAAGGCTACCGTTGCCGAATTGCGCACCGAGGAGAGCCAGGTCATTTACGATAAGGCCGATCGCAAGATCGCCTATGGTGATTTGGTCGACCGCGCTGCGGCCCTGACTTTGTCAGCGGATGCGCCACTCAAAGGTCCAAAAGACTTCCACCTGATCGGTCGGCCTCTGAAACGGTTGGATACGCCGGATAAGACGAATGGCAAAGCGCGCTATGGCATCGACGCGCGGCCACCTGGCGTAAAATTCGCCACGCTGGCTGCAAGTCCGGTGCTTGGAGGCAGGGTGGCACATGTCGACGACACGAAGGCGAAGACCATGCCGGGAGTCCGGCAGATCGTGGTGCTGGATAATCTCGTGGCCGTCGTCGGCGACCATATGTGGGCCGCAATGTCCGGTCTCGATGCGCTGCAAGTTAATTGGGACGACGGCGTCAACGATCAGATATCGACGAATGAAATCTGGGATCGCCTGCGTAAAGCAAGCGCGCGAGATGGTGCCGTCGCGAGGCAGGACGGCGACCCGATCAAGACCCTGAGTTCTGGCGACATCGTCACCCAAACATACGAAATGCCCCTCCTGGCGCATGCGTGCATGGAGCCGATGAATTGTACAGCGCATGTGACGACGGATGGCTGCGAGCTCTGGATCGGTACGCAGGTGATCAGCCGCGTGCAGTCGGAGGTCGCCAAGGCGATCGGGTTGCCGGTCGACAAGGTGATCGTTCACCAGCACCTGCTTGGCGGCGGCTTCGGCCGGCGGCTCGAACCGGACATGGCGATCAGCGCGGCGCGGATCGCGCAGAAGGTCGACGGACCGGTCAAGGTCGTGTGGACGCGCGAGGAAGACATCCGCCACGACATCTATCGCCCAGCCTATCACAATATCCTATCAGCCAAGCTTGACGGTGACCGCATCGTTGCGTGGAAAGACAAAGTCTCCGGCTCTGCCGTGATGGCTCGCTGGCTTCCTCCCTTCTTTCAGAAAGGCGTCGATCCGGACGGTGTCGATTCCGCTCGAGACGTCCCGTACGACATCCCAAACGTCCGCGTTGAGTTCAACAGGGAGGAGCCACCGGGCGTCAACACGGGATTTTGGCGCGGCGTCGGCCCCAACAATAATGTTTTCGCCATCGAAAGCTTTATAGACGAGCTTGCGAAGAAAGCGGGTAAGGATCCAATCGCATTTCGGCTCGCCAATCTCGACAGAACTCCGCGTCTCAAGGCCGTTCTCCAGATGGTCGGCGAAAAATCCGGGTGGTCTTCGGCGCCGGGACCTCGGAGGGGCCGAGGTGTCGCAGCCCAGGTTGCTTTCGCTAGCTTCATTGCGACCGTGGTGGAATGCGAGGTCGATGAGCATGGCGAAGTCGTACTGCACCGGATCACCAGCGTCGTTGACACCGGCACTGCGGTCAATCCGGACACAATCGTGGCCCAACTGCAGGGAGGGCTTATTTTCGGGCTGAGCGCCGCTCTCTGGGGCAACATCACCCTGGAGAAGGGGCGAGTGCGCGAATCCAATTTTCATGACTATCGCGTGCTGCGCATGAACGAGGTGCCGCCGACCAACGTGCATCTGATCCGCAATGGCGAGCCGCCCGGTGGTATCGGTGAGACCGGTGCCGCGGCCGGGCCCCCGGCGCTGCGCAATGCGATCTATGCCGCGACCGGCGTTGCGCTTCGGCGCCTGCCGATCGATCGCAGCGCGTTGGCAGTGAGGAAGCAGGCATGAGGACGATTGCGATCATCCTCATCATCCTGGTTGTCATCGCTGCCGGTGTGGCCGGCTGGTTCGTTCTCGGTCCGGGGCCCATATCGTTCGCTGGCGGCAACCGGATCGCGTTGTCGGACTTCAAAGGGTCATCACCCACCGGCGTGCCGGCTTCGCTCGCGAATGCGAGTCAGGTCGCACGGGGCGAATATCTGGCCGAGGCTGCCGATTGCGAAGCCTGCCACACCATGCCCGGCCGTGCGCGTTATGCCGGCGGACTGGCATTCAATCTCCCCTTCGGCACACTCTATTCGCCGAACATCACCCAGGATGTGGAAACCGGCATCGGAGGCTGGAGCGACGCGGACTTCCTCAAGGCTGTCCATAAGGGCATAGCTCCCGACGGCACGCGGCTCTATCCCGCTTTTCCATATGCTGCTTACACGATGATGACGGATGAAGACGCGCTGGCCATCAAGGCCTATTTGTTCAGCCTTCCGGCCGTGCATGCCAAGGCACCGGATGCCGCGCTGAAGTTTCCGTTCAATCAGCGCTGGCTGATGATTTTCTGGTCGCTGTTCTTCAATGCCGATACGCGCTTCCAGCCGAATGCCGCGCAAAGCGCGGAATGGAATCGTGGTGCCTATCTTGCCGAGGCGATGGGCCACTGCGGTGACTGCCATACACCGCGCAATCTGGCTCAGGCGCTGGACCATCGGAACAAGTTCAAAGGCGCGGTGACGGCTGGTTGGAAAGCGTACAATATCACGCAGGACAAGGTGAGCGGCATCGGCAACTGGAGCGACGAAGCGCTGCTGCAATATCTGGGCGGCGGCCATGCGTTCGACTACGGAACCGCCTCGGGTCCGATGGGCGAGGCTGTCGACAACAGCCTCAGCCATCTGACACCGGAGGACATCAAGGCGATCGTCGTCTATCTGCGCACGATCCCGGCGATCGCCGATCCCGACCTGCCCGCGCCGAAGACGGCGCCGGCTCCGGCATCGCCCAAGCAGGGCGTTGCGGAAGCCGATGCGCGCGGCGGTGAGATCTTCGCCGGCACCTGTGTCGCCTGCCATGGTTGGACGGGAAAGAGTCCGATTCTGCCGTTGGCCACCTTCGTCGGCGCGCGCGCCATCAACGATCCCAGCGCCCGCAACGTGGCCCAGGCGATCGTCTGGGGTGTCAGCCGCCAGACACCTTCGGGACCGGTCAAGATGCCCGCTTTCGGTCACGCCTATACCGACACGGAGATCGCAGCGCTGGCAAATTACGTGACGAAGCGGTACGGCAGCGCCGCGTCGTCCATCACGGCCGAGCAGGTGGCGCAAATGCGCGGATTAGTCACGAAATAACCCACGATCGGGTGGCGAGCAGCGACGATGATCACACCAAATCGGTTTGGGCCAATCGTTGTTACCGCCACAATACTCGGCGGCATATTGGCATGTGGAGGTCGTGTCATGGCAGCGGATGGATTGACGACAATTCCTAGCAGCTTTGGGCCGAAAGAGACGATGGATCGGCTAGAAACTGAAGTGCGGGCAAAAGGTCTAACCGTGTTCGCTCGCATCGACCATGCGGCGGGCGCGGCGGCAGCTGGCTTGCCGCTCAGCCCGACGGAACTCCTGATTTTCGGCAACGCGAAGGGAGGCACGCCGCTCATGGAGGCGAACCAGGCCAGCGGCATCGACTTGCCTTTAAAGGCGCTAGTCTATCAGGACGCGGCAGGCAAGGTCTGGCTTGCCTTTAACGATCCACACTGGATCGCCACACGCCACGGGCTCGACGGGGCGGTGACAGCCGATGTCGACAAGTTGGCAAAGGCGCTGACGGCACTCGCGGCCGGAGCTGCGAACGCCGAGTAAGCTACTCAATGATTCACGGCTACAGTGACCACGCCGCCAACGAGCGGACTTTCCTTGCCTGGGTGCGCACCGGTATCGCCGTGATCGCCTTCGGGCTGGTGATCGAGAAGTTCAGTCTCTTCTTGGCAACGATCGCGATGACCGGAGGCGTGCCGGCAGAAAAGATGCCGTTCGGCCGCTATGACGGGCTTGCGCTCATCCTTAGCGGAGCCGCTACCCTCGCTCTTGCCACTATCCGATTCGTTCGCACGACGAAGCGGCTAGACGGCCCTGAGACTTATTCCGCCAAGGACGTACGCGCGGAGCTCATCCTTTCCACCGCGCTAGTGCTCCTTGTTGCTGTCTACACTATCTGTGTGGCGCTTGATTGAGGGAGCGCGATCAGTTCGCTAGAGCAATTTTCGTGCCTCCAATTGTGCTCAACTTCCTCCAACCTTCGGAACGTCCGTCCAAGCCGGGATTGAACGTCGTCCTTTATCTCTGGTGACGTCAATCAATGCGGTCTTCGATCCAAAAGGAGCGAATCGGATGAGCTCGATAAGTAGAGGTACCGAAAACGATTCTGAAAGAAACGGATTCTCACGCAGACAGTTCGTGACGGGCGCGTCGGCTGTTGTCGCGGGGACGGCAGTCGGCAGCGGCACATTGAATGCCGCTGTCGCCGACGCACCGTCCCGGGATTCCAGCGGCAAGGATCAACCGAATCTGACTGTCCGCGCCGCCGACACTGCCGTCGTCTTCATCGATCCTCAGAACGATGTGCTTAGCGAACACGGCACAAGTTGGCAGGCGGTTGGTGCCAGCGTTACCGAGAATCACACAGTCGAGCATATGGCCAGGATTTTCGAGACGGCGAAGGCGAAGGGCTATCATGTTTTCATCTCACCTCACTATTTCTATCCGACCGACAATGGTTGGAATTTTAACGGCCCTCTTGAGTCCGTAGAATTCCATACCCATACCTTTGCACGCACGGGCGCGCTCGATCTTACCGGGTTTCGGGGCTCGGGCGCGGACTGGCTGGAGCGTTTCAAACCTTACATCGAGGATGGGAAGACCATCGTCGTAAGCCCGCACAAGGTCTTCGGCCCTCAGACCAACGACCTGGTCCTGCAACTCCGGAAACGGCGCATCACCAAAATTATTCTCGGAGGAATGATCGCGAATCTGTGCGTCGAATCCCATCTCCGCGAGTTTCTCGAGCAGGGTTTCGAGGTTGCAGTGGTCAAAGATGCAACTGCCGGGCCGCGTCACCCGGTCTGGGGTGACGGATATCAGGCCGCAATCGTCAATTACCGTTTCCTCGCCCACGCCGTCTGGTCGACCGAAGAGGTCGTCGCGCACATGCAGCAGGAGAGGTCGCCGGCCTAGCACGGGACGCTCATTATACGGCGAACACGCACCATCGTGAACAAAGGAACGATGATATGATTACCGCAGAGCATCCATTGAAAATCGATATCCCGGTGAAACTCGAGGACGTCAAGATCGTGTTCAGCATCCCAGCCCTGGCCTTCGAAGGAGATCTCCCCGCTTCGATTTTCCACCTTCAGCTAATTGAGAACGACATCGCCAACTGGAATGCCAAAAGCGACGTGATCGCGGTGTTTCATACAAATGCGGGGCATGCAACATTGCATGATATCGCTTACAATAAGGATCGAAACATCGAGACGGGCAATCCCTATAAAGGTCTGATAGCCGACTTGCAGAAGCGCGGAGTCAAGGTGGAGCTGTGTGGCGCGACAGCAAAGGTCCATGGATGGGGTAATGGAGACCTTCTGCCCGGTATCAAGGTCAACACGGACGCCATGTCTAGGACAACACAACTCGTTCAAGAAGGATTTGTGAAAATCTCTGAGTAGCGCACACGGGATCTAACGAAGTGACGTCATCATCGCGATCGCGAGAGGGACGCTGAATGGATTTATAGCGACTTTCGATTTTGAAGGAGCGACGCTCATGGGTTCAAACAGCGGTCCGGGTCGGGCGCCTTTCAAGAACAGCGTTGTATCCCGCCGGCGTTTTTTGGCTGCGTCTACCAGCGCCGCCGGAGTAGCCATCGCCAGTAGCGCGCTCGCGGATTCGCTGGCCGATGTGCCACCGCGGGCTCCTGGGGGCCCTTTGGGGGGACTCAGCGAGCGATCGGAATATGTGAAGCTCAGTCGCATTCCGGAGGCTGGTCCAGGCGTACGCAACGTCGCCGCTGACAACGCAATCAATTCCAAGACGCCCCTCAACAGGCTCGTTGGCTCTATTACACCCGCCGATCTGCATTACGAGCGCAGCCACGCCGGCGTGCCCGACCTCGATCCCGCCCAGCACCGATTGCTGATCCATGGCATGGTGAGTAAGCCACTTGTTCTGACCGTCGACGACCTCATGGCCATGCCGTCGGTCTCCCGCATCCATTTCATCGAATGCACCGGCAATGGTTGGGAGAATTGGAAGAAGGCCGACCCCAACCTCACCGTCCAGAACACGCATGGGCTCGTCAGCACGAACGAGTGGACCGGTGTGCCGCTGCGATATCTCGTCCAGATCGTTGGGAAGCAGCCTGGGTCCAACTGGATGTTGGCCGAGGGCGGGGACGGAGCGGGCGTCGATCGCAGTATCCCGCTCAGCGACGAGATCCTGGATGATGCGATGGTCGCCTACGGACAGAATGGCGAGCCGCTTCGACCGGCACACGGATTTCCGATCCGGCTGATCATGCCGGGCTTCGAGGGCAATCTGAATATCAAGTGGCTCCGTCGCCTGAAATTCGGCGATCAGCCTTGGATGACGCGCTGGGAAACCGACCGCTATACTCAGCTTCTCGCCGATGGCAAGGCGCGCCAGTTCCAGCTCCGCATGGAGACCAACTCAGTCATCACCGGACCGTCCGGCATGATGGCGATTCGGCCCGGATACAATCGCATTACCGGCCTCGCCTGGAGCGGCCATGGGCGGATTGCTAAGGTCGAAATCAGCACCGACGAGGGCAAGACCTGGAGGATTGCCCAGCTGAGCGGGATCGCACTGCCAAAGGCGCAAACGCGATTTCAGATCGACTGGGATTGGGACGGCATCCCGACCAAGATCGTTAGCCGCGCGACGGACGAACGCGGCAATATCCAGCCCGACCGTAGGTCGTTCATCGAGAAGGTCGGTACGAACGCGCTGTTCCATTACAACGCGCAGCAGACCTGGGCGATCGACGCCGCCGGGAAGGTGACCAATGCACTCGCATAAGATCGCCCTCCTGGTTGGTGTCACGGTCGGTTTCCTCACGCCATTGGCGAATGCCCATGATTTCGGCCGAACGCCGACCGCGGACGAAATCGCGCTCTGGGACATCGATGTCCGTCCGGACGGTACGGGACTGCCGCTGGGTAGCGGAACTGTTCTGCGCGGCAAGCAGGTCTATGCCGACAATTGCGAAGCCTGCCACGGACCGAACGGACAGGGCGGCATCAAGGACCGCTTGGCGGGCGGACAAGGCTCGCTCGCCTCGGACAAGCCCATCAAGACCGTCGGCAGCTATTGGCCCTATGCGCCCACATTGTTCGACTACATTCGTCGCGCGATGCCCTATCCCGCGCCGGGCTCGCTCGATACCGATGACACCTATTCGGTCGCGGCCTACATCCTAAATCTGAATGGCTTGCTGCCCGATGATGGCAAGCTCGACCAAGAGAGCATGCCCAAGATCAAGATGCCCAACCGTGACGGCTTCGTTCCCGATCCGGTATTCAAGATCGATAACGAGCCGGCGATTTCGTGCAAATGTGGTCTCACGCCATAAGCGCCCAATAATTTTAGGCACCTGGGCGCAGGCAAAGCTGCGGCGGCCTAGTGGGCGGCACCTGCTTCGAGACGATCCGGCTTCTTGAGCAGGAGTGAGGCGGCAAGCGCGATGGTTAGCGCTACGCCAAGCAAGTAGAAGGTATCGCTGAAGGCGAGGAGGTTAGCCTGCTGGCGGATGCGCAATCCAATGGCGACGATCGCTTTGTGCTGAGCGGTGGCGAAATCCGATATGCCATGGCTCATGAAATAGCCGGTGAGCTCGTGGATTCGGTCGCGGGTCGCATCTGCGAACAGAGAGACCTGATCCGTGATCACGTTGGAATGATATTGCTCGCGTTTTTGCTGGAAGGTTTGCAACAGCGCGATACCGAAGGCGCCGCCGAGGTTCCGCATCATGTTGAAGAGGGACGAGGCTGACCCGGCGTTCTCTCTTTCGATTCCGGCAGTTGCGACGGCCGACAGGGGCGCGAAGCACAGCGCCTGGCCGACGGCGCGAACAATGTTGGGCCACAGCAGCTGTGGGGCGGCGAAATCAGTGGTTATGTCGAGGTTCATGAAGTTGCTGACCGCGAAGAGCGCGAAACCTAAGGCGATAACGTGCCTAGGATCGAACTGCTTCATGAGCCGCGGAACCAGCGGAATCAGAACGAGTTGCGGCAATCCGGTCCAGGCGAGCACGAAGCCGATCTGCTCCGAATTATATCCCTGTATGCGGGACAGGTAGACCGGCAAAATGAAGACCGAGCCATAGAGGGCGAGGCCGAGTAGGAAATTGGCCAGCACGCCAAACCCGAAATTTCTGCGGATCAGCAGACGCAGATTGAGGAGCGGCCGCTTCACGGTGAGCTCGATCCAAATGAACAGGGGAAGCGCGATGGCGGCAATCACTGAAAACCGGACGATGAACCGCGAGCCGAACCAGTCGTCCTTGTTCCCCTCCTCAAGGACGGTCTGTAGCGCTGCAAGGCCGATCGCCATTGTAACGATGCCGGGCCAGTCGCCTTCGCGTAGCAAGCCGAGACGCATCGGTGCGGGCTCGAGCGAAACCCACAGCATACCCAGCATCAGCGCGCCAGGGACGAGATTGACATAGAAGACGTATTGCCACCCATAATTTTCGGTTAGATATCCGCCGATCGTGGGTCCGATTGCAGGGGC
>CAZVYC010000207.1:0-9213 GCA_964631425.1 uncultured Rhodospirillales bacterium
TCCGGTCACCTTCCAGGGCCGCAAGGGCGGCTACACCCACTGCATGTTCCTCAACGACGACCCACCGATCGCCGGCGGACGCGAGCTGTGGGGATTTCCAAAGAAACTGGCCGACCCCACGCTCAGGCCCGAGATCGATGCCATGGTCGGCACGCTCGACTATCACGGTGTTCGCGTCGCCACCGGCACAATGGGCTACAAGCACAAGACGCTCGATACCGCCACCGTCCATGCCTCGCTTCTGACACCCAATTTCCTCCTGAAGATCATCCCGCACGTCGACGGCAGCGCGCGCATCTGCGAGCTTGTCGAGTATTACCTGGAGGATGTGACGGTCAAAGGCGCCTGGACGGGGCCCGGCGCGCTGACGCTCACGCACCATGCACTGGCCCCCGTGGCCGAGTTGCCTGTGCTGGAGGTCATCTCGGCTGTCCACATCCTGGCCGACCTGACGCTCGGCCTCGGCAAGGTCGTGCACGACTACCTCGCCTGAACTTTCATTCCGAGCCAAGGAGCTTCATCATGCGTCTCAAGGACAAGGTCGCCATCGTCACCGGCGCAGCATCGGGCATCGGCAAGGAGATCGCCGCCGCCTATATCCGCGAGGGCGCCAAGGTCGCCATCGCCGACCTCAACCAGCAGGCCGCCGACGCCACCGCCGCCGAATTCGGCGGCCCGGAGCACGCGATCGGCGTCGCGATGGACGTGACTCATGAGGACCAGGTCGAGGCAGGCACGCAGAAGGTCATCGACACCTTCGGCAGCCTCGACATCCTGGTTAGCAACGCCGGCATTCAGATCGTGGCTCCGGTCGTTGAGTTCGACTTCGCCAAATGGAAGCTGATGCTCGCCATCCATCTCGACGGCGCCTTCCTGACCACGCGCGCGGCGCTCAAACAGATGTACAAGCAGCCTTCGGGGGGCAGCGTGATCTATATGGGCTCGGTGCACTCGAAGGAGGCGTCGTTGCTGAAGGCGCCTTACGTTACCGCCAAGCACGGCCTGATCGGCCTGGCCAAGGTGGTCGCCAAGGAAGGCGCCGCGCACAATGTCCGCGCCAACGTGATTTGCCCGGGCTTCGTCCGCACGCCGCTCGTCGACAAGCAGATCCCCGAGCAGGCGAAGGAACTCGGGATCTCGGAAGAAGACGTGATCAAGAAGGTGATGCTGAAGGAAACCGTCGATGGGGAGTTCACCACTGTCGAGGACGTCGCCGAAACCGCCGTGTTCTTCGCCTCTTTCCCTTCAAAGGCGCTCACCGGCCAGTCGCTGGTCGTGAGCCATGGGTGGTTCATGCAGTAAGGGCGATGCCGCGCCTCTACCTAATTCGCCACGGTCGCGCCACGGCCGGCTGGGGCGCGGCACTCGACCCGGGTTTGGATGAAACGGGTCTCGCCCAAGCGCGAGTCGCTGCTGCGGAACTGGCGCGGATCGGTCCGCTGCGGCTGGTTTCGAGCCCGCTACGCCGGACGCGCGAGACCGCGGCGGCCTTCGAATCCATCTGGAGCATTCTGGCGGAAGTCGACGGGCGGATCGCGGAAATCCCGAGCCCCGGTGTCGCGCTGGCCGACCGTGCGGCGTGGCTCAGGGAGATCATCGGTAGGCGCTGGCCCGAGTTGCCGGATTTCCTGCACGTGTGGCGGAAGGAGGCGTTCGCCGCAGTTCTCGACACCGATCGCGACACGGTGTTCGTCACCCACTTCATCGTCATCAACGCGATCGTCGGTCAGGTGTTGGGTGACGACCGGGTCGTCTGCTTCCGCCCGGGCTATTGCTCCAGAACGGAACTGAGCCTCGAAGATGGCGTCCTCAGCTTGATCGCCAAGGGCGAAGAAGAGACGACGCAGGTGCTCTGATGGGCGTCAGGCGGCCGCTCGGCTGCCACGCCTCGAAGTTGGCGCAGGCCGCGGCGTAGTTGCGAGCGCACAGGAATCCGCAGCCGGCTGACAGCAGAGCCGCGACCGCCGGCACGATTGCCAGGCCATAGAACAGCTTATGCTCATCATGGACAACAACATCGGTCACCAGCGCGATCCCCGTCGGGCCAAGCCCGAGCCCGATCAGGTTGACCGCCAGCACGGCGAGCGCGATCGCAACCCCGCGCATCTGGTTGGGCATGATGTCCTGCAAGGCCGCGGGGCCGGTGCCGATGATCACGGTCGTGAAGAAGGTCGCCGGCCCGAACAGCGCCAGCGCGTACCCCGCCTCTGGGGCGAACGGCGCGACGAGGGCGAACACTGCCGCGCCCAGCCCCGCGCCCGCCATCAACAGCAGCCGGCCATTGCGCACACCTTGGGCGCACAACCGGTCGCCCAGCCATCCGCCGGTCAGGACACCGGCAGTACCGAAAACGACGTTCAGCAATCCATAGGCCCACCCGGCCTCGGTCGCTGTCCAGCCGAAGTCGCGGACAAAGAAGCTGGGCGCCCAGGCCATCGTGCCGTAGGAGGTCATCGATGCGAACGCTGCACAGAAGGTCAGCGCCAGCAGCACGGGGCGATTGACGTTGAAAAACGCGAATGTGTCGGCGAGCGACGGCGGGCCGGCATGAAGGACCTTGGCGCCGTCGGTTCCATCCCGCCGCGCAGGTTCGCGCAACGAAGCCGTCCAGGCCGCGACCAGCAGGCCCGGCAGCCCCACCACGATGAATACGGCTTGCCAGGCGTGGATTGGGCCGAAGACCGGCAGCATGACAGATGGCGGCAGATGGCGGATCACCTCGGCCCCGATCACCAGCGCCAGCCCGGCGCCGACATAGACGCCGACGCTGTAGAGCCCGAGCCCGATACCACGCCGGCGCGGCGGCAGGTGGTCGCTGATCACCGAACTGGCGGACGGAGTCAGGGTCGCCTCGCCGATCCCGACTCCCATGCGGCAAAGAAACAGCCCGCCGAAGCCGCTCGCGACGCCGCACGATGCCGTGGCGAGGCTCCACAATGCCACGCCGACCGAGATGATCGTCATGCGCCGCGCGGTATCGACCAGCCGGCCGATCGGGATGCTGCCGATGCCGAGGAAGATTGCGAAGGCGAACCCCTGCAGCAGGCTGACCCTGACGTCGCTGAGCCCGAGGTCGCGCTTGATCGGCTCGACGAGCAAATTGAGAATCTGCCGGTCCAGGAACGAGAAGACGTAGGCAACGACCAGGACGAAGACGACATACCAGCCGTAAAGGCCACCTTGCGAGTCGCCGTCCCGTGCCACCGTCACGGCACTCGCCCTTCCGCGATCCGGTCGCGTAGGGCCGGATAAAGGTCGGGATGATCGACGACATTGTGCCGCAAAACGCCTTCCGGCATCACGAACGAGAAGCGATGCGCGGCGGGTTCGAGTTGCAGCAACAGCACGCCTACCTCCTTTTCCCCGATCCGCTCTTGCAGCGAGTCCGGGATGAAGAACGCCGCCGACGGCGCCCAGACATGCTCGACCCCTTCGACAGTCCGCAGGCGGCCCTGATGGACATGCCCCGATAGGACGAATCGCAGGTCGCAAGCCTTTGCCAGTGCCGTGATCCGGTCGGCCGAGGCCGCCGGTACATAGCGCTGAGCGGCGGGCTTGTCGTCCCCCAGCAGCAGCGGCTTGTGCAGCATCAGCCCGACCGGCCCCACGCCACGACTGAGCTGTTCCTCCAGCCACCGCCACTGCGCCTGCTCCTCCGCGTCGTCCAGCCCGAAAAGCTGGGCGTTGAGCCCGAGGATCAGCCATCCCGCGCAGTTCAGCGACCAACGATCGGCTCCGAAAACCCGGCGATAGGCCGATAGGCGGTCAGCATTGATCGTATCGGTGGCATGGCCTTCGGCAACGGCGGGGTTGTCGCCGAGGTCATGATTTCCCGGCAACGACCGAACTGTGACCGGCGACTGGGCAAGCTCCGCCCTGGCGATCTCCAGGTCGCCCCGATCGTTCTCGCCATTGGCGCTGATGTCGCCCAGATGAACAATGAGGTCGAGTCCCGCCGTCCCCGCCCAGGCGCAGACCGCGCGCCAATTGTCGATATATGGCCCTGCCCTGTCGCCCAGATGCGTGTCGGAAACGATTGCAATGCGCATCAAAACCCGACCCTCAGCTTCACGTAATACGACCGGCCGTCCACGCCCCAGGGCGATTCCTCGCCGTAGACGAAGCTGTTGCCGAAGGATTTGTAGGCGAGCGCCACTTCCTGCAGCGGATCGGGATAGACGTTGCCGATATTGAGGATGCCGCCGGTCAGCGAGACCCAGTCATTGAGCCGGCCGGTCAGCGAGATATCCACGATTGTCTTCGCGCTGAATTTCTGCGGGTCCAGGATCGGCGCATCGATATACTCGCCATATCGCGTCGCACTCAGTACGCCGGTCAGCGGCCCCTGGTCGACGACGATTTCGGAGGTCAGCTTGTCGCGCGGCTGCGCCTCGGTCAGCAAGGTCCTGGCATGGACGCCGATGAACGGCGTGGACGGTAGTGCCGCGTTCGGTGTCTGCGCTCGAACGCTCGTCGGCGCACACTCGAAACCGACCGACGCATGGAACTGCGTCTCGGCGTCGAAATTGCCGTCGTACCGGATCGTGATATCGTAACCCTGGGTTCTAGTGTCGACCGCGTTGGTGAAGAACGCCACCTGCTGCACATTGGTGATCCCCGCCGCGGTCAGCACCCTGGTGACTGCCGCGCCCGAGAGAGCGTCGCTGAGCGCGATCCGGTTGTCGATGTCGGTGCGGAAGAAATCGACCGATGCCGACAGGCCGCGGGTCGGCGTCAGCACCAAGCCGACCGAATAATCGCGCGACTTCTCGGCCTTGAGCGGTTCGGCGCCGAGCGCGCGGGCGACGGGATCGCCGACCTGGAAAGTGCCGACATTCACCAGCGCCTTGTTCGCGCCGTTGGCGACCGTGGTGATCGAGCTGTAATATTCCTGCTGCAGCGACGGTGCGCGAAAGCCGGTGCTGGCGGAACCGCGGAACGCCAGCCAGCCGGTTGCTTCGGCCCGCGCGGTCGCCTTCCAGGTCGCCGCGCCCCCGAAGTCGCTGTAATGGTCGTAGCGGCCGGCCGCGCCCAAGGTGAGCCAATCGATCGGCTTGATCTCGGCGTCTAGGAACGCCGCCACCGCATCGCGGGAATTGTCGACCGGGATGCGCGGGTTGTAGCCGGGAAAGCCGACCGCGCCGCTGCCGACGATGGAAGACGGGTCGCCCGCCGCCAGTCTGTAGGATTCAGTGCGATACTCGACGCCGCCCGCCAGGTTGCCGCCGGCCAGCAAGGCCGCGAACGGCCGCGTCAGGGTCAGGTTGACGACATCCTGCCGATATTCCGCCGACCCGGCATAGAAGCTGGTCGGGCTGGCGGCGCCGAGCGACAGGTTGGCCGTGTCGTTGACCGAAATGTCGGCGTTCGAGTAGCCGAACACGTTGCTGACGTCGAAATCGACCTCGCCCGGCAGATGGCCGCGGAACCCCACAGTGTCGCCGACATCCCAGATGATCGGGTTGACCTGCGGCAGCGCGCCGTTGGGATAGAGCGGCGACGACCCCGGCGTCAGGAAGCTCACCGCGGCGCTGCTGTCCTTCCGCGACGACAGGAAATCCGTATAGAGTTCGCCGTCGAACAGCGGCACCGGATAGGCTGCCGTGATCGCCAGGTCACCGGTGATCGCCTCAGGGTCGCCGATGCGGTAGGTCACGCGGCCGTAGCGTTGATCGGTGGCGGCACGGTTGGTCGGACCGGCGTAATCCCCCTCGCCGGACACGGTGAAGTGGCCGCCGTCGCCCAGCGGCAGGCCGAGATTGAAGCCGCCGTCGCCATTGGCGCCGTCGCCCGCTTCGGTGACGCCGCTTTGCAACTCGGCGAAGCCGCCGGAGCTGTTCTTCTTCAGGATGATGTTGACCACCCCTGCGATCGCGTCCGAGCCATACTGCGCCGCCGCACCGTCCCGCAGCACCTCGATATGATCGATCGCCGAGAGCGGGATGGTCGACAGGTCGAACGGCGCAGATCCCCGTCCGACTGCGAAGTTGACGTTGATGATTGAGGTGGTGTGCCAGCGCTTCCCGTCGACCAGCACCAGCGTCTCGTCTGGCGACAGCCCGCGAAGCGTGATCGGCCTGGTGTTGGCCGAGGACGGCGTGGTCTCGGCGTGCGGGAAATTGAGCGACGGCTCCGATGCTTCGAGCGCCCGCGCCAAATCGGGAAAGCCGGTATCCTGTAGCCGGGTCCACGATATGACATCGACCGGCACCGAAGAGTCGAGCGCGGTACGGTCGGCGGCGCGCGTCCCGGTGACGATGATCTCCTCGGCCGAGTTGCCGTCCTTGCCGACGAGCGGCGCATCCTGCGCCGCCGCCAGTCCGGAGATGCCGGCCGCCGCCGCGCCCAACGCCACTAGTCCATGCATCCGCCGCATCGCCCAAGCTCCGCCGTTGTGATGATCCGCTGACGGGCGGACGGATACGGGGAGCGCCGTCGAATCCCAAGCGCAATGCCGGCAACGGCGATTGCAGCGAATGCAATCGGGAACACCGCGCTCGCCCCGATGCGATTCGCCCGGCAGCTCATCGCGCCAACCCGACTTTCGTCGGGACGTCGGACCAATTTTTGTTCCAGGTCGGCGGATATGCGGAAACGACAGTGACAGCTGCTATGCCGCGGCGCGGCTCTCGGTTGCGGACGCGGCTTCGGCCATGAGCCAGTTCCAGAAGGCGCGGACCGCCTTCTGCCGCCGCAGCGCCGGCAGGGCGGCGACATAATAGGCGCCGGTCATCGGCAGCTTGAGATCGAGCACGATTTCGAGCCGCCCATCAGCCACGAACGCGTCCACCAGCGGCGGAACGCCGAGCGCCACGCCCAGGCCGCGCGCCGCCGCCTCGTACATCACCTGCGCCGCATCGAAACTGACGCGCTCGCCGACCAGCGGCTGGTCATAACCGGCCCGGGCGAACCAGGCCTCCCACTGCTGCGGCGGATTGATCAGGTCCAGCACCCGCCGATTTGCCAGATCCTCGATCCGCCGCGGCTCGGGCCAACTTCTGGCGAGCACCGGGGCGCAGACAACAAAGGCGTGCAGTCCGAACAGTTTTTGCGCGACCAGATGCTCCCAATCACCCATACCGTAGAGGATTCGGACGTCGGCCGCGCCGCCGACCAGATCGGAATGATTGCTGGCCGTCTGCAAGACGACTTCGACGCCTTTGACCTGGTCATAGAATCGCGGCAGCCGGGGTACGAGCCAGCTGACGGCGAAGGACTGCGAGACCGCCACGCGTAAGGGCCGCTTGCCCTCGTCGGGCGCCATCCATTCGGTCGCCGCGCGCATCGCGTCGTAACCAGGCTTCAGCCGCGCCAGATACCGTTCACCCGCGGCGGTCAGTTCCGGCGTCGGTTGGGCCCGGTCGAACAGCTTGAGCCCGATATGGTTCTCGAGGGTCTGGATACGCCGGGAAAACGCCGCCGGGCTCAGACCCAGCTGCGCCGCAGCGTCCTTGAAGCTGCCCGTGCGAGAAGCGACCACGAACGCCTCGATCGCACCCCAGGGAGGTGACCGCAGCTTCATAAGATATCCGGCAGGCCGACCTTCGAAGCAGGGACTTTATGGGCATAATACCTTTCGATCAAGCGCAAAGGTATATACATGCCCAGAAGTGCCTAAATACACTTATAGTAGATGCCTTCATGTTAGCTCGTTGTAGATGGGCTGAGCGCAGCGAATCCCATCCCACGGGGCCGGTGGCGCGTCGCGGGCTGTTTGTGCAATAAGGCGGCATGAAGCCCGCCAACACCGTCCTTTCCCGCTACGGCGCGACCATCTTCGACGTCATGTCCCGCCTCGCCCGCGAAAAGCAGGCCCTCAATCTCGGCCAGGGCATCCCCGAGGATGGTGAGCCCACCGACATCGTGGCCTATGCCGCCCAGGCACTCACCAGCCGCTCCAACCAGTACCCGCCGATGGTGGGCCTGCCGGAGCTTCGGCAGGCCATCGCGCGGCATGACCGCGAATTCTACGGGCTCGACCTCGACTGGCAGAGCGAGACCATGGTGCTCTCCGGCGGCACCGAGGCGCTCGCGGCATCACTGCTCGCCCTCATCGATCCGGGCGACGAGATCGTGCTGATCGAGCCGCTCTACGACACCTACCTGCCGATTATCCAGCTGGCCGGCGGCGTCCCGAAATTCGTGCGGCTCAAGCCGCCCGACTGGGAACTGCCCGAAGCCGAGCTGGCCGCCGCATTTGGGCCGAACACCAAGCTGATCCTGTTCAACTCGCCAATGAACCCGACAGCCAAGGTCTTCAGCCACCGCGAACTGGAGCTGATCGCGCGCCTGTGCCAACAGCACGACGCCTATGCCGTCTGCGATGAGGTTTACGAGCACCTCGTGTTCGATGGCGCCCGGCACATCCCGCTCATCACCCTGCCCGGCATGCGCGAGCGGGCGATCCGCATCCAGTCGGCCGGCAAGACTTTCTCGCTGACCGGCTGGAAGGTCGGCTATATCAGCGCCTGCGCCGCCCTGATCGAGCGGATCGTCAAGGCGCACCAGTTCCTGGTCTTTACCACCCCGCCCAACCTGCAAAGCGCTGTCGCCTACGGCCTTGGCAAGAACCGGAGCTTCTTCACCGACTTCACCACCCGCCTGGAAGCCAAGCGCGACCGGCTGGCGCGCGGTCTCGAACGGGCCGGCTTTGCGGTCGCGCACACCGCCGGGACCTATTTCCTCAACGTCGATATCACGTCGGTCGGCTTCGACGGCGACGATGCCGATTTCTGCCGCGATATCATCGAGAACGCCGGCGTCGCCGCCATCCCGGTCAGTGCTTTCTACGCAAATGAACCGGAAAGCCGTTTCGTCCGCTTCTGCTTCGCCAAACCCGAGACGATGCTGGACGAGGCCAGTGCACGGCTCGGCCGGCGGTTCGAGTAGGTCGCTCGTGGTCAGGGCGGCGTTTCGATGTTTTTCACCAGCTCCACGCTCCTGGGTGCGGCCAAGCCGCCATAGCGGAGATCGGTTCGGTCGAGCAGCGATCGCGCGTCGTCGCGCCGGCCGGCGGCGACCAGCGCCTCCACCTGATGCAGCAGCTCGGTCATGTCCCGGTCAAGATCGGCCCGACAGCGGGCGAGCCGGCCAGCATCGATCGCGGCACCGTTCGTCAAGACGGTGAGAGCATGGTCGAGCGCGCCCGGGTCCGGCAGGTCGTGCCCGGTCCAGGGCACTATCTCGGTGTCCGTGCCCAGCACGCAGAATTCC
>CAZVYC010000208.1:0-9162 GCA_964631425.1 uncultured Rhodospirillales bacterium
GGTCTCGACGAGAGAGGCGGTGCACGCACGCTCGGATCGCGTGGCCGGGTCCACGTATTATGTCAACTCGGCGCGGCCGCTGATACCATCGCCCGCCATGAACATCGCCGACGTAACCGAGGGCAGGCTGGTGGAGCGCATCCAGAATGCGAGCGAGAGCTACATCGAAACGCTGCGTAAGGAAGCCACCGCGGCGGTGGAGGACGTGCGCCAGGTGGTGTGCGCGCTCGCCGAGATGCCGGCGCGCACCTCGGACCTGGTCGTCCAGGCGGCGGCCGTGATGGTGAAGGAAGTCAAGATCGACAGCTCGGCGAGCCCGTGCCGAACGACGGTCTCGGTCCAGTCGACAGGGCCCGTGTACTTCAATCACGCTCTCGGCGACCTCCCCGACGGGATGCAGTCGGGCCGCTACCGGCTAATCGTGGCGTTCGTGAAGCTCGACGAGCCCGGCCCGGGCCGGGCGAGATAACCACCATGGCGCAAGGCCCCGGCGATCTCTCCGTGTCCCACGTCGAGCGGGTGAAACGGTGCTGGGACTGCTCGTTCTACTTCGACGACGATCACTACGGCGCCGATGAGTGCGGGATCACGAATCTGCAACTCGATGTCGACGGCGGTGGCCCCCCGCCCGCCTGGTGCCCACTCCGCCGGGGCGTCGCGCTGGTACAGCTCGAGGAGCAAGAGGACCTGTGCAGCGACTGCCGGGCGCGCAGCAAGTCCGGCGTGCATCCCGTCGCCTGCGAGGCGCATCGGGAGAGCGGCCCGCGCCTGTAGAAGTGCTCGCCGGCGCCGCCATGGCGCAAAGGCCCCGGATCAGGGTTGGCCGCGTCGACGAGCGGCCGGAGGCTACCAGTGCACGATCCGCCTGTCTATGGCTGCTGCCCGACTTATCGCTGTTCGTGTGAGCGACACGTGTTCTGGCTGAGCGACTATGGCCAGGAACTGCTGCAGGTCGCGACCGTCACGTGGCCGTGGGGCATTCACTGCAACGACTGCTCCGGGTGGGTGCTGCTGCCGACGCATCCGAACGCGGTTCACCACCTGCGCCCGAAGGGCAGAGGCTGACTCAATTCATTCCGCGAAGCGTCTGCCACAAATGCCACGATCGGAGTGACAGGTTCATCGTGATTCCGGTGCGGCTGTACTGCCGAACCCACCAGCATTCCGAGCAGACCCATACGAGACCATCGCACCGCGTCGGGATGAGGATCGTTTTCCGAGCTGGACACCGACACCGCGGAAACTGGAGCTCCTCCGTGGGGGCCTCGTTCATCGCTTGATGAAGTCGGGGTCGACCAGGGCGAGGCCGGGCCGCGGCGCCTTCTCCTCTTCGAGCTCGGGGAGCTTCTCGCGCAGCAGGTAGCGGACGACCGCCGAGGCGGACACCTCCCGCCGTGCGGCTTCACGCTGCAGCCGCGTGCGCAGCCCTTCTTCGCATTTGAGAGTGACAACTGGTTTTGCACCCATCGTCACATCATACCCCAACCACCAGCTCCGCGATCCTGTCAATACGAGATAATACCTTTTCGTTCCTAATCGTACGCGACGGGGAAATCGCGCGTGATTAGTGTCGCCCCGTGGCCAAGCGGGGACAGTTGCGCACCTGCTCAGAGTGTGGCTCCTCCGAGCATCGCACGGCGAAGTGTCCCTTCGCGGTCTCCGACGAGCGGCTGTCGAGCATCATCCTCGACGGGGACGATCCGATCGTCGAGCTGCGCAACAGGGCAGAGCAGCCGCGGCTGCGCGAGGTCCTCGAGGAATTCACGGAGGTCGGCAAGTGGCGGAAGCATCGGTAGTCGCACCTCGGCCGCGTCGCTATACGAGCGGCGCCGGCGTCCGCGGTCACACCATCGCGCAGCCTCGACGGGGCACGTGGCTCGACTACAAGCGCGCGGTGCACGGGAGTGGCGAGCGGGGGCCGCGGCCGAAGGTGCCCGGGCCGGTGAGCCCGTGGCGCGTGATCGTGCCCAATCTCCTCACCCTGGTCGGCCTGGTGGCCGGTCTCGCCGGCGTGCTGCTCTACCCGGCGGCGCTCGGTGTGCTGCTGCTCGTCGCTTCGCTCGGCTGCGATTTCCTCGACGGGTGGAGTGCGCGCCGGCTCGGTGGACAGACGCGCTTCGGGGAGGCGTTCGATATCGCGTGCGACAGTGCGATATCCCTCGCGCTGGTGTGGCGGGTGTTCTCGCCGGCGACGGCCGCCGTGCTGACCGCGGCCCTGGTGCTGCTGCACACCGTCGGGCGAGTCACGAGGCGCCGCCTCTCGGGCCGTATCCCGACGACGGCGATCGCGCTGCTGGCGGCCCTCTGATGGACCCTTCGATGGACCCTTCGAAGCTCATCGACGGAATCGAGAAGGCGGGGCCCCTCGCGCTCGCAGAGGCCCTCGTGCGCCGCTTTGGCCCGCAACAGGCCCTCCACGCACTCTCCATCGCGCTGCGCGAAGTCGCTGCACGAACCAGGTCCCGACGGCCAATGTTCGTCCACTCAATCGACTATTGCGTAGGCAGCCTCGAGAGTCAGGTTCACTCGCTCCCGCCGGGCACGGAGACGACCTGGTAGCGACCTCGTTCCGCGCCGCGCCATGGTGGCGCGCGCCGTTCACCGCGTTCCAAGGAGAGACATCGATGTCGAAGCAGCCCTGCGTCCGGAAGCCGAGCAACGAGGAGCGCGCGATCGACGCGCTCGAGGTCCTCGTCGGTCAACAGGAACGTCTCGCGACGGCGGTGCAGCACCTCGCCAATGGACACAACAGCCTCGCCGATGCCGTCCACCGGATTGCGACGGAGAAGGAGCGCGATGGCCTCTGGACCAACCTGTTCGTGGACCTCGGACGCCTCGCGATCGATATCGCGATCAATCGCAAGCGCCCGTCGAAGCTCCTGATGCAGCAGAGCACGATCGACTCGTGATCGATCGCCGGCGACGCCGGCGGCGGTGTCTCTGGTGTCGGGTGCCCCGTGGCCGCGTCTACGGGCGCCTGCATCCGCACTGCCGCCGGCGCATCGTGGCGACGGCCGGGACCACCGACTACACCGACGCGGAGATGATCCGGCGGCTCTGGGGCCGGCGACAAATCGCGGCGGCGTGGACCTGTTCGCCGGAGACCGTGCGCCTGGTGGAGCTGCTCGCGCTGCGCAAGGTGCGCGCGGCGCTGCTCGGCTGGAGAATCTGCCGAGCTTGCAGCGGCCGCACGACGGTCGGTGACCGACGGGCGAAGTGTCGCGCCTGCGCCGGACTCGGGATCCGGCGTTGGTTGTCGCCGGCGACAACGCGATATCTCGCGCGACATGGCGAAAAGGGGATTGTCGCAGCGACAACTGGACGCGCGCCGGGCCTCGCGCCTCCGCCGGCGAGTCCGCGAAGGCAAGCCGGTCAACGAGGCGGACCAGGGCTGGCTGTCGCAGTACGACCAGCGGGTGACGGGCGGCCGCCCGCGGCTCGAGCTGGTGCCGCTGCCGCCAGAATCGACCAGCTCGGAGGAGACACCCGCGGGTGACGCCGCGGAGGCTCCTGCGCCGGAGACCGCGCCGGAGGACCCCAGCGGGGCCGCAGAGCCCACGGGCGCCGCGGGCCCGGCCGCCGAGGCGCTGCCTGCGATTCCCGCGCTTCTGGAGCAGCCTGGAGCGTCCGCGGCCGAAGGCTTCGGATTGGGCGGGCTGCTGGGCGGGGGAGGCGCCGGCCTGAACCTGGCGAAAGCCTATTGCGACTGGCTCAAGCGTTCGAACGTCGAGCTCGGGCAAGCCGGCTGGCCCACGTTGCCCCCCGAGGCAATCGACGGCGTCGTGTTCCCCGCCGCGCAGCGCTTCGAACAGAAGGCGCTCGCGTGGGCCGCCGAGAAGGGCGCGAGCGAAGAGGACCTCGACCTGATCGCCGTGGGCGCGCCGACCGCCGAGATCCTGCTGTTCAAGGTCTTCCACCGAAAGAAGCCGGCGGAGACGGCGCAGGCGTCGCCACAGCCGGGCCCGGCGCCGGCGAGCTCGCCCGCGGCCGCGCCTGCCCAGCAGCAACCGACGCCAGTTGCGCCAGCTCCCCCAGCGGTGGTGCCGGCGGCGCCGCCCGCCGAGCCGACGGCGCAGAGCGCCTTCGCGATCGGGTGACCCGTGATCGTCGAGCGCGGAGAATGGGACATCGTCGAGGCGTTCGTCGGCCTGCCCAAAAGTGGCAAGTCGACGCTGATGATGCGTCGCGCCTGCGACTACGTCGGCAAGTGCTATGTGCTGGCACACGATCCGAATCGCAATCTGCCCGTCGTCCTCCCCGACGGCAAGAAAGTCCCTCTCGTCCGTCACGAGACGATCGATTCGGTGCGCCGTGCTGTCGCGCAGGGACGGCCCGGCATCCACGCATCCGACGCGGACCCCGCGGAGCTGCTCGAGCTGGCGAAGGAGATCGCGCGCCTCGGGATGGTGAAGAAGGGCCACAAAGAATACGGGACGCCGGTGCTGTTCCTCGTCGACGAGATCGTGGTGTGGGATGAGGAGTGCGGAACCAGCTACCTCGGACCGTCCATCAAGGACCTGCTCGCCCGCCGGCGACCGCATCACGTGGGGTTCTGGTTCGGGACGCAATTCCCGACATTGTGCCACAAGCGACTTATCGCGTTGGCGACCAAAGTCCACCTCTTCCACATGGAAGACCGGGCCGACTTGAAGCGAATGTCCGACGGTGGCGTCCCCGAGAAGATTGTCTCGCAGTTATCGCAGCTCCCCAAGCACAGATATCTCACCTACGAGCGATAAATATCGCAGTTGGTGACCGGCTCAATCTGGCCTCTTTAGTGGCGCTCCAATTCGGCGCGCTGCACAGGGCGGCGCGCGCAAACCCGGCGCGCTGCGGGCGCGCCCACGAGGAGCGTGCACATGGCCAGTTGCGGAATGCAGAATCGGTATCCGGCATCGCGGGTCGTCAAGAGTTCGACGATCGCCTGGTCGGCCAGCTCGGCCGGCAATGACATCCCGCTCGACTTCCTGGATCCGGTGCTGTCGGCCATGGGCGACAACGGCCGGGTGACCGCGATCGATCTGCGGCTTTCGACCGCCGTGACGACCGCGGCCGCCTCCGCCGCGCTCGAGCGCCTCTATCCGCGCGCGATCACCCGCTTCCTGTGCAACGACCGATATGGGACGCGCGTCGATCTCTCGGGGGCCTCGCTCCGCTGCGTCAACTATGTCGAGGTCCCGAACTACAGCGCGACGATGGTGAAGGATCTCGGCGCCTCTGTCTCGCCTGCGCAGACCGTGATCACGTGGTTGCACATTCCCGTCGAGCCCCTGCGCGCGGTGCGGCCGCAGGACTATCGCTGGAACCTGCGCGATCTCCGGGCGGGCAAGATGCAGGTCGATTGGGCTGCTGCCACGCTCGGCGAAGTGGCGGCCAACCAGTGCACGATCTCCAGTGGCAATCTGCAGGTGTGGGTGACGTGCATCGACGAGGGAAAGAACGAGCTCAAGTCGCGCATGATCCTCCGCGACTTCGCCATCGTGGCCCAGCAACAGACCTTCCCGATCCGAGGCGCACTTCGCTACGCGCTCCAGTACATCGGCGAGGTGGGCGAGTCGGCGGCGACGCCGTCGGTGTGGCCGACGCAGAACATCTCGTCGATCGTTCTGCAGCTCTACTCGGTGACCGATGACTGGTTCCAGCAGTACTACCGCGCCAAGGTGTGGCCGCGGAAGACCGCGACCTCGCTGACCGACGACGAGCAGGATCCGACGATGTACTCGTCGGCGACCGCGATCGCGTACTCCGTCCTTCCGATCTTCCCGCCCGGCCTCGACAGTGGCCTGACGGAGATGCCGCTGGTGGCCGGCTTCGATTGGTCCACCGACCAGGCGTTCGGCGTGGGGACGTTCGTGGCGACCAACAAGCCGCGCATGATCCTCTGCTACGTCGAGGATCGCCCCGGCGATTCGTGCGGCGGTGGCGGCGCGACGAAGACCGCCGACGGGCGCCTGATCCCGGTGAAGCTGGTCAACCCGGCGATCAGCAAGAAGCTGCCCGCGGTGGCGGTGCCGTCGGGGCCGGTTGCCGGTGGGCCGATGCAGGGCGCGCCCAACTACAACGCCGGCAACAACCTGGCGAAGCAGAACTTCGGCGGCGGTGACATTCCGACCATCGGCTGAGTTCGAGCCTGGACTACTCGCCGGCGACGGGCGCAACCCGTCGCCGGCATGACCTCAACCGCGTTCGGAGGGTCGGCCGATGAAGACTCGCACGCTCATTCTCGCGCTCGTCGCTGCCGGCATCGTCGGTGGTGGCGTCTACCTGCTCACGAAGAAGCCGCAGGGCGGCGGTGGCGCCGGCGCTGGTTCCCTTGGCAAGCAGCCGCAGGGCGGCGGTGGCGGCGCGCCTGGTGGTGGTGGTGGCGGCGGCGGCGGCGGTGGCGGTGGTGGGACGAACTACTGGGACACGATCAACAAGGGCGTCGACCTCGGCGGCTCGCTCCTCAAGGGCTACCTGCAAGGGCGCGGCGGGCAGGGAACGGGTGCCTTCAACAGCGGCGGCAACGGCGGCCCGACGGCGCCGGGTGGCGACGCGGGCTATTCGACGCCGCTGTCGGGCGACGGCGGAGGGGACCTGCCCATCGACGAGAACACCGACTGATGGCGGGATCCGCTCTCACGTTCAGCGATCGCCTTACCACGGGCCAGCGGCTGGCTGCCAATGACCTCCTGGTGAGCAGCAATGGACAGTTCCTGTTCTTCCTGCTCGATGTGGGAGAGAGCCAGGATACGGGCGGGATGTACGTGCTCGCGATCGATCCGTCGACGAAGAAAACGAGCATCCGGTGGAACTCGCACACCGGCGGCTGGCTTCACCCGCACGTCGAGATCACTGGAATTGGCTTCAACGTCGTCGACGCGGCCGGAGTCGAATGGAATGCGCCCACGGTCGCAGAACAGGACATGCGCGAGCGTGGTGGGGCGACCCATCACAACGTGCTCGTCATGCAGGACGACGGCGACCTGGTGCTCTACGACGCCTTCGGAAACAAGGCGTTCTCGTCGGATGACGACACGGCGTTTTATCTCGCGGCGACGAAGCAGCGACGCGAGACGTTCGAAGACTTCAAGTCGTGGTTCGGGTACTTCAAAGACGTCGGCTACGCCGTCGTCGCGATCCTGACCATCGTCAACCCCGCCGCTGGAGCTGCTGCGGGTGCCGTGATCGGGGCGGCTGACTACTACGTCGGGCAGCAAATCGACCAACTGCAGCAGCAGATTGATGCAGAGCGGAAGAAGGCCGGGGAGCAGCAGCAGAAGGAAATTGATTCGGTACTGAGCAATCCGGGGGGTGCAGTCAATCCGAATAGCGGCGGCAATCCCGGCGCGCCCGGCAATGGTGCCGGCGGGTCGAAGCCGCCGTCGAGCTCGGGCGAGAAGGCGCTGGGCCTGGGGGCGCTGCTCGCGTTGTTGATTCTCTAGGCGAGGAGGAACGGACATGAAGTTCATCAAGGGTCTGCTGGCCGGTGCCGTGCTCGTCGGCGCCACCCGCGCGATCGCCTCGAACGCCAGCTATCAGGCGTGGGCCGCGCAGAACACCGCGATCGCGACCGCCGTGCCCTACGCCATCGTGGGCGTGGGCGTCGGTGCCGCGGCGCACTTCGGGCTGTTCAAGGGCTCCGCTCCCGCGAAGGGCTGAGCGATGGCCTCCGCCAGCGAATACTTCGCGGGAATCGACGCCGGCGGTACGGGCCGCGTCGGGCCGGCGACGACAACGGTGACGGCCACCGGCTACGTGCTGGTGACCGGTGATCCGGCGTCGCTCGCCGGCCAGGCCGGCCTGCCGCTCGACGTGTATTCGCTGGCGCGCATGGTCGCCTCGGAGAACGGGAGCGCGAGCTCGGCCACGCTGCTCGCGCTCGCGGAGGTCGCTCGCAACAAGGCAGCGCAGCGCAGCGAGACGGTGACGGAGCTGCTCACCAGGTCCTCGATCACGATCGCCGATGGGCGCTACTCCGAGCAGGCGGCGGGGAAGTGGGCCTCGACGAGACTGGACCCGAACGGCCGCCACGTCGCCGCGGCGACCTTCGCCCTCGGCGAGGGCTCCAACGTCTTCGGCGACGCGATCGACTTCTTCGACCCGAGCGCGCAGGACAAAGGCCAGCAGGGGACGCACGTGCTCCGGCAGACCTCCGAGGAGTACATCGCTGCCCGGGCTGCAGAGGGCCTGCAGTGGATCGGCCCCGTCGACGGCGTCAACCCCTATCGCCTGATGTGCTTCGCGCCCCCGGTGAGCGGCATCGCGGACACCGCGGCCGCCTACCAGGCGCTGATGGACGGCCGGCTGGGGAAGGCCCCGGCCTCGAGCTCGAGCGGGCCGCAGCTCGACGCCGGCAACACCTCGCCGGGGTGGGCGCTCGGCGCCGGCGCGATCGCGGCCGCAGGCATCCTCGCTCTCCTGGCGGTGCTGTGATGAACGACCTGAATGCGGTGACGCAGGCGCTGAACGGAATCAAGTCGCTAACCAACGAGCAGGCTGCAGCGCTGCTCGCGAAGGCGAAGGCGATGATCGATGCCGCCGTCGAGGGGGGCGCCGGGGGCTTCTTCACGTCGCCGCTCCCGGGCGACCTGGCGCGGCGCGCCCTGCAGCAGCGGATCGGGGATCTGCTCGCAAAGGCGCAGGCCGGGATCGCGGGCGGTGTCTTCGCCGACGTAGCCGGCGTCAAGGACGCGATCACGCGCGCCGCCATCGAAGAGAACGCCGTCGCGGAGGGCAATGTCACGCTCGCCGCGGCGCGTGACCAGTTCTTCGGGGACCTCCTGATCGACGCGGGCTCGCTCTACAACCAGGCCAAGCAGCAGGTCAACAACGTCGTCGACGCGGCGCAGGGGACGTTCACGACGATCGCATGGGCCGCTGCAGCGCTCGCGCTGCTCGTCGGTGCCGTGTACTTCGCGCCGGTGCTCGCGACGAAGGCCAAGAAGGGAGCCAAGTGATGTGCCGCTGTGAACACTCCTGCGAGGACCTGGCCCGCGAGGACAGCTACGTCCTCAGCGCCACCGATGCGTCCCTGACTCAGAACAAGATGCTCGGGAGCAAGACGATCCGGCTCGCCGGGCGGTATCGCTTCGAAGGTGTCCTCACGTGCAATGAGGGGGATCTCTTGCTCGTGCGCAACGGGACCGCGATCGGCCTGCTTCCCGTCGGGAATGGTTCGGC
>CAZVYC010000209.1:0-9152 GCA_964631425.1 uncultured Rhodospirillales bacterium
GCCTCGGGCATCGGCGCCGCGGCCTGCCGGCGGTTCGCGGCGGAAGGTGCGCGGGTCGCAGTCGGGGATATCGACGGCGCCCGCGCCGCGGCGCTGGCCGATGAACTCGGCGCCGCGGCGATCGCCGTCGCGTTCGATGCCGGCGACGTCACCTCTGTTCAGCGACTGGTTGCCGTGACGGTGGAGCGGTTTGGTCGCCTTGACTTCCTGTTCAACAATGCCGCGCTGATGTCTCCCGAAATCATCCGCCGCGACAGCGATCCGGTGAATATCGAGTTCGAGATCTGGGACATGACCATGCAGGTCAATGCAAGGGGCTATCTCGCAGGTTGCAAATACGCCATTCCGCATATGCTTGCGGTCGGCGGCGGTTCGATCGTCATGACCTCCTCAGGCTCCGGCCTGCTGGGCGATATTTCGAATATCGCCTATGGCGCATCGAAGGCGGCGATCATGAGCATGGCGCGCTACGTCGCCGCCATGTACGGCAAGAAGGGCGTACGCTGCAACGCGATCTGTCCGGGCCTTATCCGCACGGAGGGTGGGAAGAAGAACGTGCACGGTCCGATGGTCGAGATCATGGAGCGCAACACACTGGCGCCAAGGCTCGGCCGGCCGGAGGATGTTGGCGCAATGGCCGTCTATTTGTGCTCGGACGATGCCGAGTTCATTACCGGCCAGTCGATCAGCGTCGATGGCGGCATGCTGAGCCATATGCCCTATTACAGCGACATGATGCGCGAAGCGCAGCACTGGGATTGAGGGCGACGCCGAAATTGCCTCCCCCCTTGAGGGCAGGGCAATCGCATATGTACGAACTTGGTGGCTTGATAAGAATTGAACCGCCAAGACGCAAAGACGCCAAGACATGAATGTTACCGCAGAGGGCGCGGAGGACCGCTGAGGCCGCGGAGACTACAATTAAAATTACTCCGCGTCCTCTGCGCTCCTCCGCGTTCTCTGCGGTAAGTCTTTTACTCTTGGCGTCTTGGCGCCTTGGCGGTTCGACTTCAGAGCGGATGCGGCAAGCACCCAAGTTTCATATACGATCACCCTGCCTCAAGGGGGGAGGCGCCCGACATCGACATCTGTGAATGCCTTAGTCCTTGCCGAGGGTCTCGTACCAGGTGCTGTAGGTTCTCAGCCAATTGATGCAGATCAGGTCATCCTTGAAGACGGTCTTGGTCCCGTCGGGTTTGGTGAAGGTGCCGTTCGCGGTCGCCAGCAGATAGGCGCACAGGCGGACGCCGTCCGACAGAACCCAGTTGAACCAGCACCGACCGTGGCTGTTGATGTCGAGATCCACCACGCCGTCGGCCGAGGACATGTCGAGGTGCCAGCGGACAGGAAACGCGATGCCGCTGCGCGGGTCGCGCCAATGCTCGAGCTCGGTCAGCGTCACCTGACCGTGGCCGACTTTCGGTTTATAGGGAAGATGCCGCCCCTCGGAGACGACGGTGCCGAGATCGAGTCCCGGGAGGCCCGGGTGAAACAGGAATATCCCGGTATCCTCGGTCATGGTGAACAGCCAGTACATCTCGCGCGGGGCCGGCAGGGTGCGGATAGGGTTGGACGACTGGCCGACGGTGATACGCTCCTTGATCCCCGTTGCCTTCCGGATCACATAGGTCTTGCCCCCGGCCTTGATCGTGCCTTCCACCCGGCAGAGCGCATCGTAGCCGCCCCGGTCGCGCTCCGCCGCGGTCGCGAACGGGCCCCACTCCCAGAAAGCGGGCGCGGCCTGGCGATAGGTGATGTCGACATCGGCACCGCCATGGGAACCCCGGACATGGAAGACCGGCGGCGCCGAGATGTATTGGCGGTCGCCTAAGCGCCAGACCACCTTTTCCGAGTCGCGCTCGACCGTGAGGTCGCTTGCATGGCCGCGGCGGCCGGGATGCCAGCCGGTGCGCGCGAAATCATGATCGTGCATGCCTTTGTTGCGGCGTTCCTTCGGGATCGCCATGAACAAGGTTTCCTGTTCGGCGCCGTCCTTGACCATCCAGACGCCCTGGCCGTGCCCCTTCAGCGAGTAGACAGTGGTCCACAGGAACAGGTCATGCTCGTCGCTTTCGCCGACCATGACAAAGCAATCCTCCTCCCACAGGTCGAGCGGCGGGAACTTGCCCGCATGAAGGACTTCGTCTTCCAGGCGGATCGGCACATCATCGTGTCCGGTCTGCTCCGCATACAAGGCGTCGAAGCGATCGGACTGGCTCATCGTGTTTCCCCTTGTCGCGCTGGATTTCGTCCAACCTTAAGGGGCTGGGGTCCCTGTGCGACATCGTTCTCCCGCCCGCGGCAGGCCAAATCACAAACGCGATATGGTCCAACGCGTGACGTGACCGGCCGGCGCTCTCGGTCCATCCTGCGGCGACTGATTGCGAGGCAGCATGGCTTTAGAAACCCGAGCCGAATCCGATCACGGCGGCGGACCGACGATCTTCATCGTCGTCCATGGTCCCGTCATAGCCGACGGCCTGGCCGAAGGCCTCCGCGATAGCGGTGCCCGTGTTGCGGTGCTGCGCGATTCCCTCGCGCCGCTCCCGCCGGGCATTGCGTCCGTCCCGACCGATTTCGCCGGCACGGCTTCGATCGGGCGAGCCCTGGCGACGGCGGTCGCCGAGGTCGGCCGCCCGGCCTGCATCATTCATGCATCGACTCCGGCGTCCGCGCTCAAATCCGCGCGTTTGTCCTCGCTGACCGACCAGCGGTGGGGCAGCGACTGCCTCGGCGCGCTGAAGGCCAGTCTGTTCACGCTGCAGGCCTGCTTCGCTGCGTTCAGGGAGCACGGCACTCGGATCCTCATGGTTGGCCCCGCGCTGTCCCTGGTGGGCGCCCAGGGTCTGGTGCCGCTCACTACCGCAATCGAGGGACAACGCGCACTGGCCAAATCGGCGGCGCGGCAGTGGGGGCGCGATGGGATCATCGTCCACTGGCTCGCGGTCGCCTCGACCGTCTTTGCTCCCGAACTGGCCGAGGCCAGCCTGCCGCGGCCCGTCAGCCCCGAACCGCTCGCGCTCGGGGCGGCGCCGACGCTGCCGGCGCTTGTACCGCTGATCTTCGCCATGGCGGGCGAGGCCGGGGCAGTACTGGCGGGGGCCACGCTCTGCCTCGACGGCGGTGAGGTGATGACGCCATGAAATCGGGAATTCTCAGCAACCGGACCGCCATCGTTTCTGGCGCGGGCAGCGGTATTGGTCGCGGCATCGCCCTGGCTCTGGCAGCCGCCGGCGCGAACGTGGTGGCCGCCGTGCGCCGGAAGGAAACCGGCGACGAGACAGTTGGCATGATCGAAGCAGAGGGTGGTACGGCACTTTGTATCCAGGCCGACATCTCGGTTCGCCAGGATGTCGCGGCGATGGTGGCGGCTACCATTGCCCGGTTCGGCGGGATCGACATCGTGATCCATAACGCCAATAGCGGCACATCCAGCCGGCCGGCGAAGCTGGAAGAGATCTCAGAGGCGCTGTGGGACGAGCAGGGCGCGGTTGCGCTCGACGGCGCGCTCTATCTCGCCCAGGCCGCCTATCCGTTCCTGAAGGTGAGCGATGCGGCCCGGTTCCTGGTGTTGACCTCCTCCCAAGGCCTTGCCGGAAACGGGCGGAACCCGGCCTATGCCGCGTTCAAGGGCGCACAGCGCGGCTTCGTCAAGGCGCTGGCGCAGGAATGGGGGCCGGATCAGATCACGGTCAACGCGATTGCTCCCACCGCCGAATCGGATGGCGCTGCGGCCTATTTCGCGGCCAATCCCGGTGTCCGCGAACGGGTGGAAGGGCAGGTTCCGTTGCGACGGGTCGGTAGGCCGCGCGAGGATGTGGGCGAAGCGGTGGTCGCTCTGTGCAGCCCATACACGCGCTTCGTGACCGGCCAGACGATCGGTGTGAACGGCGGGAATTATAGCGCGTTATAAGGCTGGATGGCGCTTTCCCACGCCTCCCGATTGAGGCTGCGGGATGCGCACAACTCGGTCGTCCGGGGAATCCCCTCTCCCCGCTGGGGCGAGGGGTCCGCGAGCGGCATATCAAAGATCTGTGCATGACGTAGTCCCTTGAGGTGGAGGCGCGCGAGCCGGGATTGTGTGGCTCGATCGGGAAATCCTCCAGCTCAGCTTCCGTACAATTCCCGGAGCCGCGTCTTGTTGATCTTGCCGCTGGGCAAGGTGGGCAAATCGCGCACGAACTCGACGCTTTTCGGCTTCTTGTAGCCGGCGATGCGGCCGGCGCAGTGGCGGATGATGTCGTCCGCGCCGACGGTCTCGCCGGGCCGCGCGATGACGATCGCCTTGACCGCCTCGCCCCATTTCGCATCGGGCACGCCGATCACCGCGACGCCGGATACGGCCGGGTGCTCGGCGATCGCGCGTTCGACCTCCAGGGAATAGATGTTCTCGCCGCCGGAGATGATCATGTCCTTCTTGCGGTCGACCAGAAAGATGCGTCCTGCGGCGTCGGCATAGCCGATGTCTCCGGTGCGCAGCCAGCCGTCCCGGAAGCACTCGATCGTCGCGGCCGAGTTGTTCCAATAGCCGCTCGCCATCGCGGTTGAGCGCAGCCACAGCTCCCCCGCGGTGCCGACTGGGCAGTCGCGCTCCAGTTCGTCGACGATGCGGATTTCCGCGTTGGGATAGGGCTGCCCGATCGAGCCCAGCAGCGCCGCCTCGGGACCGTCCGCGCTGTGCATATGCTTGGGCAAAGCGGTGCCGCTGCCCTCGGTCATGCCCCAGGAGTTGACGAAGACCGGGCCGAGCTTGGCCAGCGCGCGGCGCAGCACCGGGGCCGGCATCGGCGCGGCCGCGTAGAGGATGGTTTCAATGCTCGACAGGTCATAGCTGTCGAACTCCGGCATCTCGACCAGCGCCTCGACCATCAGCGGCACCAGGTGTAGATGGGATATCCGGTGCTGTTGGACGGCGCGCAGCACATCGGCCGGCTCGAACTTGCGATGGATGTGGATTTCGCCGCCGCGCCACATCTGCCCCAGCATGCTCGATTGGGCGCCGGCGTGGAAGAACGGCATCACCTCCAGCAGCCGGCCGCGTGTCCGCATGTCCATGACGGCGCTCATCGTCTCGGCCAGGGCCAGTTCGCAGGCATGGCTGCGCATCACGCCCTTCGGCCGGCCGGTGGTCCCGCTGGTGTAGATGATATGCGCGATATCGCCGGGCTGGGACGCGATCGGCGGGCCGTCCGCCGAGGCGTCCGCGACGAAGGCTTCGTAAGGCGTGGCCCAGGGCGGCGCGGCGCCGATCGCGACATAGGCCGCGATACCGGGAAGCTCGGCGCGCAGGCCCGCGATCATGTCGGCATATTGTGCCTCGAAGATCAGGACGCGCGGCTGGGTGTCGGCCAGCACGAAGCGAATCTCCGGCGCCGCGAGCCGGAAGTTCACGGTCGAGAGGATAAATCCGGCGAGCCAGGCGGCGCTGAATGTCTCGACATATTCGCTGTTGTTCATCGACAGGATCGCCACCCGGTCCTGTCGCCGGCAGCCGGCGCGGTGGAGCGTCGACGCCAGCCTGCGCGCCCGGGCGGCATGTTCCCGCGCGGTCTGGACCCGGTCGCCCTCGATGATGAACCGGTCGTCGGGATAGAGCCGCGCATTGCGCAGGACCAGCTCGCCCAGCGTTTTCATGCCGCCGCGTCCTCGGAGGACAGGCGGGCGAAGCGGGCGAGGTGGGCGTCAGTGGTGCCGCACAGGCCGCGGGCGAGGGTCAGCCGCTTGAAATAATGGCCGATGCTGTACTCCTCGGTCACGCCGATCGCGCCGTGCAGCTGGATCGCCTGCGCGCCGACGAAATACCCGGCCTCGCCGATGAACGCCTTGGCCGCCGAGACGCCCTTGCGGCGCGCCGTCGGGTCGGGTTCGGCGAGCGCGGCGACGCCGCGATAAAGCATGGAGCGCGCCAATTCGGTCTCGATCAGCATGTCGGCCATGCGGTGCTGCAAGACCTGGAATTCGCTGAGCGTCGCGCCGAATTGCCGGCGCGTCTTCAGATAATCCCGCGTCCGCCACAGCGCCGCATCCATCGCTCCCACCGCTTCGGCGCAGAGCCCGATGGTTGCGTGATCCTGGGCCAGCTCGATTGCTGCCAGCGCCGTGCCCTCCGCGCCGAGGAGCGCCTCCCGGCCGACTTCGACATTGACCAGCGCGATGTCCGAAACGCGCCGCCCATCGACCGCGTGATAATTGTGCCGCGTGACGCCCCCGGCGCCGGGATCGACGCAGAACAGGCTGACGCCGCCATTCCCTGCCGGCGCGTGCCGCGCCGATACCAGCAGAAGGTCCGCGCTGGGCCCGCCTAGTACAAAGCTCTTGCGCCCATTGAGAACGAACCCGGTACCGCGCGGCACCGCCACGGTCGGCGGGCCTGTCCCATCGTCATGCGCCACCGCTGCCAGCGTTGCTCCGGCGATGATCGGCGTCAGCAAGGTTTCCCGCTGCTCGGGCGACGCCTGCGCGGCGATCGTCTGGACGGCCAGCACCGCGCAGGACAGGAACGGCTCGAGCATGAGCGCGCGTGCCATCTGCTCGAGGATGATCATGTTCTCGATCGGGCCGCCGCCAAACCCGCCGGCCTCCTCCGGCAATCCGGCGCCAAGCCAGCCCAACTCGGCAAAGTTCAGCCAGTTCGCGCGCGAGAAGCCCTCTTCGCTCGCGAGCAGCTTGCGGCGCGCTTCGAAACCATATTCGCGCTCTGCGTAGCGCCGGACGCTGTCCTGCAAGGCCTGCTGTTCGTGGGTCAGGGAGAAATCCATTGCCGCCCTATAAACCCAGGACCGACTTGGCGATGATGTTGCGCTGGATTTCGTTGCTGCCGCCATAGATCGTCGTGGCGCGGCGGAACATGGCCTTCGAGAGGATTCCCGCGGCGTGGCCAGGGGCCGGCGGGACCGGCGCCAGGCGGTCCATGTTGTCCTGCCCCTCGATGTCGGGATAGACCGCCAGCCCGTCATTGCCCAGCGCTTCGACGGACAGATCAGCTACACGCTGGCGAAGCTCGGCGCCGCGAATCTTCAGTACCGAGGCCACCGCGTTCATCGCCGGATCGGCGGGGTCCATGTGCAGCACGCGCAGGACGGCGTATTCCAGCGCCATCAAATCAATTTCGAACCGCGCCATCTTGGCGGCGAACAGCGGGTCCTGGTCGAGCGACATCCCGCGGCCGGCGATCTCTTTCAGCAGTTCCAGGTCGTGCCGCGTATGCGCGGTCTCCGCGCTCATCGCCCGCTCGTTGGTCAGCAGGAATTTCGCATAGGACCAGCCCTTGTTCTCCTCGCCGACGAGGTTTTCCGCCGGCACCCGCACGTCATCGAGGAAGATCTCGTTCACGCTGTGACCTTCATTGATCGTGTAGATCGGGCGGACGGTCAGGCCGGGGCTCTTCATATCGATTAGCAGGAACGCGATGCCGGCCTGCGGCCGCCCGTCCGGGTTGGTGCGCACGAGGGCGAACATCATGTCGGCCTTGTGCGCCTCGCTGGTCCAGGTCTTCTGCCCGTTGACGACATAGAAACCGCCCTCGCGGACCGCGCGCGTCTTCAGTGACGCCAGGTCGGACCCGGCGTTCGGTTCGGAAAAGCCCTGGCACCAGAATTCATCGGCGTTGCGGATGGCGGGGAGATACCGCGCCTTCTGCGCTTCGCTGCCGAATGTATACAGAACCGGTCCGACGAGCTCGAACGCCGACTGGTCGAGCACCGGGCACCCGGCGGCATGGAATTCGACCTGGAACAGATAGCGGCGCAGCGGCGACCAGCCCGTGCCGCCATATTCGGCCGGCCAGGCCGGGGCCGCCCAGCCCTTGCGGTTGAGGATCCGTGTCCAAAGCTGCACGTCGTCGCGCCGCGGGTGGTAGCCCTGCCGCCCGCGGCGGGCGATATCCTCCGGCAGGTTCGCCCGGATGAATGCGCGAACCTCTTCCTGGAACGCCTGGTCGGCGGGGTCGAGCGTGAAATCCATGCAAATCTCATAGCCGAGTTCCGCAGCGCAGAGAGTGGGCTGGCGCCGGTTGTCGGGTCAAATCACAAGGGCGATAATCGCAGGCGCGATCAAGCCTCCCTGTCCGGCTCGCTATGTTGACCGGCCTCCGGTGCTTCGCGACTTTCTAAAGCTCCCTCTCCCCGCAGGGGCGAGGGCTTCAAACGGAGCCCATATCGTGACCACTGTCGATTACAGCGTCGTAGGCGATGTCGCCGTCCTCACGGTCAATTACCCGCCGGTGAACGCGCTGAGCCATGCCGTTCGGTCGGGCCTGATGGAGGGTGTTGAGCGGGCGCTGACCGACCCGCAGGTGGTCGCGCTGGTGATCCAGGGCGGCGGCGACACCTTCATCGCCGGCGCCGACATCACCGAATTCGGCACGCCCAAATCGAAGCAGCCGCCGCGGCTGCAGGACATCCAGCGCGTGCTGGAGGCGAGTTCGAAGCCGGCGGTCGCCGCCATCCACGGCACCGCGCTCGGCGGTGGGCTCGAAATCGCGCTCGCCTGCCATGCCCGCGTTGCCGTCCCAAGCGCCAAGGTCGGCCTGCCGGAGGTCAAGCTCGGGCTGCTGCCGGGGGCCGGGGGAACGGTCCGGCTTCCGCGTCTGGTAGGCCCTGAGATCGCGCTCGATCTCATCACCTCCGGCGAACATGTTCCGGCCGCGCGCGCCGAGGCACTGGGAATCGTCGACGCGATCATTCCGGCGCTCGGCGATGCCGTTTCGTATGCCCGCGGGCTGGCCGCCGAAGGTGCGCCGCGGCCGGTCATGGCGCGCGAGGAGAAGGTGCGGGGCGTCGACCCCGGCATCTTCCCGGCCTATCGCGCCAAGATCGCCAAGAAGGCCCGTGGCCAGATCGCTCCCTACAAGATCATCGATTGCGTCGAGGCGGCCTGCACCCGATCTGGCGAGGATGCGCTCGCCTTCGAGGGTGCCGCGTTCCAGGAGCTGCTGGGCGGCGAGCAGCGCAAGGCGCTGGTCCATTACTTCTTCGCCGAGCGTGAGGCGCGCAAGATCCCGGGCCTGCCGGCGGACGTGAAGCCGCTGCCGATCCGCCGTGCGGCGGTGATCGGGGCCGGTACCATGGGCGGCGGCATCGCCATGGTGTTCGCCAATGCCGGCATCCCGGTCAAAATTCTCGATGTGAATCCCGACGCCCTGGCCAAGGGGC
>CAZVYC010000210.1:0-9072 GCA_964631425.1 uncultured Rhodospirillales bacterium
CATTGTGGGGATTTGGTGGGGAGAACCGGCGTTGGTTGCCGTCTTTCAAGCTAAATTATTGAAATTAATGGTGCTGCCGAACAGGATTGAACTGTCGACCTCGGGGTGGGTGCGCTCGAAAACGGGCACCCTGCTCACCTGCTGATCGCACATAATCCCACGGCCCCCTCCAGCGAACACCCTTCAACCGGATTTCGATGTGGGGCAATATGTGGGGTAAGATTAAAGAAACTCGAAATTTATCAATAGTATCAACGGGGGATGGCGGAGAGGGGGGGATTCGAACCCCCGGTACCCTTGCGGGTACTCCGGTTTTCGAGACCGGTACGTTCAACCGCTCCGTCACCTCTCCATCAGGACGGACACTTGCCGTTGCGGCCGGTCCGGGATCGACTCTGCGGGAGCGCTGTTCTAATGGCCTCCGCCGGTCGGCGTCAATGCGCTTGCCGCCGGCCGCCCATGGCAGCGCCGCATGGCAATGCGCGACATATTCCGCCATATGAGGAAGATGATGAGCGTGACATGCGATCCTGGATCGGAAGCGATGGCGCGGGAACGCGCGGACATCGGCGTGGAGTGGCTGAAACCAGCTGAGCCCGTTGCCTATCCCGAAGCCGTAACGGCGATGGAAGCCCGGGTGGCGGCGATTATGGCAGGGACGGCGCCGGAGCTGGTGTGGCTGGTCGAGCATCCGCCGCTCTATACCGCCGGAACCAGCGCCAAGCCGGAGGACCTGCTGGATGCGCGCTTTCCCGTGTTCCAGACCGGGCGCGGCGGAAAGCTGACCTATCACGGGCCCGGACAGCGGGTCGCTTATGTCATGCTGGACCTCAAGCGGCGCAACCCAGATGTCAGGGCCTATGTCTGCGCGCTCGAGGCCTGGATCATGCGGGCGCTCGAGGGGTTCGGCGTGAAGGCAGAGCGGCGGCCCGGGCGCGTCGGGCTCTGGGTGCCGCTGGAGCGGCATGGCGGGGTGTCCGGGACCGAGGCCAAGATCGCGGCAATCGGCGTGCGCGTACGCCACTGGGTGACATTCCACGGCGCCGCGATCAATGTCGCGCCCGACCTGACGCATTACGCAGGCATCGTGCCCTGCGGCATCCGCGAGCACGGCGTGACGTCGCTCAAGGCGCTCGGGATCGATGCGTCGATGGCTGAACTGGACGAGGCGCTGGCCGAGGCGTGGCCAGCGGCTTTCGGAGGCTAGCGGCTCGTCAATCCGGCAGGTCGCGCCTATGCGATTGCCCTGTCAATCCGCGGCTGCGGCGGTGAGCCGGCCGTCGGCATAGGCGGCGATCGCGGCGATTAGGCTGTCGAGGTCGCGTTTCAGCTTCGCGAAGCCCTGGTGCTGCTCCAATGTATCCTCGTTCATGTAGAGGCGGCGGTTGATCTCGATCTGCAGCGAGTGTCGCCCTTGACGCGGCCGGCCGAAGCGGCGCACGAGCTCCACGCCTTTGTAGGGATCGTTGACGCGCACGTCATAGCCCAGCCGCTCGAGCGTGCCCTGGACCAGCTTGCGGAAGGCGATCTCGCAGGTGGTGCCGTCGCGGTCGCCCAGCACGAAATCGGCACGGTCCCATGCGGGACCCGGCGACCGGGGCGCCGTCGAGGATGGCATCGAGTGGCAGTTCACGTGCCAGACCGCGCCGAACCGGGCGGCGGCGCGATCGATGGCACCGCCGACCGCCTGGTGATAGGGCCGGTAATAGCGGTCAACCCGGGCCCTGATCTCGGCAACCGACAGCTTGCGGTCATACATCGCCAAGCCCGGCTTGCAGACCCGGCGGACCAGCCCCATCCCGACCCGCGCGCGCTCGCTGGCGGTGATCGGGCCTGGCCAGGGGCGGTCGAGCAGAGTCTGGTCGATATCCTCTACCGCGCGGTTGACGTCGATGTAGCTGCGCGGGAACAGCGCCGCGATCAAGGTCGCACCATAGGCGGGCGCGGCAGCGAACAGCGCATCGACATGCGCGTCCTCGGCGTGGCGCAATAGCTTGAACGGGCATGCATACCTGAAATCGGGCGGGTACTGGTTGCCGCTGTGCGGGCTGTCGAACACAACCGGGGACGGCGCCGCCAAGGGATCATGACGAACGAACACACCGGGTTCAATATAGCTCATGGAAGCAAAAGAGATCACGAACCGCGGACGGACGCAACGGGTTCGCCATCAGGGAGGTTCAAAGTACGTTCGACAGCCATTCAGCGGCGGTTCCACCGCCCGACGGTCTGGCTGTCGATCCCGAACTTCCCGGTGAAGCCGCCGATCGGCACCCACAGGGTGGCCGGACCGGCATGAAGCTGCTGGACGGCGGCGGTTGCCTCCACCGGCATGTCGGATGAGGCATCAAACATGCTCTCGTCCCAGTCGATATTGTCGACCGTGAGGCCCTCCACGCATTCCGCCGGCAGCGGGAATGCGGCGCCGGTCGACCAGGACTCGGTGCCCGCCACGATCGGAAAGGCGCCGGACCTGGCCGCGTCGAGCAGGCGGTCGCGCGCGGTTCCCAGATGCGCATGCCCGGTCGAGGCAAAACGCTGGCCAAGATGAAAGGCGAGAAGCCGGGCGGCTTCGCCGATGCGCAGGAATTCGTCAGTGCTCAATGTGGCCGCCTCCATGACGGACCCGATGCAAGGTTATATGGCGACCTCTGCCGCAGTGCGAAGGCCGCGCTGCCATTCTTACAGCAAAGCGGCAGAATGCTAAACACGCTGATCCGGTTCGTGGTGCCTCCCCCGATGGGTCCTCGATCGGGGGAGGGTTGGGTGGGGTGATGGGCTCGGTCTGTCCAGGTAAGGAGGGAGACTTACCCTCCGCCGATCAGCGCCTGCCAATCCGCTTCGGTCAGCACGGTGACGCCGAGCTCGCGGGCGTTCTTCAGCTTCGAGCCGGCGTCTGCGCCGGCGACAACATAGTCGGTCTTTTTCGAGACCGAGCCGGCTACCTTGGCGCCCAGCGATTCGGCCCGCGCCTTGGCCTCCTGGCGGGTCATGATTTCCAGGCTGCCGGTGAAGACGACGGTCTTGCCGGCTACAGGCGAGCTCGTGTCCTGCCGTTCGAGCGGAATCGCGGTGACGCCGGCCTTGACCAGATCGGCGACCACGGCGCGATTGTGCTCTTCCGCAAAGAAATCGACGACGGCCTCCGCGACGATCTCGCCGATGCCGTCGATGGACAGCAGGTCGGCCCAGGCCGGGCCTTCGCGGTCGGCCGCCTTTTCCATCTCCTCGACGAAGTGATCCAGCGTGTGATAGCTGCGCGCGAGCAGGCGCGCCGTGGTCTCGCCGATATGGCGGATCCCGAGCGCGAAGATGAAACGGTCGAGTCCGATCTCGCGTCTCGCGTCGATCGCAGCCAGCAGGTTGGCGACGTCCTTGAACTCGGGCGGCGCTTTCTTCGCCGCTTTGCCGGCCTTTCCCGCCTCAGCCTTGGCCGCCTGCCGGGCGGCCGATTGCTGTTGACGTCGCTGGACCACCAGCCGCTTGACCTCGTCTTCGTGCTCTCTCAGACGAAAGATATCGGCTGGCGAATGGACGAGACCGCCTTCGTAGAACAGCTTGATGTTCTCATCGCCCATGCCTTCAATGTCGAACGCGTTGCGCGAGACGAAATGGCGAAGCCGCTCGCGGACCTGAGCGGCGCAGATCAGGCCGCCGGTGCAGCGGCGCACCGCCTCGCCTTCCTCGCGCACGGCGTTGCTGCCGCAGACCGGGCATTTTTCCGGGAAGACATATTCGACAGAGCCGTCCCGGCGCTTTTCCAGGACGACACTAACGACCTGCGGGATGACGTCGCCAGCCCGCTGGATGATCACCGTGTCGCCGACCCGGATGTCCTTGCGCCGGATCTCGTCTTCATTGTGCAGGGTCGCATTGGACACAACAACCCCGCCGACTGTCACCGGCACAAGCCGCGCGACGGGGGTGAGCGCGCCGGTCCGGCCGACCTGGATCTCGATCTTCTCCAGCACTGTCCGCGCCTGCTCGGCGGGGAATTTGTGCGCGACAGCCCAGCGCGGTGCGCGGCTGACGAAGCCCAGCCGCTCCTGCAGGTCGAGCCGATCGACCTTATAGACCACGCCGTCGATATCGAACGGCAGGTCGGGGCGCATCTCCTGGATGCGGCGGTAATAGGCAAGCAGCGCGGCGGCATCGGTCGCTTCGGCGACCGGCTCGTTGAGCGGCAGGCCCCAGCCGGCGAAGCGGGCGCGAATGGCGCTCAGTGTCTTGCCCAGCGGCTCCGACACGCGGCCCCAGCTATAGGCGAAGAAGCGGACGGGGCGCTGGGCGGTGATGCGCGGATCGAGCTGGCGCAGGCTGCCAGCGGCGGCATTGCGCGGGTTGGCGAAGACCGGCTGCCCAGCAGCCTCGCGCTTGGCGTTCATGGCGGCGAAGGCGGCGCGCTCCATATAGACCTCGCCGCGCACCTCCAGGATGTCCGGCCAGTTATCGCCGGCGAGCTTGGCCGGGATGTCATGCACCTGCCGCGCATTGGCAGTGACGTCCTCCCCCTCCTCGCCGTCGCCGCGTGTGGCGGCGAGCACCAGCCGCCCTTTCTCATAAGTCAGCGAGCAGGACAGACCGTCGATCTTGGGCTCGGCCACGAAACTGACCGAAGTCTCGGCCGACAGCCCGAGAAAGCGGCGGATGCGATCGACGAATTCGGCGATGTCATCGTCGGCGAAGGCATTGCCGAGCGACAGCATCGGCACGGCGTGGCGCACTTTGCGGAAGCCCTGCGACGGCGCCGCGCCAACTTTCCGCGTCGGGCTGTCATCACGTTCGAGCTCGGGGAAGCGCGCGACGATCGCCTCGACGCGCAGGCGCAGCGCGTCGTAATCCGCGTCCGACATGATCGGCGCGTCGTTCTGGTAATAGGCCGTGTCGGCTTCGGCCATCCGGGCCGACAGCTGGACGATCTCGGTTTCGGCCTCGGTCAGACTGAGTTCGTCGACGCCGCCCAAAGCCTTATCGCGTGGAGTCTGGGCCTTATCGCGTGGAGTCTGGGCCTTGTCGCGTGGAATCATAGCAACGTCCCCATCGGCGGTCGTTCGATCAGGCGGCTGGCCGCGGCGCGCGCTTCGGCGGTGATCTCGGCGCCCGACAGCATGCGCGCGATCTCCTCCCGCCGCCCGGTCCTGTCCAGGGTCACGACCTCAGTCGCCATGGCGCCGGATTTGAGCGCTTTGCGCACCTGCCAATGGTGTGCGCCGCGGGCGGCGACCTGCGGGCTGTGGGTGACCACCAGCACCTGCTGCTCCTCGGCCAGCCGCGCCAGGCGTTCGCCGACCGCGTCGGCGGTGGCGCCACCAATGCCGCTGTCGACTTCGTCAAACACCAGCACCGGCACCGCCGACGCGCCGGCGAGCACGACCTTGAGCGCCAGCATGAAACGGGCCAGCTCGCCGCCCGACGCGATCTTGGCGAGCGGGCCCAGCGGTTGGCCGGGATTGGTCGAGACGGCGAACGCCACCCGGTCAGCACCGGCCTCCCCCCAGCTCTCTTCGGGCATTGTCGTGACCTCGGTTGCGAAGCGGGCGCGGTCGAGCTTGAGCGGCGCAAGCTCGCGTGCCACGGCCGCATCGAGCCGTTCGGCGGTTTCGCGCCGGGCCGCCGACAAAGCCTCCGCCGCCGCAATATAGGTAGCACGTTGTTCGGCTGCGAGCTGAGTGGCGGCGGCGACGCGGCCTTCGCGATCCTCCAGGGCGGCGAGGCGTTCGATCAGCGACTGGCGTAAAGCCGGCAATTCGTCCACCGGCACGCCATGGCGGCGGGCGACGCGGCGGAGGTCGAAGAGGCGGTCGTCGACCTGGGTCAGATCCTGGTCCTCGGCCTCGAAGGCGGCAGCGGCCTGCTCGAGCGCCGCCAGCCCCTCGCCGATCTCGATCGCAGCCCGGTCGAGCGCGGCGATGATCTGGTCGAAGGCACCCGCCGCGCGATCAGCCACGCGTTCCAATGCCCGGCGCGCGAGCGACAGCGACAGCTCGGTGCCACGGTCGCCGGCCAACTCGCGCTGCGCGCCGCTGAGGGCATCCAGGAGCTTCTCGCGATGCTGAAGGCGGTGGCGGGTTTCGATGAGCGCGGCTTCCTCGCCCTCCTTGGGCTTGAGCTGTTCCAGCTCGGTTGCGGCATCGCGCAGAAACGCTTCCTCCGCCGCGGCGGCCTCGGCGTCGGCGACCCGCTTCGCCCGATCCGCTTCAGCGTCCGACCAGCCGTCCCAGGCGCGGCCGACGTCGGCGACCAGCGGCGCCAGCCCGCCGTAGCTGTCGAGCACAAGACGATGCGTCCTGGGGTCGAACAGGCCGTGGGTCTCGAACTGACCATGGATTTCAACCAGCGTCTCGGCAAGCCGCCGCAGCAGGCCGGCGGAAACCGGCTGATCGTTGACGAAGGCGCGGCTGCGGCCGTCGGCGGCGACAGTGCGGCGGATGACGAGAAGCGGGTCGGCCGGGAGGTCTTGCTCAGCCAGGATGGCCTGCGCGGGGTGGTCGGCGGCCAGCTGGAACTCGGCGGTGACTGCCGCCTGCTGCGCGCCGTGCCGGACCAGGCCTGAATCGGCCCGCTCGCCCAGCGCCAGGGCCAGTGCATCGAGCAGGATGGATTTGCCGGCGCCGGTCTCTCCGGTCAGCACGGTGAGGCCGGGCGCGAAGGACAGCGACAGGCGCTCGATCAGAACGACGTCGCGGATCGAAAGACCGGCGAGCATCCCCAAAATCGATTAATAGAAGAGTGAATCCCACACCCGGGTGATGATGCCCTTTTCTTCCGGGTGGGTGATCTCGGCGCCAGGGGTCATCAGGCCGTAAGCCTGCTTGTAATAATCGGAGTTGGGATAGTTGTAGCCCAGCACCGCCGCTGCTTTCTGCGCTTCAGGCTTAAGGCCGAGCTCGAGATAGCATTCGACCAGGCGCTCGAGCGCCTCGGGCACGTGGCTGGTGGTCTGGAAGCGGTCGACCACGGTCTTGAAGCGGTTGACGGCGGCGATGTAATTGCCCTGCCCTTCGTACCAGCGGCCGATATCCATTTCCTTGGCGGCGAGGTGGTCGCGCGTCAGGTCGAGCTTGTAGAGCGAGTCGTTGGCATAAGGGGTGTCGGGAAAGCGGCGGATGACGTCGGTGAAGCCTTCATAGGCCTGCTGGCTGGCGCGCTGGTCACGGCGAACGTCGGCGATCTGCTCATAATAGCAGATCGCGCGCATGTAATAGGCGTAGTCGACATGCGGGTTGCCGGGATGCAGCTCGATGAAGCGGGTCAGCGCGTCGATCGCGTCGTCATAGCGCAGCGCCTCGTAATAGGCATAGGCGGCCATCAGTTGCGCACGCGTGGCCCAGACCGAATAGGGGTGCTGCTGCTCCACCTGGTCGAAGATTTTGGCCGCCGTCGTGTAGTTCTCGTCCTTCATATTGTCCATGGCGGCCTTGTAGAGCTCAGACACGGAGTGATCGCCGACCAGCGGGTTCTCCTCCGTACACCCGGCGAGCGAGAACGCCGCCGCGAGCACGAGCGCGACGAGCGGCGCCGGGAATGGAATTCGGCGGAGCGAGAAAAATAATGCGGTCATGGCGAATCCGAAAGACGCGAACGGCCGGGTAACAGGTCCATGGCCACTCTATAGCACGGGGATGCACAGGCACGGCAACGGCGAGATTACCAACCATCCTGCGGTGATTCTTGTGCTACCCGTTAACATGTCTATGTAACATGTACACGTTGAAGCGAGGATCGATCCATGTCCATGAAAATCATCGGCGCGGCGCGCTTCAAGGCGGAATGCCTGCGGGTCATCGACCAGATGAACCGCGACCACGAACCCGTCACAATCACCAAGCGGGGGCGACCCGTTGCCGTTCTGACGCCGGCCGCCGCGAGCGAGCGCAAGTCGATCATCGGCGCCTTGCGTGGCACCGTACTTCGTTACGACGACCCGTTTGCGCCGGCCGCCGATCCGACGGATTGGAACGCGGCGAAGTGATCGTCATCGATACGCACGTCTTGATATGGGCCATGGATGACGACAAGCGACTCGGCTCGCAAGCAAGACGGACGATTTCGGAGTCGACACAGAAGAGCGGCGTCCATATCTCTGCAATCACACCTTGGGAAATCGCCATGCTTGCCCGCAACGGCAGGCTGGCACTGGGACGCGAGACCGGTGCCTGGATCGACCAAGCCCTCGCTCTTCCAGGCCTTTTCCTGGCTCCGATCGAGCCTGCCATCGCCGTCGACAGCGTTCTATTACCCGGATCGTTTCACGCCGATCCGGCGGATCGGCTTATCATTGCTACAGCCCGCCACAAGGGCTTGCCGCTCGTCACGGCCGATCGTCCGATCCTTGACTACGCGGCGCAAGGATACCTCATCGCCGTAGATGCGAGTCGCTGAGCATGCCTGGCAACCGATCACCAGAATTCAGACGTCAACCTTAACTTCGGCGGCAGTCGAGCGCCGCTTACGCCGTCGCCTGCCGGACGTCCTCGCCGGCCCAGGAGACGGAGGCCATGTCGTCGATCAGCATCCAGGCGCTCTCGTCGGCGAACAAGGCCCGAAGCAGCTGGTTATTGAGCGTATGGCCGGAGCGCAGGCCGGAGAACCGGCCCTCGACCGGCGCGCCGGCGAGATAGAGATCGCCCATCGCGTCCAGCAGCTTATGGCGCACGAATTCGTCGCCGTAGCGTAGGCCTTCGCGGTTGAGCACCCGGTCCTCGCCGATGACGACGGCATTGTCGAGCGACCCACCGCGCGCCAGGCCGGCCTTGCGCAGATGCTCGACCTCCTCGGCGAAGCCGAAGGTCCGGGCCCGCGACAGCTCGCGCTTGAAAGCGCCATCGGTCAGCGTCACGGACTTCTCCTGCCGGCCGACGACCGGATTCGCGAAGTCGAGGGAGAACTCGAGCTGGGTAAAGGGGGCAGGAGCGAGGCTGGCGGATGCGTGGTCATCGCCGGCCGTAACTCGCTTCAGGATCTTGATCCGCTTGCGGGGCGCGCTCTGCTCGACGATGCCGGCGCACTCGATGAGGAAGACGAAGGAATCGGCGCTGCCGTCCATGATCGGCACTTCAGCACCGTCGATCT
>CAZVYC010000211.1:0-5911 GCA_964631425.1 uncultured Rhodospirillales bacterium
GATCAGGCGAAGCGCCACCGATTGGACGCGGCCGGCCGAGCGCGAGCCCGGCAGCTTGCGCCACAGCACCGGCGACAGGGTGAAGCCCACCAGATAGTCCAGCGCGCGCCGCGCCAGATAGGCGTCGACCAACTCGCGGTTGATCGCCCGGGGATGCCGAAACGCCTCCTGGATCGCGTTCTTGGTGATCTCGTTGAAGGTCACGCGCTGGACGTCGCGACCTTCCAGCAGCTTGCGGTCCTTGAGCAGTTCCAGCACGTGCCAGGAAATGGCTTCGCCTTCGCGGTCCGGGTCGGTCGCCAGGATGACGTGATCGGCGGCCTTCAGCGCCTTGGCGATGGCGTCCAGTGGCTTGGCCGAACGGTCGCCGATCTCCCACTCCATGGCGAAGTCCTGGTCGGGTTTCACCGAGCCGTCGCGGGACGGCAGATCACGCACATGGCCGTAACTGGCGACCACCGTGTAATCGGACCCGAGATATTTGTTGATCGTCTTGGCCTTGGCCGGCGATTCGACGATGACGACGTTATGCGGAATGGGATGGCCTATTGGTTTCAGTGACTTGCCGCTATATCCCTCAATCAGGCAATCAAGCTGACCCGTTGCCCGGGCTGTCGCTCCAGCCGCCCGGCAAGCTCAAGTTCCAGCAGGATTGTCATGACGATCGGCAATGACACTTGGCAGTCCCGCACCAATTCGTCAACCGCCACGGGCGCCGACGATAACGCTTCCAGAACGTGCCGCCGGGCCCCGTCGACCTCTGAATCGTCAGTGAGCGTCATGACCGCCGCAGGCTCGAACAGGGTCGGGCGGACTGGTTTCGCCGGACTGCCGCCGAGCACGCGCAGAACGTCCTCCGCCGTCTCGGTCAAGGTGGCGCCTTCGCGGATCAGATTGTTACCGCCCTGGGCCCGCGGGTCGAGCGGCGAACCCGGCACCGCGAACACCTCGCGCCCCTGTTCCAGGGCCATCCGCGCGGTGATCAGCGACCCGGAATGCTTGGCCGCCTCGACCACGATCACGCCCGGCGTCAGGCCCGAGATGATCCGATTGCGCCGCGGGAAGTGCCGCGCCATCGGCTCGGTGCCGAGCGGCGTCTCGCTGACCACGCAGCCGCTTTCGAAGATGCGCGCCTGCAGCGCCGCGTTCTCCGGCGGATAGGTCACGTCGATTCCGCCCGCGACCACGCCGACCGTCCCGCTGTCGAGTGATGCCTTGTGCGCCTCGGTGTCGATGCCGCGCGCCAGGCCCGACACGACGACCAAGCCTGCCTCGCCAAGCTCCCGCGCCAACCGGGCCGCGATCCGCTTGCCGTTCAGGGAGGCGTTCCGCGCGCCGACGATCGCGACCGACGGCCGCTCCAGCATGGTCACGTTGTGCCCGGCAATGAGCACGGGCGGCGCATCTTCGATTGCCGCCAGCGCCGCGGGATAGTCCGGTTCCGAGGCCGCCACATGGCGGACGCCCATGCGCTGGGCGCGCTCGATCTCGCGGGTCATTTCGCTTTTGCTTGGCACCGTCGGCGCCCGCGCCCGTCCGGCCTGCTCGCCCAGCCGCGGCAGCGCCGCGATCGCTGCTTCGGCGCTCCCGAATCGCGTCAGCAGCGCGAAGAACGTGATTGGCCCGACCTGCGGAGTGCGGCTTAGCCTGAGCCAGTCGACACGCTCGGCGTCGGAGAGCGGGTGTCTCTCCAGGGTCACGCCGTATTCTTGCCGATGCGCGGCTCGGTCCCATCCAGCAGCCGCCTTATATTGGCCGCGTGCTTGACCCAGACCAGAGCCGCGATGACCAGCGTCAGCCCTGCCAGAGCCACGCCGCTGTGGAAATAGCTCACCACCGGCGCTACGGCGATGGCGATCAACGCCGCCAGCGACGAGATGCGGAAGATCAGCGCCGCCAGAAGCCATGTGGCGCAAGCGATCAGCCCGACCGGCCAAGCCAGCGCCAGCAACGTGCCGAGGGTGGTCGCGACGCCCTTGCCACCCTTGAACCCCAGCCAGACCGGAAACAGGTGCCCCAGCACCGCGCCCAGGCCCGCCGCCAGCGCCGCCTCCGCCCCGCCAAGCTCCGCCGCCGCCAGCACCGCGACCGCGCCCTTGGCCGAATCGAGCAGCAGCACGGCCAGCGCGAGCGGCTTGTTGCCGGTGCGCAGCACGTTGGTAGCGCCGATATTTCCGGAGCCGATCTGCCGGATATCCCCGAGCCCGGCGAGCCGGGTCAGCACGAGGCCGAAGGGGATGGAACCCAGCAGGTAGCCGGCAAGGAGCGCGAGAGCGGTGGTCACGGTTTTTCCCCTCGCGCCAGCGGGGAGTGGGAGGGGCCCGCGAAGCGGGAGGGTGAGGGGGCGGCGCCGTTCGCCGAGCGAGCCGGAACCGCGCGCTTACGCGCGCGCCCCTGCACCCTCCCATTGCTGCCGCAATGGGCCCCTCCCTCTCCCCGCTGGGGCGAGGGGAACAGGAAACGCTTATCCCAGACCGGACTCACCACCCACCCGTCTCCAGCCACTTCTCGACCTGCACCAGCCGATCGGCGCCCCAGAAGGGCTCGCCGTCGACGATCACATAGGGCGAACCGAACACACCTCGCGCCATCGCCGCATCATTCTCGGCGCGCACCCGGTCCTTGACCTCCGGCGCGCCGATGGCGGCCAGCAGCGTGTCCCGGTCGATCGCGATGCCGCTCGCCACGTCCGCCACCGTCTCGGCCGGCGTGATGTCGCGCCCTTCGCCAAAGGCCACGCCATAAAGCGCCCTTGCAAGCTGATGCGCCTTCCCGGGATCGCTCGCGTCCAGCCAATAGAACGCCCGCACCGCCTGGATGCTGGAGAACGGGAAGGGACTCGGCAGCCTGAAATCCATCACGCCCAGAAAATGCGCGGTCCGGATGAAATCGCGCTTCACGTAGTCCCCCTTGAGGGGGATATCGATCAGCGGCGCCATGCCGGTCGTCTTGAAGATCGCGCCCAGCAAGATCGGCTTCCACACCACCGTGCGTTCGTGCCGGGCGGCGAGGTTGTCGATCAGTTGGCTCGCGACATAGCCATAGGGGGAGGAGAAATCGAAGAAGAACTCGATCGGCTGGGCCACCATATTACTCCTGCATTTGATGCACGACGCGCCCGTCCACGACGGTCATCACGACGGCTCCGGATACCGGCCGTTTCTCGAATAATGAGTTCTTCGACTTGGACAAAAAACGGTCCGCATCGATCACCCACGGCCGGTCGAGGTCGAAGATGACGAGATCGGCCGGTCCGCCCACCGCGAGCCGGCCCAGCTTCAGGCCCAGGATAGTCGCCGGATTCACCGTCAGCCGTGCCATCAGATCGAGCAACCCCACCATGCCCTTGTGGTATAGCTCAAGCCCCACCGGCAGCAAGGTCTCCAGCCCCACTACCCCCGGCGCGGCGGCGGCGAACGGCACCCGTTTGGCGTCCTGGTCCTGCGGAGCGTGGTCGCTCGCGATCGCGTCGATCGTGCCGTCGGCGATCCCGGCAATGATCTCGCGCCGGTCGAAATCGGTGCGCAGCGGCGGCGACAGCTTGGCGAAGGTGCGATAATCGCCGACATCGACCTCCGACAGCGCGAAATAGGGCGGGGCCACGTCGCACGTCACCGGCAGCCCGGCGCGCTTGGCCTTTCGGATCAGGTCGACGCCCTCGGCCGTCGACAGGTGCGCTGCGTGGTAGCGTCCGCCGGTCAGCTCGACGAGCCTCAGATCCCGCTCCAGCATGATGATCTCGGCCGCGCGGGGAATGCCCGCCAAGCCCAGCCTGGTCGCGATCTCGCCCTCGTTCATCTGCCCGCCGGCGGCGAGAGTCGGTTCCTCCGGATGCTGCACCACCACCTTGCCGAACCCCTTGGCATAGGACAGCACCCGCCGCATGGTCAGCGCATCGCCGATGGCGTTGACGCCGTCGGTGAAGCCGACCGCGCCGGCCTCGGCCAGCAGCCCCATGTCCGCCAGCTCCTTACCTTGCGCGCCGCGCGTCACCGCGCCATAGGCGAAGATCTTGACCAGCTTCGCCTCGCGCGCTCGCCTGGCCACAAATTCTAAGCCGGCAATGTCGTCGATCACCGGCGTCGTGTTGGGCAGCATGGCGAAAGCGGTGATGCCGCCCGCCGCTGCTGCCCGGCTGGCCGACAGGATGGTCTCGCGCTGCTCCTCGCCCGGCTCGCCCACCGCGACCCGCATGTCGACCAGGCCGGGCGCCAGGCAAAGCCCAGTGCAATCCACCTCATGCGCCGCCTCGGGCGCCTCGACGCCCGCGCCGACCGCCACGATCCTGCTGCTCTCGACGACCAGAGTCCCGACCTCGTCGCGCGCGTTGGCCGGATCGAGCAGCCTGGCATTTGTATAAGCGGTGAGGGTCATGTGTTGGCCCGTGTCGCAGCGAGCAGTCTCAGGCACGCCATGCGGACGGCGACGCCCAGCTCGACCTGGTCGAGGATCAGGCTGCGCCCGATATCGTCGGCGACTTCGGAGTCGATCTCGACTCCGCGGTTCATTGGCCCGGGATGCATCACCAGCGCATCCGGCTTGGCCACCTTCAGCCGGTCGAAGGTCAGACCATGGAAACGGAAATACTCGCGTGACGAGGGGATGAACTTTCCGTCCATGCGTTCGCTCTGCAGGCGCAGCATCATGACGATGTCGGCATCGCGGAGCCCGTGGTCCATGTCTGTGAACACCTCGACCCCCATCCGGTCGATCGCGGACGGGATCAAGGTCGGCGGCCCGACCACCCGGACATGCGCCCCCATCGTGCCCAGCAGGTGGATGTTCGAGCGCGCCACCCTGCTGTGCAGGATGTCGCCGCAGATCGCCACCGCCAGCCCCTCCAGCCGCCCGCGCCGCCGCCGGATCGACAGCGCGTCGAGCAGCGCCTGGGTCGGATGCTCATGCGCGCCGTCGCCGGCGTTGATCACTGAGCTATTGACCTTGTCTGCCAGCAGCTTGGGCGCGCCCGACTGCGCATGCCGGACGACCAGGAAATCCGGCCGCATCGCATTCAACGTCATCGCCGTGTCGAGCAGCGTTTCGCCCTTCTTCACCGAGCTCGTCGCCACCGACATGTTGTGCACGTCGGCGCCCAGCCGCTTGCCCGCCAACTCGAACGAGGTTCGCGTGCGGGTCGAATCCTCAAAGAACAGGTTCATCACCGCCCGGCCGGAGAGCTCCCGGCTGCGCTTGTCCGCCCGCCGGTTCTGCTCGACATAGCCTTCGGCCAGGTCGAGCACCGCCGTGATCTCCGCCCGGCTCAGTCCCTCGATTCCCAGCAGATGCCGCCTGGTCCAGACAATCCCGGCGGGCAGGGGGGTTTCGTCGGTCGCGGCGGAAGCGTTCAAAATCGACTCTTGCATGCTCGGGCGCGCGCGGAAACTCCCTCGCCCCAGCGGGGAGAGGGAAGGGCCCATCGCGCAGCGATGGGAGGGTGAGGGGGTTCATATGTATCCATTCTGGTCCAGAGCGCAGGCGGCGCCACCCCCTCACCCCGCCGGCTTCGCCGGCCCCCTCTCCCCGGAGGGGCGAGGAATGTTTCCGTCGTCCGCTGCATTCGTCCGTTGCCCTCAGCCCACCCCATGGCTCTTAAACCAGGCCAGCATCTTGGCCCAGCCGTCCTTCGCCGCCGCTTCGTTGTAGCTGGGGCGGTAATCCGCGTTGAACCCGTGCTGCGCGTCGGGATAGACCACGATATTGCTCTTGGTATCGCCCGCCGCTTTCAATGCCGCCAGCATCTGGTTGCGGTTCTCTTCCGTGATGCCGGTGTCCTTGCCGCCGTACAAGCCCAGCACGCGCCCCTTGATCTTGTCGGCGACGTCGAGCGGCGCCGGCCGGCCCGGCTGGCCGACCAGCGGGCCGTACCAGGCGACACCGGCCTTTACCTCCGGGTTGTGCGCGACATAGAGCC
>CAZVYC010000211.1:5921-8954 GCA_964631425.1 uncultured Rhodospirillales bacterium
CGCCGCCCCAGCAGAAGCCGGTGACCGCCAGCTTGTCCGTGTCGGCCTTCTCGCTCTTGGCGAAGGCCACGGCGGAGTCGAGATCGCTCATCACCTGGTCGTTCGGCACGGTGGCCACGATCTTCATGATGTCCTGGATGTCCGTCAGCTTCGATACGTCGCCCTGCCGGGCGTAGAGCTCAGGCGCGATCGCATAGTATCCGGCCTTGGCCAGCCGCCGACAGATGTCCTTGATGTGCTCATGCACGCCGAAGACTTCCTGGATCACCAGCACGGTCGGGAAATTCGTTCCCTTGGCGGGCATCGCCCGATAGCCGGGGATGGTGCCGTCCTTCACCGGAATTTTGACTTCGCCGGCAGTCAGGCCTTCGCTGTCGGTGGTGATCGTCGCCTGGGCGACGGGGCTGACCGCCGCGGCGAAGCCGGCGGCGAGCGTCGTGACGGCGAAGCCGCGGCGCGAAAGGCGGACCGAATCGGTCAGGCTGGCGATATGGCCTTGCCCAGTGCTGTCGAGGCCAGGGCGGGTGAGGCCAGTGCTGTCGAGGGAATTGTCCATGGCGGTTCCTCCGGTTTCGTTCATTGACGGCGGGCGGGATCGGACAGATTGTCAGAGTCGGGCTGGGCGGCGAGCGCGTCCAGCGCACCCTGAAGGATATACGCGGCCGCCATCTTGTCCACCGATTGCGCGCGCTTTCCCCGGCTTAAATCCGCCTCGCCGATCAGCATGCGGTTCACCGCGACGGTGGACAGGCGCTCATCCCAGAACGCGATCTCGGGCTCCAGGCCCAGCAGGTCCGCCCGCGCGATCAGATTCTCGGCGAAATGCCGGACCGACTGGCAGCGCGGCCCCTCGGTGCCGTCCATGTTGATCGGCAGCCCGACGATGAATCCGCCCGCCTCGCGCCCCTTGATCAGCTTGGCGAGCTGCCGCACATCCTCGGTGAACTTGACCCGCCGGATCGTGTCGATCGGCGACGCCACCTTGAGGCCGGGATCGGAAATCGCCACGCCGATCGTCTTCTCGCCGAGATCGAGCCCGATCAGCCTTTGCCGTTGGGTGAGGAGCGCCTTCAGCGCGTGCGGGTTGCGGATCGCCATAGCGGGTGATACCTAACCGCCTTTCGACCAGACTACTAGGCGCCCAAGATGTCGCTCGATGCAGCAGCGGTCGCCCGGATCGCGCGGCTGGCGCGGATTCGGCTGACCGACGACGAAAAGAACCACCTCGCGGCCGAGCTCAGCCGCGTGCTGGGCTGGGTCGACGAGCTGCAGCAGGTCTCGACCGAAGGGGTCGAGCCGATGACCAGCGTCGTCGGCGCGCGGCTCAGGACCCGTCCCGACCTCATCGACCATTCGACCGACCGTGAGGACGTGCTCGCCAACGCGACCGAGCCGATGAACGGCTTCTTCACCGTGCCCAAGGTGGTCGAGTAACGCCTATGGCCCTGACCGACCTTTCCATCGCCGAGTCGCTGAAGCGGCTCGACAGCCGCGAGATTTCCGCGACCGAGCTCGCTGAGGCGCATATCCGCGCCATAGAAGGCGCGCGCGCGCTCAACGCCTTCATCGTTGAGACGCCGGATATCGCTCTCGAACAGGCCAAGGCGTCGGATGCGCGGCGCGCTGGTGGCGATGCCTGGCGCCTCGACGGCGTGCCGCTCGCGATCAAGGACCTGTTCTGCACCAAAGGCGTGCAGACCACGGCCGGCAGCAAGATCCTGAAGGGCTTCACCCCGACCTATGAATCGACGGTCAGCGGCAACCTACTGCGCGACGGCGCGGTGATGCTGGGCAAGGCCAATCTCGACGAGTTCGCCATGGGCTCGTCAAACATGACAAGCGCTTATGGGCCGGTCGAAAGCCCGTGGCGGCGGCAGGGCGACAACCGCCCGCTGGTGCCCGGCGGCTCGTCCGGCGGCTCGGCGGCGGCGGTGGCTGCTCGCCTGGCCCCTGGTGCCACCGGCACCGACACCGGCGGCTCGATCCGCCAGCCGGCCTCGTTCTGCGGCATCGTCGGCATGAAGCCGACCTATGGCCGCTGCTCGCGCTGGGGCATTATCGCCTTCGCCTCCTCGCTCGACCAGGCCGGCCCGTTCGCCCGCACGGTCGAGGACACGGCAATCCTGCTCGAATCCATGGCTGGTTTCGACCCCAAGGATTCGACCAGCGTCGACCTGCCCGTACCGGAATACCGCGAGGCCGTCGGCCGCTCGATCAAGGGCCTCAAGATCGGCATTCCCAAGGAATACCGCGTCGACGGCATGTCGGCCGAGATCGATGCGCTGTGGCGCCAGGGCGAGGACTGGCTCAGGGACGCCGGCGCCGAGATCGTGCCGGTCACCCTGCCGCACACCCGCCACGCGCTCGCCACCTATTACATCGTGGCGCCGGCCGAGTGCTCGTCCAACCTCGCCCGCTATGACGGCGTGCGTTACGGGCTGCGCGTGCCCGGCAAGGACCTGACCGAGCAATACGAGAACACCCGCGCCGAGGGTTTCGGCGCGGAGGTCAAGCGCCGCATCCTGATCGGCACCTACGTGCTGTCGGCCGGCTATTTCGATGCCTATTACATCAAGGCGCAGAAGGTCCGCGCGCTGATCGCCCGCGACTTCAGCCAGGCCTTCGAAAGCTGCGACCTGATCCTGACGCCGACCGCGCCAACCGCTGCCTTCGCGCTGGGGGAGAAATCCGACGACCCCATCGCCATGTATCTCAATGACGTGTTCACCGTGCCGGCCTCATTGGCCGGACTCCCCGGCATCTCGGTGCCCGCCGGCCTCGACTCCGGCGGCCTGCCGCTGGGTCTCCAGCTGATCGGCCGCCCCTTCGACGAAGAGACGGTCGTGGCCGGCGCGGCAGCACTCGAAAAGGCGGCGGCGTTTACGGCACGGCCGCAGATAATGGCAGCTTAGGAATGAACCACCAAGACACGAAGACACCAAGTTAAGGCATTCTTTATAGTGGGGCGGGGCTCCGTGGCCGCCGTACAGCGTGGAAAGGCGGGGCCGGGGGCGCCCCCCACAGAATGGTTTT
>CAZVYC010000212.1:0-8925 GCA_964631425.1 uncultured Rhodospirillales bacterium
TCGTCGGCACCCGCTCGCCTTACGGCATCTGCGCGTCGGTCTTCGACCCGGCCTACATTTCCGGCGGCTCCAGTTCCGGCTCAGCAGTCGCGGTCGCCTCGGGGCTCGTCAGCTTCGCGCTCGGCACCGACACCGCCGGTTCCGGCCGCGTGCCCGCCGCCTTCAATGGTATCGTGGGCCTGAAGCCGACCAAGGGACTGATCAGCACCCGCGGCGTCGTCCCCGCCTGCCGCAGCCAGGATTGCGTGTCGATCTTCGCCAAGACGGTCTGGGACGCAATCTTTGTGCGGAGCGCGGCGGCCGGCTTCGACCCCGAAGACCCGTATTCTCGACAGGAGCCGCGGGTGACGACTAGGAGCATCCGCATCCCCCAGCGCATCGGGGTGCCGGCCAAGCCGCTCGAATTCTTCGGCGATCAGGCCGCCGCCGATTTGTATGCGCGGGCGGTGGACCGGCTGAGCAAATGGGCTGAGCCGGTAGCGATCGACTTCGCGCCATTTCGTGAGGCCGCCCGGCTACTCTATGGCGGCCCCTGGGTCGCCGAGCGGCTGGCAGCGCTCCGCGCCTATGGCTTCGACAAATACGATGCAATGGATCCGACCGTCCGCGAGATCATCCTGGGCGGTGCCGGGATGTCCGCCGCCGAAGGCTTCGAATTCTTCTACAAGCTTGCCGACCTCACCCGCGCTGCCGAGGCGGAATGGCAGAAGATGGAGATGATGCTGCTGCCGACCACCGGCACCACGTACCGCATCGACGAGGTGCTGGCCGACCCGATCCGGCTCAACAGCAATCTTGGCCTCTACACTAATTTCGTGAACCTGATGGACCTTTCGGCGATCGCAATTCCCGCCGGCTTCCGGCCGAACGGCCTGCCTTTCGGCGTGACGCTGATCGGCCGCGCATTTGATGAGATGGCGATCGAGTCCGCAGCCGAGATGCTGCGCCGCCACCTCGCAGGAGAGGAAGCTCACGATGCACCGTCGACCTTCCCGCCGCCGATTCCGGTCGAGCCTGCCACATCCGACGGCATCCTGCTGGCCGTGGTGGGTGCGCACCTGACGGGCCAGCCGCTCAACTGGCAGCTGACCGATCGCAGTGCCCGGTTCGTCCGGGCCGCGCGCACCGCGCCCGGCTACAGCCTCTACGCGCTGGACACCACGCCGGCCAAGCCTGGCCTCGTCTATGACGGCGCGGGCCAAGGATTGATCGAGCTGGAAATCTGGGAGCTCGACCCCGCAGCCTTCGGCAGCTTCGTGGCCGAGATTCCAGCCCCGCTCGGCATCGGCACGATCAGGCTGGAGGATGGCGGCGCGGTGAAGAGCTTCCTGTGCGAGGCCCATGCCGTGCGCGCAGCGCGGGACATCACCGGATTCGGCGGCTGGCGAGCTTGGCTGGGGCGGAATACCTCCGCGGAGCGACCCGCTGTGAGGGTCCCCTGATCCGTTATGCGAAGTTGATCCACGGCTGTCCGGTTTAGCGGAAACGGTTGCGCACTCAGCTGGGCTAGGGACGGGTCGGAGCTTCGTCTTGCACTTTCGACCGAGCGTTGGATAGGCTCTTCACAAGTCAGCTGGCGCCACAGGCTTTTCGGGGAAGATCGATGTTGGATACGGCCGAAGCCGAGGAGCTCGCGATCTTTCGCGACGCAACCCGCAAATTCATGGAGCGCGAGGTTGCGCCCAACATCGACCGGTGGGAGCGGCAGGGCATGGTCGACCGTGAGCTGTGGCTGAAGGCGGGCGAGGCGGGGCTGCTGCTCACCGGCATTCCGGCCGAATATGGCGGGGCCGGCGGCAATTTCCGCCACGAAGCGGTGGTGATCGATGAGCTGATGCGGGTCAACTTTCCGGATTTCGGCCTGCCGCTGCACAGCGGCATCGTTGCCCCCTACATCCTGCATTACGGCACCGAGGAGCAGCGCCGGCGCTGGCTGCCCAAGCTTGCCACCGGTGAGATGGTCGGCGCCATCGCGATGACCGAGCCGGGCGCAGGCTCGGACCTCCAGGGCGTGCGCACCACGGCGAAGCTCGACGGTAACCTCTATGTCGTGAACGGCCAGAAGGTCTTCATCACGAACGGACAGTTGGCCGATCTCATCATCGTCGTCGCCAAGACCGACCCGGCACAGGGTGCCAAGGGCATCTCGCTGCTGGTGGTCGAGGCGGCCGAGGCCGAGGGGTTCCGGCGCGGTCGGAACCTCGAGAAGATCGGGTTTCATGCACAGGACACGTCGGAGCTGTTCTTCGACGACGTGCGGGTCCCGACCTCGAACCTGCTGGGCCCGGAGCCTGATCACGGCTTCGTCCAGCTGATGGAGCAGCTGCCGCAGGAGCGGCTGATCATCGCGGTCAAGGCGGTGGGCGCGATGGAGGCCGCGATCCGCGTCACCACCGAATACGTCAAGGAACGCAAGGCGTTCGGCAAGACGATCTTCGATTTCCAGAACACCCGCTTCAAGCTGGCCGAGGCCGCGACCGAGGCGAAGATCGGCCGTGTCTTCGTCGATTTCTGCATTGAGGAACTGGTCGCCGGGCGGCTGGATGTCGTCACCGCGGCAATGTCGAAATGGTGGACCACCCAGAAGGAGTGCGAGGTCGTCGACGAATGCCTACAGCTCTTCGGCGGTTACGGCTACATGTCCGAATACCCGATCTCGAAGATGTGGACGGATGCGCGCGTCCAGAAGATCTACGGCGGGACGAACGAAATCATGAAGGAACTGATTTCGCGCAGCCTCTGACCACCATCAGGGAGCTTCATGCGCGAGATCGTGTCTCTCGAATTCCGCGATGGCATCGCGCTGATTCGGATCGACAATCCCGCCAGTCAAGGCGCTGAGCCGGCGTTTGGATCGATTCCCTCTGGTCGCGTGATTATGGTTGTTCCATACTATCAGTTTTCGCGGCTGTCGGATTTGATAAGCACTAGGCGGGCGAGCAGTTCTGCCGCCCGGGGAAGGAGGGCTCGATGAACATGGAGCTTTCACGACGCGGCTTCCTGAAAGCCACGGGCGTGGGGGTTGCGGGAACGGCGCTGGGAGCGTTGGGCTTCGGCGCGGCGGAAGCGGCGGTAGCGACCCTTGTCAGGGGCTACAAGCTTGCCTCCACGGTAGAAACCCGCAACACCTGCCCCTACTGCTCCGTCGCCTGCGGCGTCATCCTCTATTCCAGGGGTGATTTGCGCAAGGGCGAGCAGGCCGACATCACCCATGTCGAGGGCGATGTCGACCACCCGACCAATCGTGGCACGCTTTGCCCGAAAGGGGCCGCGCTCAAGGATTTCATCCATTCCAAGACGCGACTGCTGTACCCGATGGTGCGCAAGCCGGGGTCCCAAGCGTTCGAGCGCGTCTCGTGGGACACGGCGCTTGACCGCATCGCGCGCCTGATCAAGGACGATCGCGATAAGAACTTTATCGCTAAGAACGCCGACGGTCTCGCCGTCAACCGGTGGACCACCACGGGCTTCCTGGCGGCGTCGGCCACCACCAACGAGACCGCGTACGCGACCTACAAGTTCGTCCGCAGCTTAGGCATCGTCGCATTCGATAACCAGGCGCGCGTTTGACACGGACCTACGGTGTCCAGTTTGGGCCCTACGTTCGGTCGTGGCGCGATGACGAATTCCTGGACCGACATCCGAAACACCGATCTGGCGATCGTGATGGGCGGAAATGCGGCGGAAGCGCATCCTTGCGGATTCAAGTGGGTCACTGAGGCCAAGGCCAATCGTGGCGCGCGGCTGATCGTTGTCGATCCGCGCTATACCCGCACGGCTTCGGTGTCGGATTTTTATGCGCCGATCCGGCAGGGAACGGACATCACGTTCCTGTCGGGCCTCATCCGCTACTGCATCGAGAATGACAAGGTGCAGTGGGAGTACACTAAGAACTTCACCAACGCGCCGCTGATCGTGAAGGAGGGCTTCACATACCGGGACGGGCTGTTCACCGGTTACGACCCGGAGAAGCGGGATTACGACCGTTCGAACTGGGATTATGAGATCGGGCCCGACGGGTTCGCGGCGATCGACATGACGCTCCAGCACCCGCGCTGCGTCTGGAACCTGCTGAAGCAGCACGTGTCGATCTACACGCCGGAGTTCGTGGAGCGCATCTGCGGCACGCCCAAGGAAAAATTCCTGACGGTGGCCAAAATGGTGGCGGAGACGTCGGCCCCGAACAAGGCGATGACGTCGATGTACGCGCTCGGCTGGACTCAGCACAGCTCGGGTTCGCAGAACATCCGTACCATGGCGATGCTGCAGCTGATCCTGGGCAATATCGGCATCCGCGGCGGCGGCATGAACGCGCTCCGCGGCCATTCGAATATCCAGGGCCTGACCGATGTGGGGCTCATGTCCGATCTCATGCCCGGCTATCTCAACATGCCGGTCGAGAAGGAGCACGACCTCAAGACCTATCTCTCGACGCGGCAGTTCAAGCCGCTCCGGCCCGGCCAGACCAGCTATTGGCAAAACTATCCCAAGTTCTTCGTCAGCCTCCAGAAAGCCATGTACGGCGCGGCTGCGACTGCCGAGAACGACTGGGCCTATGACTACATCTCCAAGCTGGATGTCCCGTCCTACGATATCCTGCGCGCGTTCGAGCTGATGCACGACGGCAAGATGAACGGCTATTTCTGCCAGGGCTTCAACCCGCTTCTGGCTTTTCCCAACCGGGGCAAGCTCACCGAGGCGCTCTCCAAGCTCAAATGGCTGGTCACCATGGACCCGCTCGACACCGAGACGTCGCGGTTCTGGGAGAACCACGGCGACTTCAACGACGTGGATACCAAATCGATCCAGACCGAGGTCATCCAGCTGCCCACCACCTGCTTCGCGGAGGAGGAAGGTTCGCTGACCAATTCCGGGCGCTGGCTACAATGGCACTGGCCGGGCGGTTCGCCGCCGGGCGAGGCCAAGCACGACAACTGGATCCTGGGCCAGCTCTTCGTCCGGTTGCGTGACCTCTACCGCAAGGAGGGCGGAGCGTTCCCCGATCCGATCCTCAACTTGACCTGGGACTATGCCGACCCGAACGAGCCCAAACCGGACGAGCTCGCGCGCGAGATCAACGGCAAGGCGCTCGCCGACCTGCACGATCCAAACGACCCGACCAAGGTTCTGGTGCCGGCGGGCAAGCAGGTGGCGAATTTCTCGCAGCTGCGTGACGACGGCACGACCTCCTGCGGCTGCTGGATCTATTCCGGCTGCTCCAACGAGGCCGGCAACAACATGGCGCGCCGCGACAATTCGGATCCGAGCGGCCTTGGCACCTATCCCAATTGGACCTTCTCCTGGCCGCTCAACCGCCGCATCATCTACAACCGGGCCTCGGCCGACATGGAGGGGAAGCCTTGGGACCCGTCGCGCAAGATCCTGGAATGGGACGGGTCCAAATGGACTGGTGACGACGTGCCGGACATTTCGCCGACGGCGAAGCCGGGGGACGTGATGCCGTTCATCATGAACCAGGAGGGTACTGGGCGGCTCTTCGCCCGGGGCCTGATGCGTGACGGACCGTTCCCGGTGCATTACGAGCCGTTCGAATCGCCGATTGCCAACCCGATCAACCCGGGCATCCGAGGCAACCCGGTGGCGCGTATTTTCCAGGCCGACGCGGCGCAGCTGGGCAACTCGGACAAGTTCCCCTACGCGGCCACGTCCTATCGCCTGACCGAGCAATTCCATTTCTGGACCAAGCACGACCGGGTCAATTCCGTGTTGCAGCCGCAGTTCTTTGTGGAAATCTCGGAGGAGCTCGCCAAGGAGAAGGGTATTACTAACGGCGGCTGGGTCCGGGTCTGGTCGAATCGCGGCTCGGTCAAGGCCAAAGCGGTGGTGACGAAGCGGATCAGGCCCCTGATCTGCGACGGCAAGACCGTCCACGTCGTAGGCATCCCGCTGCACTGGGGCTTCACCGGCGCGGCGCGGAAGGGATTCGGCCCCAACTCGCTGACCCCGTTTGTTGGTGACGCCAACAGCCAAACGCCGGAGTTCAAGGCGTTCCTGGTCAATATCGAGCCCACCACCGAAACGGCGGAGGTCTGATCATGGACAGCCCAACGACCGCTGTCAGCAACCCGCCGACCCAAGGCATCGTCGAAAACCTCAACAGCGGCGACCTGATCCAGCGCTCCGCCACCGAGGACCTGCCGCCGCCCCAGCGGCAGCTGACACCGGTAGCCAAGCTGATCGACGTCTCGAAGTGCATCGGCTGCAAGGCTTGCCAGTCGGCCTGCATCGAGTGGAACGACACCCATCCGGCGATCGAGGACAATGTCGGGACCTACATGAACCCGCATGACCTCACGCCCGAGATGTTCACGCTCATGCGGTTCGAGGAATGGGTGAACCCGGAGACGGACAATCTTGAATGGCTGATCCGCAAGGATGGCTGCATGCATTGCGCCGATCCGGGTTGCCTCAAAGCCTGCCCGGCGCCCGGCGCGATCGTGCAATATTCCAACGGCATCGTCGATTTCGTGCACGAGAACTGCATCGGCTGCGGTTATTGCGTGAAGGGTTGCCCGTTCAATATCCCGCGCATCTCGAAGGTCGACCACCGCGCCTATAAATGCACGCTGTGCTCGGACCGGGTGGCGGTGGGACAGGGACCGGCCTGCGCCAAGGCCTGCCCGACCCAGGCGATCGTGTTCGGGACCAAGGACGACATGAAGAAGCATGCCGACGGCCGGATCGCCGACCTGAAGTCGCGCGGCTATGCCAATGCCGGCCTCTACGACCCCGCGGGCGTCGGCGGAACGCACGTCATGTATGTGCTGCACCACGCCGACAAGCCGCACATCTATAGCGACCTGCCGGATAACCCGAAGATCTCCGCGGTGGTGAAGACCTGGAAGGGCGTCACCAAATATGCCGGCCTCACCGCCATGGGCCTCGCCGCCGCCGCCAGCATCCTGCACGGCCTGTTCGCCAAGCCGAACCGGCCGACGGAAGAAGACGAGGAGAACGCCGAACGGCTGGTCGAGGGCAACGGAGGCACTGCATGAGGCAGGACTCCGAGGTCGAGGAAGGCGACGCGATCTATCCGGGCCACCCGGTCACGGTCGATCGCTATCGCGGCTATGCCCGGGTCAATCACTGGATCACGGCCATCTCGCTGATCTTGCTCGCGCTTTCCGGGCTGGCGATGTTCCACCCGTCGCTGTTCTTCTTGAGCGCCCTGTTCGGCGGCGGACAGAATACGCGGAGCTTCCATCCCTGGATCGGCGTCGTCCTGTTCTTCAGCTTCGCGCTGCTCTTCGTGCAGTTCTGGCGCCACAATCTCTGGCGGCGGGTCGACACCGAGTGGATCGCCCATACCGGGGACTTGGTAACCGGACATGAGGAGCGGATGCCTGAGATCGGCAAGTACAATGCCGGCCAGAAATTCATCTTCTGGGCGATGACGATCCTGATCCTGGTTCTGATCGTGACCGGCATTCTCATCTGGGACGAGTATTTCTACCCGCTGACCGACATTGAGACGAAGCGGGTCGCCGTCCTGATCCACTCCATGGCGGCAGTCATCATCATCTGCGTCTGGATTCTCCACGTCTATTCAGCGATCTGGGTCCGTGGCAGTATCGACGGCATGGTCGGCGGGCGAGTGACCGGCGGCTGGGCGTGGCGGCACCACCGCAAATGGCTGAAGCAGCTGGCCGGCAAAGGCAAGTCGGCGGCGGAATAACCTGTCCTGATCCGTGGCCCGGGGGGCCCGAGAGGGCGTGATGGCAAGTTTTACAACGATCCAGCCCGATCCATCGGTGATCGGCGGCGTATCCAAGGCCCCGTTCGTGCGCTTGCCCGACCCCGGCTCGCTGTTCGCGCGCCGCGCGGCGCGGTTCCGGGCGCTAGCGGAGGCGAGCGAGCTTGCGCCCTATCTCCACTTCCTTGGCGCGATCGCGGACTGCCAGGCGGCTATCTTGCCGGGCCTCCCGTCACCGACTCCGCCGGACTCGGCGGTCATCGAACGGTCGCGCGAATTCGGCATGCCGCCCCTCGATCGCGGCGCATTCAAGGCCGATACGGCGCTGAACGTCACCTTCGCGAAGCTGTTCGAGGCCTTCGCCACGATCGAGAAGCCGCCGGCGGCCGCCGACGCTCTGGCGCACGTGCACGGCCTCGACGAGGCGGGCCGCGACGCGATCGTCGCCGACATGCTGACTCACGCCAGTGCGGCTGATCAGGTGGCGGAGCAAGCCTATGTCGCGGCCGTCTTGCAGGTTCACTTCGCGCGGCTGGCGGCCGGCCTCGCCGAGGACAGTCTCGTTCCGGTCGATGTCGGCATCTGCCCGGCCTGCGGCGGCCCGCCCGCCGTGTCGATGATCGCTGGCTGGATGGGTGCCGAGGGCGCCCGCTATGCCTTCTGCGCGCTCTGCGCCACTTTGTGGAACGAGGTCCGGGTCAAGTGCCTTGCCTGCGGCTCGACCAAGGGCATCGGCCTGCAGGAGATCGACGGCCAGGGCGGGACGATCAAGGCTGAGACCTGTGGCGAGTGTGGTTCTTACGTGAAGGTGCTGTACCACAACAGGGACACCGCCCTCGACCCGGTTGCGGACGACGTGGCCAGCGTCGGGCTCGACATGCTGCTCCGCGACAGCCCTTATCGGCGCGCCGGGTTCAATCCGTTCCTGGTCGGGTATTGAGGCGATGAATCCGGTATTGCTCATTGGGGAATTCCCTCGCCCCAGCAGGGAGAGGGAGGGACCCATTGCGCAGCAATGGGAGTGTGAGGGGGCGCGCGCGTCAGCGCGCGTCTCGATCGTCCGACATGCGGCACCACCCCCTCACCCTCCCGCCGCTCGCGCGTCGGGCCCCCCCCTCTCCCCGCTGGGGCGAGGGGGCCAGGATCGGCACGATCAGCTTAGTTCATTCCGTAGTCCCGCAAAGGGAAAGTCGCGGAGATGACCGGGGCGA
>CAZVYC010000213.1:0-8923 GCA_964631425.1 uncultured Rhodospirillales bacterium
CGCCTGGAATCGAAAAAGCGTTCCAAGACGGGAGCGGTAATGAGTCAGCTGGACGAGCCATTGCCCGCCGAGGACGTGCATGTCGGCCCGAGCGATCACGTGCCTTGGCTGACCGACCGCAAGATCTGCTATATCCGCATGGAAGGCACGACCTTCGGCAACCTGCCGCTCAATTGCGAGCTGAAGCTCGAAGTGTGGGACTCGCCCAATTCGGCCGGCGTCGTCATCGACGCGATTCGCTGCGCAAGGCTGGCTCTCGACCGCGGTGTCGGCGGCGCGCTGACCGCCCCGTCGAGTTATTTCATGAAGACCCCGCCCGAGCAGTTCACCGACAGCGAAGCCTATGCGCGCACCGAGGCCTTCATCCGCGGCGACATCGAACGCTGACCCGACCGGATGACGCTGTTCCATCTGGTCCGCCATGCCACCCACGATCTGGTCGGGCACGTCCTGACAGGACGCCACGCCGACGTCAGCCTCAGCGACAAAGGGCAAGCGCAGGCCGGTGCGCTGGCAGATCACTTGAGCAGGCGCAAGATCAGTGTGGTGCTCTCCAGTCCGCTTAAACGGACGCTGGAAACCGCACAGCCGATCGCGGCGCGTTGCGGCGTGGCCCTGTCTGTCGAGCCGCGCCTGGACGAGATCGATTTTGGCACCTGGGTGGGACAGGGATTCGCTGCGCTGAACGCCCGTCCGGACTGGCGGGATTGGAACGCGTTTCGCAGCGGGCAGCGCACGCCCGGCGGCGAGACGATGATCGAGGCCCAGGCCCGCATAGTCGCCGCGATGCTGGATGCGCGGGATCGATGGCAGCGTGGCGAAATCGTGCTGGTGAGCCACGGCGACATGATCAAGGCCGCGCTTGCCTATTGGGCGGGAATTCCGCTCGACCTGTTCCGGCGCGTTGAAATCAGCCCCGCCTCGATAAGCCGGGTGCTGCTCGATGGCAGTGAAGTTTCGATCCTGGGAGTCAACCACACCGTCGAATCCGCCCTGTAAAGGCCGCTAGGCCCCAAGGGCCGCGACCCGCTCGGTGGGCGCGAATCCGGCGCCTGCGCCCGTATAACGCCGTATCATGGCCGCGCAGAAATCGGCGAACTCCTCGGGCACGAGGGGCGGGCTTGTGTGATGCGGGAGCAGTCCGCGATGCTCCGGCGTGAAGCAGAAGGTCAGCGTGATGTCGAAGGGCTCCAGTGCGCGCATCTGCCGGTCGAACCAGGCCATCGCATCGGGGCGGAAACTGTCGGCCCAGCTCAATCCCGTGCGCAGATAGGTCACGCCCAAGGTCTTCAGCCACCGCACCGTGTCCTCGAGGCGATGGTCCTCGAAATGGAACCACTGACAGATGCCGAGAAGCGGCGTGAATTCGGAGAAGATTTTCGCAGCGCGCTTGGGCGAGCCGTCCTCGCGCAGCAAGCCCATGTGGAAATGCCGGTAGTAGGACGATCCTTCGGCTTCGCGATGCCGGGTCGTCGCCGGCCACGCCGCCGGCAGGTCATAGAGGCTGTACCAATGCAGGCGCGGCGCGCGTCCGGCCAGCAGCCCCGCGGTGCGCCTGAGACCGAATTCCTGGACTTCCTCGGCACCGAAGGTGGAGATGCCAACCTCGGAGACCCAGAGCGGCAGGTCGGTCACGGCCTGGATCTCGCGCAGCTTCGCCGGCCATTCGTCGATCATCCAGTGGTTCCAGTCGAGCGGAAAGCCGTGCACCGCCACCGCGTCGACATGATCGAGCACCCCCTGCCCCTGCATATTCGCCATGAAGAGCGGATCGATCGGCGAAATACCACCCAGCACCCGCGTCAACCCGGGCGCCGCGCCGCCGATAGCGTCGCCCGCCAGCCGGGCCATTTCAGCGAAGCGCCGCCAATCCGGATCGATATCGATGTCCCAATGCGATTTGTTATTGGGCTCGTTCCAGATCATCGCAGCCTCGATCATGGCCGCGCCTCCCGGGTTGCTGGATAGACGGCGCCGTAGGGTGTCGGCCGCTGCTGTCGGCGGCAGACGAAGACTTCGTCTTCCGGATGGCTTTCGATGGCGAATCCCGCGCTGCGCAGCATGGCCGCCGTGCAAGCGGCATTGGGTATCCACCAGTTCGTACAGTCGCCGGCATAGCTGTGCTCGATGAACGCCATGCGCGGATAGCCGGGCCGTTCGAAGATCGCGGTTTCCGAGAACGGGTAATCGCTCGCCACCGGTTCTTCCGTCGCGGCACCGCGCTGCATGGACTGGCAGACGAGGAGGTCGCGCGCGACGTGCTCGTGGATCAGATCGAGCGCCAGCAGCGGATGGCGCAAATGGTAGAGCACGCCCAGGAAGAGCACCAGGTCGAAGCGCTCGGCCAGCGCACCGACGTCATAGACGGACAGGCGCCGGAACTCGATCTCAACCTCTAGCAGGCCGGCGGCGAAGCGGGCTTGCGCGAGATAGCTCTCATCATGATCGACTGCCAGCACACGCTGGGCGCCGCGCCGCTTCATCTCGATCGAATAGAACCCGCCGTTGCACCCGATATCGAGGACGGTCTTGCCGGTGAGATCGGCGGGAACTGCCGCCTCGAAGCGGCGCCACTTGACCGCCGGATAGTCGCCGAGGAAATGGTCTGGCGCGGTGAGGACGCCGCACAGCTCCATGTTGTGGAACCAGGGTCCAAGCGCTGCGATCTCATCGCGGACGGCGTCGGGAGACGGCTTTCCCAGTCGGCTATCAGGCATCGGCGGTGAACCCTTTTGGACAGTTTCCACTCACGCACCGGTCTGCGCCGCGACCACGGCCGGACGCGCTCGTCTCTTGGCGGGCACGATCGGCCGGCGCGGCGACTCCGCCGGCACACGCCCGCGCAAGCGCTCCTCGAAATAGGCGGCCGTCCGCTCCAGCCCGATGTCCAGCGGCACGCGCGGCTGCCAGTCCAACACCTGCCGCGCGACCTCGATATCGGGGCACCGCTGCCGCGGGTCATCGACCGGCAGCGGCCGGAACACGATCTGAGATCGCGAATTCGTGAGCGCTATGATCTTGCGGGCGAGTTCCAGCATCGACAACTCGACCGGATTGCCGAGATTGATCGGACCGACACAGCAACCGTCGGCATTCATCAGCCGGACCAGGCCGTCGATCATGTCGTCGACATAGCAGAACGCGCGGGACTGACTGCCGTCGCCGAAGATCGTGATCGGCTCACCCTTCAGCGCCTGGACCAGAAACGTGGAGACCACGCGCCCGTCATGAGGGTCCATGCGCGGCCCGTAGGTATTGAAAATGCGCGCGACGCGTATCGCCAGCTTGTGCTGCCGGTGGTAGTCGAAGAACAGTGTCTCGGCGCAGCGCTTGCCCTCATCATAGCAGGCGCGCGGACCGATGGGGTTGACGTTGCCGCGATAATCCTCCCGCTGCGGGTGGACATCCGGATCGCCATAGACCTCCGATGTGGACGACAGCAGGATGCGGGCCTTCACCCGCTTGGCCAGCCCAAGCATATTGATCGAGCCCAGGACCGAGGTCTTGGTCGTCTGGACCGGGTCTGCCTGGTAATGGACGGGCGAAGCCGGGCAGGCCAGGCTGTAGATCTCGTCCACCTCGACATAGAGCGGGAAATTGACATCGTGCCGGAGTGTCTCGAATTCGGGATAGCGGAACAAATCGGCGATATTCTCGCGCCGTCCGGTGAAGTAATTATCGACGCAGAGCACCTCATGGCCCTGATTGAGCAGGTGCTCGCACAGGTGCGATCCGAGAAATCCCGCGCCGCCGGTTACCAATATCCTCTTGCGTGAGTCGGCGCCGTCCAGCTCCTGGCGATCTGACTGCGTGTCGAAAAGCGGCGAAATGAGCGTCATTGTGAATCCCCGGTGCTGAAGTTCCCCTCGTCCTGACCGACCCTGTACCTTCGGCGAAGCTTCCGGGCGACCGGCGCTCCGCTCGCGGTTATTCAAGCGGGAATCCGCTGGTCCGATGCGATCGCGGCCTCGTGCCAGAAGCGTTCAAGCGCGAGCGCGCGATGAGCAGCCGTATGACGGGACAGGATGCGCGCGCGTGCGCGCTCAGCGACCCTGCGGCGATCGTCGTCATCCAATTGCCGCAGATAGCCCAGGACCTGATCGGTTGAGCGCGCGATCAGAATTTCCGCTCCGGGAAGCAGGAATTCCTCCAGGCCAGGCCAATCGTCGCTGATGATCGGCACGCCGGCCGCGGCGGCTTCGAACAGCCGGACACTGGGCGAGTATCCCATGCGAATCATGTCCGCCCGGGTGACGTTCAGCGTAAAGCGCTGATGGGCGTAGAACCAGCTGTGCCGACCGGGCGGAAGATGGTCGATCCGCTCGACATTCCGGGGCCACACGATGCTCTCCGGATATTGCGGGCCGGCGACGACGAAGCGCGCGGACGGCAGCGCCTCGGCCGGCCTGCAGAGCAGGCGGTCGAGCGTCGGCTGCCGATCGGAGCTGTAGGTGCCGAGATAGCCCAGGTCCCAGAGCGGCGTGTCCATCCGCGGCCGATGGACCTCCGGATCGACGGCGCAATAAAGCGCACGGGCCTTTCGTGCGCCGTAGCCGCCTTCGAGCAGCGAGAGGGTCGGGCCGCCGGTGAACGACAGGTAGAGATCGAAGAACGGGATCAAGGCCCGGGAAATATAGTCGCACTGTCCCGCTGAAACGGCGGCCAGGGTGACCGGCGTGTCGATGTCGTAAAAAGCGGTCACGCCACGCGCGATCCGGGTAACCGTGCGGCCGACGGCGATGCCTTCGGGCACGTACGAGCCGACGATCACCAGGTCGGCATGCCGGATCGCTTCGCTCCAGCCCTTCTCAAGCTCGTCGATGGAGCCGTAGAGCCGCGTTCGGCCGAACGGCGGCTCAGGCAGGTCGCGATGCTCGCGGTACCAGGGCGTGTCGCGCTCGAGGAACAGCACGTCGTGTCCGCGCCTTACGAGGGCGCGCATCAGCGCGCGATAAGTCGTGGCGTGGCCATTGCCCCAGGACGAGGTGATGCTAAGCCCGATGATGACAATCGAAAGCCGTCGCGCGGCCGGTGGAAGCTCCGCATCCGCGGTCATGCGTCCACCCCCTGAAGGACCGCCTCAAGCTGCCGGACGCGACTGTCGTAAGTATGCTCGGCCAGCGCCCGAGCCTTTGCGCGCGTGCCGATTTCCCGCCGGTGCTTCGGGGTCAGGCCGGCGAGCAGGTCAATCACGTCCGCACCGGTCTTCGCGACCAGGATTTCCCTGCCGGGCTCAAAGAAGACATCGATCCCCTGCCAAGCATCCGTGATGACGCAGGCGCCAGCGCCGGCGGCTTCGAAGACACGCGTAGCCGGGCTGAAGCCCATGCGCGCCATGCTGTCCCGGCTGACATTGAGCACCGCGCCGGCCGCGGCGTTGAAGGCATTGTGATCGCGCGTATAGACATGGCCCAACCGGACCACGTTCGGCGGCACGGGCTTGTCGTCCCAGCCGTTGCCGCCGAGCACGAACCGGCGTCCGGGCAGTGCCCCGGCCACGTCGAGGAAGAACTCGTCGATTCGGCTTTCCCGATCCGGCAGGCGGTTGGCCAGCAACCCGAGGTCGCAGGCGAACCGCGGATCGGCTTCGACCGGATGATGGGTCGCAGGGTCGAGGCCGTTATAGATCGGGACGCAGACGCGTGCGCCGAGCCGCTGATACCCCTCGACGACGGGTTCTCCGCCGCCATAGGTCAGCACCAGCTCGTAGCGCGGAATCAGGCTGCGGAACGGGTCGTCCGGGTTGGTCCGCACGCGCTCAAGCGTGGCGGGCGCGTCGACGTCCCAGAAAACGGCCATCGTTTTAGGTGTGCGCAGGTCGGCCACCGCGCGCTCCAGCAGTTCATCGAATGCGCCGACACCGCTGGCCTTGACGACGAGATCAGCTCCGGCGGCCTGCTCAAGGCAGCGCCGCAGCTCATCATCGCCGTCGATGCCGTAGACCACGACGCGCGCCCAATCCGGATCGGGAATGTCACGGTGCTTCTGTCGGTCATAGGCGTCCGGCTCATAGAAGGTGACACGGTGGCCGCGGGCGGCAAGCGCCTTGAGGATGCCGCGGTAATAGGTGGCCGCGCCGTTCCAGTAGGCCGAGACCAGGCTCGAACCGAAGAATGCGATCGACATCCCCGCCATATCAGGCCTCCATCAGCTGGGCCGGCGCCGGTTCCTTCGCGGCGGCCGGCGCAAGGTCCCGATCCAGGAGACTGCAGATGGCCAGGAGTTCATCGATCCGGTGCGCGCAGCTGTGCCGACGTCGCACGGTGTCGAGGCCGTGCGCGGCCAACGCCTTGGCCAGCGCCGTTTCAGCGAGGACCGCCCGCAGATGGTGCCGCATCTCCTCGCCGCTCCGCGCCACCAGGTAGTCGTCGCCAGGGGAGAACAGGCCCTCCGCGTCTTCCCACGGCGCGCTGACGAGCGGAATTCCACAGGCAAGCGCCTCGAACACGCGGATGGTCGGGATGCCCGGCAACAAGCGCGCATAAGGGCGGCGGGGAATATGGACCGTCACACGGGAGTGGGCGAACGCCGCCGGAACCTCATGGTTGGGCAGATAGCCGCCGAACGCGATCCCCGCGGCGCGCAGAGCAGCCCGCGCCTCGGCCGGATAGCGTACGCCATGGACGCGAGCATCGAGACCGAGCGTACGGACGGGTTCGAGCAGGAACTCGGCGATCTCGGCCGTACGCTCGCCGTCACCCCAGTTGCCGACCCAGATGAGGTCGCGCGAGGGGCAGCGCACCGCGGGCGGCATGAAATGCGCGATGTCGGCCGCTTCATGCCAGGTGAACGCGCGGTGCGTCCAGCCGAGCCGCAGGTAGGCTTCGCGCAGCACCTCCCCGAAGGCAAGAACCCCGTCGAAATCGTCGAGCGGCAAGCGGGCGATCGCCTCGGGATCGCTCACCGCACGATGATGGGTGTCGTGGAACAGCAGCAGATAGCGGCCGCCCTCCCGCCGATGGCGACCGATCCGCGCGACCAGGACCGGATCGTTCCATTCATGCACCAGCACCAGCGCGGCGCCCTCGAGCGCCTCGTCAAGGTCGAGGGCTGCGAGATCGTATCGGCGCGCGCGAAGGGTTGGATAGGCGTCGCGCCAGCGCGACAGCGCGGCCTCGCCTTCGTCGGCCCTCAAATTGGCGGCGCTCCAGGCGTCGGCCGGCTCGTAGACCCGCAGATCGAAGCCACGCGCGACGAGTTCGCGGGCGATGCCGCGCAGAAAATGCGCATTGCCGTGATTCCAGTCGGAGATCAACGAATGACAGAACAGAACGATGCGCGGTATCTCAGGCATCGGCATAATGCGCCTGGCGGCAGAGGGAGGCGTAAAGGCGGCCATAGGAGTCGACCATCCGCGCGACACCATAGCGGCAGGCGCGCACCAGGGCGGCCTCCGCCAGCCTTTGCCGCTTCTCGGGAAAGGCGATCAACCGGCTGAACGTGCCGATCCAGCCGTGATCGTCGTCGGGCGGAACAAACAGGGCGGCATCGCCCCATATCTGCCGCAGCGAGGGGATATCGCTGAGCACCAGCGCACAGCCACTGGCCGCCGCTTCGAGGATGGCGAGGCCGAAAGGTTCGTAGCGGGCTGGCGCGGCGAAGATCGATGCCGACGAGAACATGGCCGCCATCTCGGTCGAGCCGAGCATTCCCAGGTATTCCACGCCCTCTGATTTCCATTCCCCGCCTTCGGGATGGCGGCGGTCGCCGGCAACGCGGATCGGCCAGGAAATCCTGTCCGCGATTCGCGTGAGCTGGGCGATGTTCTTGGCCTCATCCCAGATCCTGCCGGCGGCGAAGACGAACGGAAGCTTGCCGCCGGGCGCGTAATCGCCGAGCGGAATGCCATTCGGGATCACATGGCATCGGTCGCTGCGAACGCCGAAATGGCGCACCAGGTCCTGGCGCACTGCGTCGGTCGGAGTGACGATTGCGGCGGCGGTTTCGAGCCCTCGCTCGACGTTGAAACGATAAACATTCCACTCCGGCGGGGCGGCTTGGCCGCGGACCCACTGGAACCACGAGAGGACGTCGGAATGCGCAACTGCGATCGTTGGCCGGCCGAATGGTAGGCCGGCATGAAAGTAGCCATTCACGTGAACCAGATCGACGCCGTGTCGTGCCGCAAGCGACAGTAGCCATCTGCCGCCCGCCGCCAGATCATCGTCCTCGACCGCGTCACGCATCCATTCGAGCCGGTATCCGCTTTCTTCCACGACGATGCCATCGAGCGTCGCCAGCGTGCGTCGCTGGGCCGGCGTGGGCGCGGTGCCCATGGTGGCGAGCACGACGTCAATCCCCGCCCCGAGCAAACCGCGGCAGAGCGCGACTGCGTAGTGCCAGACTCCGCCCACCGTATCCGTCGTCATCAGCAGCTTCATCGCGAGCGCCCCGCGACGCTTGCCGCGGCTTCGAGCTCGCGAAGCGGAAGCGGCGCGGCTTCCTGGATATCGCTGAAGGTCGGGTGACGAGCGAGGTAGTAATCGACCGCGCGCTCCCAGGCACGGTGGTCCGGCGCGCCCCACAGGCGCGTGTAATCCGGGGTTCCCGGATAGGGGAACAACGGGACCGGCGCATTCGCCCAGACGCCGTTACGGGCGAGCCGGTTGCGCCAGCTTTCGACGGCGACGGCCTCGTCCGTGCCGGCCTCGATCAGATTGCCCTGGACGAACGGCACGTGGCGTTTCGCGTGGATCAGCCGCTCGGTCAGTTCATCGGTCGTGAGCTTGCATCGCTTGGCAAGGCGATCGCGCCCTTCGCTCGACAGGCTTTCAATGCCCGCCTCGATCGAGACGCAGCCGGCACGGCCGAGCAGTTCGAGCATTTCGACGCTCCACAGATCGATCCGCGTCTGGATCCCGAAGGCGAAATCCCGCGCCGCAAAGGCTTCAAGCAACTCCCGCCAGGGCAGGAAGATCTCGTC
>CAZVYC010000214.1:0-8739 GCA_964631425.1 uncultured Rhodospirillales bacterium
GATGCCGAGCGTGAAAAGGATCGCCGCGACGACGAGGTAATGCGCGAGGCCGATGTGCAGCAACATCGTTAGACCCCCTGCCGCGGCCGCACTTTGACGACCTCGACCGCATCCTCGCGCCGGCGCGTGACCTGGCTCGAGATCCGCTGCCGGCGCACGCCTTCGCGCGCCCGCAAGGTCAGGACGATCGCGCCGATCATCGCAACCAAGAGGATGAGGCCGGCGGCCTGGAAGGCGTAGATGTAGTGCGTGTAGATGAGCGCGCCGAGCGCGGCGGTGTTGGTCACCTGCGTCAGCGCCGGCGTCGGCGCCGCGGCGGCGCTGCCGATATCCGGCGAGAGGCTCCAGGCGCCGAAGATGAGGATCAGCTCGACCAGCAGCGCGAGGCCGATCAGCGCGCCGACCGGCAGGTATTGCAGCGCGCCGTGGCGCAGCTCGACGAAGTTGATGTCGAGCATCATCACGACGAAGAGGAACAGCACCGCGACCGCGCCGACATAGACGATGACCAGGATCATCGCCACGAACTCAGCGCCCAGCAGGACGAACAGGCCGGCGGCGTTGAAAAAGGCAAGGATCAGGAACAGCACCGAATGCACGGCGTTGCGCGACATCACCACCATGGCGGCGCTGGCGACCAGAATCCCGCTGAAGAGGTAAAAGGCGATCGTCTCGATCATGTCGCGTCCTGACCCGCCCGGCGTGGCGCGGGCCGCAAAGGGATCGGATGAGGGGCGAAAGCCGGCCGGATTTGGCCGGTTGCCCGCCGGGTTTTAGCGATAGGGTGCATCGGCCGCAAGATTCGCCGCGAGCGCGGGTTCCCAACGGTCGCCGTTCTCCAGCAATTTTTCCTTATTATAGTAGAGTTCCTCACGGGTTTCCGTCGCGAATTCAAAATTCGGCCCTTCGACGATAGCGTCGACCGGGCAGGCCTCCTGGCACAGGCCGCAATAGATGCATTTGGTCATATCGATGTCGTAGCGCGTCGTGCGGCGACTGCCGTCCTCGCGTGGCTCGGCCTCGATCGTGATCGCCAAGGCAGGGCAGATCGCCTCGCACAGCTTGCAGGCGATGCAGCGTTCCTCGCCGTTGGGATAGCGCCTGAGCGCATGTTCGCCCCGGAAGCGCGGCGAGAGCGGCCCCTTCTGGAAGGGGTAGTTGATCGTCACGCGCGGCTTGAACATGTACTTGAATGTCAGCGCCATGCCCTTGGCGATCTCGCCAAGGAATAGGCTGCGTGCAAAGGAGTCGAAGGCCATCGAATTTCTCCTCGGGCTCTACTGCGGCGTCGGCAGCGTGCCGGTCAACAGCAGCACGCCGGCGATGACAACGACCCAGGCGAGCGAAAACGGCAGGAAGACCTTCCAGCCCAGACGCATGAGCTGGTCATAGCGGAAGCGCGGCAAGGTCGCGCGCACCCACAGGAAGAAGAACATCGCGACGGCAATCTTGAGGATGAACCACAGGATTCCGGGAACCCAGGTGAGCGGCGCGATTTCGAGGTCGAACGGCGGCAGCCAGCCCCCCAGGAACAGCATCGTCGTCAGCGCGCAAATCATGAACATGTTGGCGTATTCGCCGAGCATGAACAGCCCGAAGGTCATCGCCGAGTATTCGGTATTGAAGCCGCCGACCAGCTCCGATTCGCCTTCCGGGAGATCGAACGGCACGCGGTTGGTTTCAGCCAGGCCGGAGATGAAGAACACCACCAGCATCGGCGACAGCAGCAGCCATTGCCACCAGAGCTGATGCGCCATGACAACATTGGTCAGGTTGAGCGAGCCCACCGTCAGCAGCACCGCGACAATGACGAAGCCGATCGAGACCTCGTACGACACCATCTGCGCGGCAGACCTCAAGCCTCCCAGGAACGAGTATTTGGAGTTCGATGCCCAGCCAGCGACAATGATGCCGTAGACGCCGAGCGACGAGATGGCAAAGAGATAGAGGACGCCGACATTAATGTTGGCGACCACCACGCCCGCATCGAACGGCACCACGGCCCAACCGACCAGGGCCAAGGTGAAGGTCAGCATCGGCGCCATCAGGAACAGCACGCGGTTGGCCCCGGCCGGAATGATCGTCTCCTTGGTCAACAGCTTCAGCCCATCGGCAAATGGCTGCAGCAAGCCGAACGGGCCGACCACGTTCGGACCACGCCGCAGCTGCGCCAGGGCCAGCACCTTGCGTTCGAAATAGGTGACGTAGGCGACGAAGATCAGCAGGACGACAATGACCAGCACAACCTCGGCCAGGATCGTGATCCCCCGACCGGCAATCGTGTGCCAGAACGCGGCGTGCCAGGTGTCGTACCAGAGATCAGCCATGAGTGCCGGTCCTCTCGGCGGCAATGCCGAATTCCTCGACGCATTTTGCCATGGTGGGCGAGACCCGGCTAATCGCGTCGGTCATGTAGTAGTTCTCGATCGGCATGACGAACGGCGCTGGATCGAACGCACCAGCCGCGTCTAGCGGCTCCCACACGGCCGGTACCACCGAATCGATAGCGCGGAAGGTCGGGGAAACTTCGCCCAACCGCCGCCGCACCTGCCCCAGCGAGTCATAGGGCAGCCTGACGCCCAGCGCCTCGGCCAGTGCGCGGATGATCTTCCAGTCCTCGCGGGCCTCGCCCGGGGGGAACGTCGCCAGCCGCGCCAGCTGCGCCCTTCCCTCCGTATTGACGTAGGTCGCGTTCTTCTCGGTATAAGCCGCGCCCGGCAGGATCACGTCGGCGCGGTGCGCGCCGCGGTCGCCATGATGCCCCTGGTAGATGACGAAGGCATCGCCGAGCCTGGATATGTCGAACTCGTCCGCGCCCAGCAGGTAGACCACCTCAATCTGCCCGCTCGCAGCGCCGGCCAAGATGCCGGCGAGGTCACGCCCGCCTTCGCCCGGCACGAAGCCGAGATCGAGCGCGCCTACCCGCGCTGCCGCGCGATGCAGAAAGTTGAAGCCGTTCCAGGTCTCGCGCACGACGCTGCCCGCCAGCTGGGCGGCGAGCACCTGGATGGCCGCGCCGTCCGGACGCGCGACCGCGCCCGAGCCCAGGATCACCATCGGTGCCTTGGCGTTCTTCAGCACATCGGCAAAAGCATGCCGCCCCTCGGCCACCTCGGCCAGGGTCTGCGGACCGGCGCCCAAATATTCGTACGGGTAGGTCAAATCGAGCTTGGCGCCGATCACCGCCGCCTGGAAATTCTCGCGTGACATCAAATAGCGCTTGCGGATGCGCGCATTGACGATCGGCGCCTCCCACCGTGGGTTCGACCCGACGATGAGGAAGGCGTCGGCCTGCTCGATGCCGACAATGGTCGAATTGAACAAATAGCCCGCGCGCGCCGACGGATCGAACCGCCCGCCATCCTGCCGGCATTCGAGATGGGGTGATCCCAGGCTGCCCATCAGGTCCTTCAGCGCGAGGATCGCCTCGCAATCCGTCATGTCTCCGGCGATCGCCGCCATCCTTGAGCCCGCGACGCCCTTTAGCCGCGCAGCGATCGCCGCCAGTGCATCGGGCCAGGTCGCCGGCACCAGCTTGCCTTCCTTGCGGACATAGGGCCGATCCAGCCGCTGCCGCACCAGACCGTCGATAGCATGCCGGCTCTTGTCGCCAATCCATTCCTCATTGATGTCATCATTGGTACGGGGCAGCACGCGCAGCACCTCGCCGCCGCGCGTGTCGACCCGGATGTTCGAGCCGACCGCATCGAACACGTCGACGCTGTCCGTCTTCTTGAGCTCCCACGGGCGTGCCGCAAAGGCATAGGGTTTGGAGGTCAGCGCCCCGACCGGGCACACATCGACCAGATTGCCCGACAGCTCGGACGTGACGGCGGCTTCGATATAGGTGCCGATCTCTACCTTTTCGTTCCGCCCCAGCAAGCCGATCTCAGGCGCGCCGGCAATCTCGTCGGCGAAGCGGATACAGCGCGTGCATTGGATGCAGCGGGTCATGAAGGTCTTGATCAGCGGACCCAGATACTTCTCGTTCACCGCACGCTTGTTCTCGATAAAGCGGCCGCGGTCGAAGCCGTACCCCAGCGCCTGGTCCTGCAGGTCGCATTCGCCGCCTTGGTCGCAGATCGGGCAGTCAAGCGGGTGGTTGATGAGGAGGAACTCCATCACCCCCTTGCGCGCCTTGTGCACCAGCTCGCTGTCGGTGAAGATTTCCATCTTGTCGGCGCACGGCATGGCGCAGCTCGCCACCGGCTTGGGCGAGCCCTTCATCTCGACCAGGCACATACGGCAATTCGCCGGAACCGACAGGCGCTCGTGATAGCAGAAGCGCGGCACCTCGATGCCCAGCTGCTCGCAGGCCTGGATGATCGATGTGCCCGGGGCGACTTCGATCGCGGTTCCGTTGATGGTGAGCGTCGGCATGAAGCGAACCTCAATAGGAACTGACGGTGATGCCGTAGCGGCGGCGCACGCGCCACTCGGCGATACCGAGCCAGGCGAAGGCGGCGGTCAGTGTCGCGAAGATCGGCCCGATTGCGATGATCAGGAAACGGATCATCGGCCGATGCATGAACTCCCACGCGGTGTACTGGGTCTTCACATCCACGCCTTCGACCCAGTTCGCCTCCGCGCCCAGCACCTCGGAGGGCAGGTAGACCTTGTACCGTTTGCCGTCCTCCAGCGTGACATAGGGTGTGGGTTTCGGATCTACGTGCGGCAGGTCCGGACGCATCACATAGAAGACGCTGCCGAACCAGGTCAGGGCGAGGAACAGGAATATCTTCCCGATCCACGGCGTGGTGGTGCCGAGCTCGAATCCGGAGAGCTTGAACGCCATCGCGCTCACTCCGCCGCCATCCGCTCGACGGCGGAATTGCGGGCGTGATAATCGGCGATGCGTTGCTCGACCATCGGACGGAAATGCCGCATCAGTCCTTGGATCGGCCACGCCGCCGCGTCGCCGTGGGCGCAAATCGTGTGCCCCTCGATCTCCTTGGAGACATCGAGCAGCATGTCGATCTCCTCGACCCGGGCGTTGCCGCGCGCCAGCCGCTCCATCACGCGCCACATCCAGCCGGTGCCTTCGCGGCACGGCGTGCATTGGCCGCAGCTCTCGTGCATGTAGAACTTGGCCAAGCGCGCGATCGCCTTCACGAGGTCGGTCGACTTGTCCATGACGATGACCGCGGCGGTGCCCAGGCCAGACTTGACGTCGCGCAGGCTGTCGAAATCCATCAGCACCGTGTCGCAGATGTCGCGCGGGATCATCGGCGTCGACTAGCCGCCAGGGATCACCGCCAGCAGGTTGCCCCAGCCGCCACGCACGCCGCCAGCATGCTTCTCGATGAGCTCCTTCAAGGGGATGCCCATCTCCTCTTCGACATTGCAAGGCTGGTTCACATGACCGGAGATGCAGAACAGCTTGGTGCCCGAGTTCTTCGGCCGCCCCAGCCCGGCGAACCAGGCCGAGCCGCGCCGCATGATCGTCGGCGCCGCCGCGATCGTCTCCACGTTGTTCACGGTGGTTGGGCAGGAATAGAGGCCGGCGCCGGCCGGGAACGGCGGCTTGTTGCGCGGCTGGCCCTTCTTGCCCTCCAGGCTCTCAAGCAGTGCGGTTTCCTCGCCGCAGATATAGGCACCCATGCCCAGATGGAGATATATGTCGAGGTCCCATCCCGATCCGGCGGCGTTCCTGCCCAGGAGCCCGGCAGCGTAGGCTTCGTCGATCGCCCGCTGGACGTTCGACGCCTCTTGGTAGAACTCGCCGCGGATATAGATGTAGCAGGCGTTGGCGCCCATCGCGAAGCAAGCGATCAGGCAGCCCTCGAGCAGCTTATGCGGGTCCCAGCGCAGGATGTCGCGGTCCTTGCACGTGCCGGGCTCGCCCTCGTCGGCGTTGACCACGAGGTAATGCGGCTTATCGCTGGTCTTGGGCATGAAGGACCATTTCAAGCCGGTCGGGAAGCCGGCCCCGCCCCGGCCGCGCATGCCGGACTGCTTCATCTCCTCGATGATCGCGTCGCGGCCCTTGGCGATAATGTCGGCGGTGTTATCCCAGTCGCCGCGCTTGCGCGCGGCTTCGAGCCCGAAGGACTGCCAGCCATAGAGGTTGGTGAAAATGCGGTCGGCGTCGCTCAGCATGGTCTCAACTCTCCACCCCGGCGGCCTTGGCGAACGCATGCAGGCTGGTCGGGCCCGACGCGGCCTGGGAGCCGCGCCGGCCGGTCTGCGAGCCCGGCTCGACCGGCTTGCCCGCGGCCAGCGCGTCTAGCAGCGCGACCGTATTCTCCGGAGTCAGGTCTTCGTAGTAATCGTCGTTGATCTGGGCCATCGGGGCGTTCACGCAGGCGCCGAGGCATTCGACCTCGAGCAAGGTGAACTGACCGTCGGGCGTGGTCTCGCCAAAGCCGATGCCCAGCTGCTTCTTGCAGGCCTCGACGATGCCGTCGGAGCCTACCAGCCAGCATGGTGTAGTCGTGCAGATCTGCACAAGGTGTCTTCCCACCGGCTTCAGATTGTACATCGAATAGAAGGTCGCGACTTCATAGGCCTTGATCCGCGGCATGCCCAGCATGTCGGCGACCACATCCATGGCGACGCGCGGCAACCAGTTGCCGCATTGCCGCTGCGCAAGGTCCAAGAGCGGCATGACCGCGCTCTGCTGCCGCCCCGGCGGGTACTTCGCGATGATCTTCTCAGCCTTCTCGAGGTTCTCCTGAGTGAAGGCGAATTCCTTGGGCTGCACCGGCCCGTTATCGGCGATGCCGACGGAGGCGCTCATCGGTCGATCTCCCCGAACACGATGTCGAGCGAACCGATGATCGCCACGGCATCCGCCAGCATGTAGCCCTTGGCCATGAAATCCGTCGCCGCCAGATGGGCGAAGCCAGCCGGGTGGATGTGGCAACGATAGGGCTTGTTGGTGCCGTCCGACACCAGATAAACGGCGAACTCGCCCTTGGGCGATTCGACAGCGGCATAGGTCTCGCCTGCCGGAACGTGATAACCCTCGGTGTAGAGCTTGAAGTGGTGGATCAGGGATTCCATGTTCCGCTTCATCTCGGCCCGGGGCGGCGGCGCGATCTTGCGGTCGTCAACCTTGATCGGACCGTCCGGCATCTTGTCGAGGCACTGCCTCATGATCCGGATCGACTGCCGCATTTCCTCCATCCGCACCAGGTACCGCGCATAGCAGTCGCCGGTTAGCCCAACCGGGATGTCGAAGTCCATCTGGTCATAGACGTCGTAGGGCTGTGCCTTGCGCAAGTCCCAGGCAACCCCGGAGGCGCGCAGCATCGGGCCAGTGAAGCCCCAGGCCAGCGCGGCCTCGCGGCTCACGCTGCCGACATCGACCGTGCGCTGCTTGAAGATGCGGTTCTCGTTCAGCAGAGTTTCCAGATCGTCAAGCACTGTGGGCAGATGGTCGATCCAGGCGTAAATATCATCGGCAAGCCCAGCCGGCATGTCCTCGTGGACGCCCCCCGGCCGGAAATAATTAGCATGCATGCGCGCGCCCGAGACGCGCTCATAGAACTCCATCCCACGCTCGCGCTCCTCGAATCCCCACAATGTCGGGGTGGTCGCGCCGAGATCGAGTGCGAAGGTGGTGACGTTGAGCAGGTGGTTGATGATGCGCGTCAGTTCGGCGAACAGCACGCGGATATATTGCGCGCGCAGGGGCGGCGTGATCTTCAGCAGGGTCTCGACGCCGAGCGCGAAGGCATGCTCTTCGCACATCGGCGAGACGTAATCGAGCCGGTCGAAATAGGGTACCGCCTGAAGATAAGTCTTATACTCGATCAGCTTTTCGGTGCCGCGATGGAGCAGCCCGATATGCGGATCGCAGCGATCGACGATCTCGCCGTCCATCTCCATGACCAGGCGCAGCACGCCATGCGCGGCTGGATGCTGCGGTCCGAAATTCATCGTGAACGGCTTGATTCGCATGCCGATCTTGTCTTCGGGAACGAGCCCAGTCTCGGGATCGACCCTGGTTGCAGAATCGGTCATTGGGGTTTCTCCCAATAAGGCGGCTTGACCGCCTTCTCGTCGCCCGGCAGCTGAATGTCGGTGATCGCTTCCCACGGGCTGGTGAAGTCGAACGTGCGGAAATCCTGCGTCAGCTTAACCGGCTCATAGATCACCCGACGCTGGTCGGGGTCGTAGCGCAGCTCGACATAGCCGGTCAGCGGAAAGTCTTTGCGCATCGGATGACCGTCGAAGCCGTAGTCGGTCAGGATGCGGCGCAGGTCCGGATGGTCTGCGAAGAAGACGCCGTAGAGGTCCCAGGTCTCGCGCTCGAACCAGTTGGCCGAAGGGTAGACACCGACCGCGGATGGCACGGGTGTGTCTTCGTCGGTCAGGACCTTGACGCGCAAGCGCCGGTTCAGCGACACGGAAAGCAGTGTATAGACGATCTCGAAACGTTGCGCCCGGTCGGGATAGTCAACGCCGCACACGTCGATCAGCTGCTCGAACAGAAGCTGCGGCGAATCCCTGAGGGTTGTCAGCACCGAAACAAGCCGCTCGCCCACGACAGTGACAATCAGCTGGCCGTGCTCAACCGTGGACGAGACAACATCCGCGCCCAATGCCGCCGTCACGGCATCATGAAGATCAGGACTGACGCTATCGGTCATGGCTTCTCAGCGGAAAATCGGGGTGTCGTCGCGGCGGATCTTCTTCTGCAGCTGCAGAATGCCATAGACCAGTGCCTCCGCCGTGGGCGGACAGCCCGGCACGTAGATATCGACCGGCACGATGCGGTCGCAGCCGCGCACC
>CAZVYC010000215.1:0-8721 GCA_964631425.1 uncultured Rhodospirillales bacterium
GCGGATCATCGTCGGCCACCAGCACCTTCGTCTTCTTCACCGGCATTGTCGTCCGTCCTCTCTAGCTATGCTGGCACGGGCATGAGACACTCCCCCGTGCGCATGTCCGGACACCTACGCCTCAGCCCCAGCTTTGTGTCGGGGCGGTGTCCTCCATCCAGTCTGTGCGCTCATGCTCCGCCGGCGCTAATGTTGTCTTCGTTGTCGGCGATCTCGGCCGTATCCGCCGCGGGCAGCAGCACGTGGAATGCGCTGCCGCTGCCCGGCTCGCTCTCCGCCCAGATGGTCCCTCGATGCAACTCGACGATCCGCCGGGAGAGCGCGAGCCCGAGGCCCAGCCCGTCCGCCTCGCGCGTCAAGCGCATATCCACGCGGTGGAACGGCTCGAAGATGCAGCTGAGGTGCTCGGGCGGGATCCCGATGCCTGCGTCGCGCACGACCAGTTCGACGTGCGGCGTCCCCGCGTGGGCGGGCGCCGCTCCGTCGTCCTCCTCGGAGTCGCCGGCGCGTGCGGCCATGCCAGCACGGCCGAGTGCCGGCGAATCCGCCGGACGCAGGGTGATCTCGACGATGCCTCGGTCCGGTGAGTACTTCACGGCGTTCTCCACCAGGTCACCCGCCACCTCGCTCAGCAACCGCACGTCACCCTCGACCAGGAGGGGCCCCTCGGTACTGCACCCAGCATCATCCAGAACGCGCAGCACGAAGATGTGTGGCGGATCGCCAACGCGGCCGGCTTCCGCTTCCGCCGCTGCGAGCGCGAGGCGCATCGTGCGGACGAGGTCCACCGGCGCGACGTGCAGGCGCAGGGAGCCGGTCTCGAGCTGCGACATCTCCAGAAGGCGCTCGATGATCCGCGCGAGCCGGTCGCTCGCCGAGTCGATCGCGACGAGGAATTCGTGGCGCTCTTCGCGCGAGAGGCGCTCCTCGTGTCGGCGCAGCGTCGCGGCATAGCCCTTGATGGCGGCGAGCGGGCTGCGCAGTTCGTGGCTGACCGTCCCGAGCAGCTCCGACTTCAAACGATCGGCCCGTCGTAGGACGTCGGCCTCGCTCTGTGCCTCGCGCATGCGCTCGCGCTCGGTGACGTCCTTGAGGATCTCGACGATCCGCACCACCGCGCCATCTGTGTCGAGCAGCGGATAGGTCCACACCTCGAATACGCGGCGGAGAGTGCGCCCTTCGGGCCCAGCTGGACCGGCGTGGAGGTAGCGGACCTGCCGCCCTGCGGCCGGCCCGGCCATATCGAGCGTCTGAGGCAGCGGGCAGTCGTCGCACGGCGCCTCCCGCCCGCGCGTCGCGGCGTAGCAGCGGCGGCCCGCGATGTGGGAAGGATCGAGCCCGAACAGGCGCGCGTAGGCGGAGTTCGCGCGCACGATGCGGTAGTCGGGCGTCAGCACGCAGATCGGCTCCGACACGGCGTGGAAGACTTGCTCCCACCCGTCACTCGCGCCGGCGCCCTTGCCCGCAGACGAGAGCCCGTCGCTCCCGAGGTCGAGCGTCCGCACGCGCTCTGCAAGCAAATGCGCGGCGATCACGGCGCCGGCAGCGGGTGCGAGTGCCGCGAGGACGGCATTGGCGCCGGCCGCTGCGGCGTAGCCATCGCGGTCGCGCGGCCACCCGAGCACGAGGAGGGCGTACGTCTGGCGAGGGGCCGCCACTTCGGCGCAGCCATCGTCACCGCAAAGCGGCAGGAGGTAGGTGAACCAGCAGCCCCGGTCGTCACTCCCTACGCGCTCCCCTTCGGCAGGCAGTGCGGTCGGCAGTCCCCCTTCCTGCGCGTCCGCGCCACCGGGCGCGCCCGGCGTGGGCGGGCCGGGAGGGACGCGGGGCGCGCCGTCAATCACCGAGGCGACCCCACGGCCCTCCTGCATCAGGAGCAGCGCCGCGTAGTGTGCCCGGCAGAGGACCTGCAGGCGCGCCCGCAACGCCTCGATCGCCGCTCGCTCTGCGTCGGGCCCACCGGAGACGACGGCCAGCGTGAGGCGCGCGAAGTCGCGCATTGCGGCCTCCATATCCTGCTTTGAAGGAGGAGCAGGCCTGTGTTGTGCCGTCATATCGGCCGTCCCCGACGAGTAGGCGCCTGTCCACATGGCGGAGGTGGCGCTTAGCGCTCATGTCGCGCCTGCGCTAAGTGTTCACGACCGGCCTCTCGACGCGCTCTCATCGCTGGCGCTTGCGTCACGATCCCGTCACGACGAGCACGGGCGTGCAGACGTGGCCGGGCGGAGGATATCCACGACCTGTCGTTCGCGGTGGTATGGTACGGCCTGGTAGGCACGCATCCGGCGCAGCGCCGAGGCGGGAGGAGGACACACATGACGACGTGGTGCGACGCGGCCGAGGCGGTGAGCGTGGTTGCCGCGGGCGACCGCGTCTATGTTCAGGGCGCTTGCGCGACGCCGGTGCCGTTGATCGAGGCGCTGGTCGCCCGCGGCGACGCGCTGCGCGGCGTCGAGATCACCCACCTACACACCCACGGCCCGGCGCCCTACACTGACCCGCGCTGGGCCGGCCATTTCTCGCTGCGTGCGCTGTTTGTCGCCCAGAACGTGCGCGAGGCCGTCAACGCCGGCCGCGCCAGCTACACGCCAGTCTTCCTCTCTGATGTCCCGGCGATGTTCGAGCCGGGCGGAGAGCTGCCGCTCGACGTGGCATTCGTGCAGGTCAGCCCTCCGGATGCCCATGGCTTCTGCTCCCTCGGCCCCTCCGTGGACGCCACACTCTCAGCCGTCCGCAACGCCCGGCATGTTGTCGCGCTGGTGAACCCGCGCGTGCCGCGCGCCCACGGCGCCGGCTTCATCCCGCTGGCGCGCATCGAGCGCGCGGTGCGCTGGGAGGGCGATCTGCTGGAGTTCCCGCAGCGCGCTCCCGGAGAAGCCCACCGACGAATCGGGCGCCACGTGGCTACGATGGTAGAGGACGGCGCCACCCTCCAGCTCGGCATCGGCTCGATCCCCGACGCAGTGCTCGCCGAGCTCGGAGACAAGCGTGACCTAGGCATCCACAGCGAGATGTTCTCCGACGGCGTGGTGGACCTGGTGGAGGCGGGAGTTGTCAACGGTGCGCGCAAAGAGATCGACACCGGCAAGATCGTCGCCTGCTTTGTAGCAGGGTCGCGCCGCGTGCTGGACTTCATTGACGACAATCCGATGGTAGATCTGCGCCCTGCGGACTACACCAACGACACGCACAACATCCGTAAGTTCAGCCGGATGGTGGCCGTCAACTGTGCCCTCGAAGTGGACCTGACCGGGCAGGTCTGCGCCGAGTCTGTCGGCCCGCGCACCTACAGCGGCGTCGGCGGCCAGATGGACTTCCTGCGCGGAGCCGCGCTCGCCGAGCATGGCAGGCCCATCATCGCGCTGCCCTCCACAGCGCGGGCACCGGTGGAGGCTGCGCCCGTCCCCGTGCCGTCACCCCTCGCACTCATGCCGGTGGGCGGCCAGGTCTCACGCATCGTGCCGATGCTCACGCCGGGTGCCGCCGTCACCACGACGCGCGCGCACGTCCATTATGTCATCACTGAGCACGGCATCGCGGCGCTGCATGGCCGCGACCTGGCCGAGCGCGCCCGCGCGCTGATCGCCGTCGCGGCGCCCGCGTTCCGCGACCAGCTCGAGCGCGCCGCGCGGGCGCTGCACCTGCTGTAGGAGCCGGCCTGTCATTAGCAACGTCATCATGACTAGACCGCCCTCGTGCGCGCTGGCGATCTGTACAACCACGCCCGTGGCGTCGCCGGCAGGTAGTAGCGACTGCACCATGAGCCGCGTCTTGTGGGCGAGGTGCGTTCGGGTCTCCTTGAGGTACGCCTGCACCTTGGCCCTGTCGTCCGTCGGCGTCCGGTGCACACCGTGATACGCGCCGCTGAGGGAGAGAACGGCGTCGACGCGACGACGCGTAGCAGCAACAGGGACCGATCGTAGCGGCCGGCAAGCTGCTTCACCAGCGGAAATGCCCACTCCGCCTCCTCGATGGGAGCGAGGAGTACAATCGCGCTGGCATTCGGCAGCGGCAGCGGCAGCAGGTCGACGTATGCGCGGGCCGACATATCCTCGGGCCAGACCAGGTTCGACGCGGGCTAGCGCGAGAACTCGCGTGCCGTCACGCTCGGCTAGCACAACGCGGCCAATTGATCCATTGCCGCTTTCGCGGCGAGCACCACGCGCGCACTTCACCTTCGTTCTCCACCTACAGCAGGACGAGCGAGCCATGGTCTTGCTGCGCCACCCTGCGTCCAACCTCCAGCGCGACATCCGCGTGCTGGGAGCCGTCGGTCGAGATGAGGATGCAGTGGAACAGCTGCGTCGTTTCCAAGGCGGCGCCATGCCGGTCTGATTAACGAGCGGCGATAGCCTGGGCCGGGCGCGCGACGTGGGCGGCAAACCAGGCTTGCCCGTCCTCAACCGTCGCGAAGGAGAGGTAGACGCCGACGGAGTCGGGATCGGGCAAGCAGTACTCGGTCGGCTCTGTGCGCACGGCATACCAGCGATAGAAGGTGCCAGTCCCCTTTGCTGGGCGTAGCCCCTGGGCAACCCAGCGTGGACTCGTGTAAGGGGTTCTCGCACATGGTGGGCCCTTCTCGCATCTGGGTCATCAGACGGACCAATCTGCCGATCTTGGCGGCTCTCCACCCCGAAGACAGCATATGTGCTTTGCCTCACGGCCATGCCACGGGCCGGCGGCGTCACGTCATGACGGAATACTGCCCGCAAGCGCCTAGGCAGACGGGTCGCGGGATCATCGTGCGATCAGGCGTGCGATGAGGAATGCCGCGCCGGCGGCGAGCCCGCCGATCAGAGCGGTCTGCAGGCCGCTGCGGAGGGGGGATGCGCCGGTGAACTGCCCCTTGACTGACCCGAACGCCAGCAACGCCGTCAGGGTCACGATGACCGAAACTAGCAGGGCCGCGCCGGCGTGCCCCACGACGATGTAGGGGGAGAGCGGGATGAGGCCGCCCGCGACGTAGGATCCGGCGATGGTGAGGGCGCTCGCGAGCGCCCGCTTGGGGTCGGGCGCCTCCAGGCCGAGTTCGAAACGCATCATGAAATTCACCCAGGCCGCGGGCCGCCGGCTCAACGCCTCGACGATCGGCGCACTTTCTTTCGGGGTGAGGCCGTAGGTGGCGAATACTGCATCCACCTCTTTACGCTCCACGTCGGGCATCTCCGCCACCTCGCGCTGCTCGCGTAAGCGCTCGCTGGCGTAGTGCTCGGCGTCACCGCGCGCCGCCAAGTATCCGCCCAAGCCCATGGCGATGGAGCCGGCCGCGATCTCCGCTAGGCCGGCGGTCACGATGATGGCGGTGGAGCTCACCGTGCCTGACAGACCCGCCGCGAGGGCGAACGGGACGGTCAGGCCGTCCGACATACCGATCACGACATCGCGGACGGTCTCGCCCGCCGTGAAGTGGCGTTCGACGTGGGGTGTTTGCGGCATGGATGTCCTCCCGCGGCGAAGTCACCGCGACAACTCTCCGTCGTGCTCCAGCCCACCGCATGCCGGCCTAGGGGCCGCGACCCTGTGCCGGGTGGCGGCAGCAATGACCGCTGTGCTACGTTCGGGAGGGGGGCGATGCGGTGGAGAGTAGATGCGCGACCGACGGCGATCGGCCCCGGCGAGCGCCTATCACTCGTAGAGCCTTCCGGCCCGGAGCGCGTTCAGGATGACGATCACGTCTATGCCTTCCTGAAGGATGGCGCCTGCCGCCGGCGGGATGAAGCCAAGCGCCGCCGCCACCATCGCCAGCAGGCTCAGGCACATCCCGGCCCAGATCCCCTCCAGCGCGACACGCAGCACCCGCCGGCCGAGGCGGACCGCTGTTGCGACGCGCAGGATATCCGGCGCGAGCAGCACGGCGTCGGCGACGCTCGCGCCTGCGGTGAGGCCCTGAGCCCCAATCGCCATGCCCACTGTCGCCAGCGCCAGCGCGGGCGCATCGTTCACGCCGTCGCCCACCATGAGCACGCGCCGGCCCTGCTCCTGTAAGTCCGCCACGATCCGCATCTTGTCGTCCGGCAGGCATAGCGCGACCACTTGGTCCGCCCCCGCCAGTTGACCTACGCGCTCGGCGGCCGCCTGGCCGTCGCCGGTCAGAAGGAGCACCTCGCGCACGCCGCTCGCGCGCAGTCGCGGGGCGAGCTCGGCCACTTGGGGCCGTGGCACGTCGGCGAACACGAGCAGCCCGACCACGCGACGGTCCACTGTCAGGAAGCTGGAGATCTGCCCGTCCGCTGCACGTCGCTCGCGCTCGGCGGCCAGGTACGGCGGCAGCCGCACTTCGAGGAAGCGCATGAACGTGCGGTTGCCAATGGCAACAGCTCTCCCCGCGCCCTCCTTCCTGGCGTCTTGAGCAGGCGACGCGACTACGCCGCTGACGCCGTTCCCTGGCATCTCCTCGAAGTCGTCCACCGGCAGGAGTTCCAGCCCCCGGCCCTTCGCGCTGCTGACGACGGCGCGCGCCAGGATGTGCAGGGAATACTGTTCGACGGAGGCGGCCAGGCGCAGATACTCGTCTCGCATCGGGAATGCGCAGCCGTCCGCGACCGCCGCGTCCGGCAGCACGAGCTCGACGAGCTCCGGCGTGCCAAGCGTGAGGGTGCCGGTCTTGTCGAAGACGACGGTGTCCACCTCGCCGAGCTGCTCCATCGCCGCTCCGCTCTTGAGTATGACACCCAGACGCGCGCCGCGATCGATGCCCGACATGATGGCGATTGGCGTCGCCAGGATCAGCGGGCAGGGCGTGGCGACCACGAGCACGGCGAGCGCGTAGATGGCATCGCCGGAGAGCGCCCAGGTGCCGCCTGCGACGGCCAGCGTCAGGCCTGTGAACCAGACGGCATAACGATCCGCCAGGCGGTGAATGGGGGCGCGCTGCTTCTGGGCCGACTCGACCAGGCTGACGATCTGCGCGTACTGGCTCTCGGCGCTACGGCGTGTCGCACGCACGTCGAGCACGCCGTCGAGGTCCAGGCTGCCCGAGAGCACCTGCGCGCCCGACTCCTTCCGCACGGGCAGCGGCTCGCCCGTGAGGTCGGCCTCGCTCACGCTGGCAGCGCCTCGGACGACCGCGCCATCTACGGGCACGACCTCGCCGGGCCGCACCACCACCTCCGTCCCGACCTCGACCTCATCCGCCGGGATCGTCTCCAGCGTACTTCCACGCCGGACGTGCGCCTCGCGTGGGACGCGTCGGGCCAGCGCCGAGAGCGAGCTTTGGGCACGGCGCAGCGCATACGCTTCGAGCGCGACGCCGCCCGACATCATGAGGACAATGATAGCGCCGGCCAGGTACTCACCGAGCGCCAGCGACCCCGCGATGGCCAGGACGGCGATCACATCCACGCCGAACTCGCGGCGGGCGAGCTGTTTCAGGGTGTTCCACAGCAGCGACACCACGCCGGGGACGATGGCGACGATCAGGGGCCACTGCGAGAGGTCAGATCGCCCCGTCAGAGCAAGCGCACTTGTCACGGCCAGCAGCGCCACCGTCAGGAACGGTATCGGGTATCGTCGCACGCCGCGCCACAGGCGTGCCGCCAGCGGGCCGCGCACCGCGACGGGCGGAGGCGGGGTCGTTAGTGTGTTCCGTACTCGTTCCTCGGGTGGCTCTGTGGTCACGCTGCTCATGGAAATGCCCCTCGAAGTGCTTCAGGCGGCAGGTGTGGAGGGCGGGCTGACGTCGGCCCGCCCTCCACACCTGTCTATGCTATCCGCACAGGTGTGCGCACGCTGCCGCGACTGCGCGACTCACGGCCGACGGTCGCCGAGCCAGAGGCTGAAAGCGATGTTTACGCCAAGCACTGCCGCGCCAATGATGGCGAGGGCGCCGAGCCAGTCGCCGAAGGTCGCGTTGAAGTTGGACGCCGCGCCCAGCGCGATCGCCGACAGCGGGATAAACAGCGCCAACGAGACGATGGCCAGCGCCAGACGATACCCCGCGTAGCGCGAGAACGGTCGCGTGGGCCCGAGCGGCATCCAGGCGTAGGGCGGTTGGACAGGCGGCAGGGGATACGGCGCCCGCTGTGGGTCCGGGGCGTACATCGGCGGCGATGCGGGATGCTGATTCATGGGCGCCGCCTGCGCACTGTCTACCCGCGGCATTTCCTCGACTTGCGGAGCCATAATCTTCCTCCTTTCGTGACGATTTAGGAACTGCCGAATCCGTGCGAGTCGTTCTCACCACACACCGTATGTCCCAGGGGTCACACCTGGGTCACGCTCGTGTGCCTGGTAGCACAACCGCGTCCCACATGCGGCGATCTCCGGCTTTGCTTGCGATGGGGTGTGCTCGCCGGGACAGGGAAATCACAAGGCCGCCCCCTGCGAGCGGGAGGGCGGCCCTCTTCACGTGCTCATTGGCGTTGTGGGCCTAGACGTAGCCCTGCGGCACGATGTGGAAGTATGCCCGGTTGAAGAGCTGCTTTTCCATGTGATAGAAGCGGCTCGGCCGCGGTGGCTTGGGCGGGTGCTCGTAGTCGAAGACGAGCTGCGTCGCCGCGCTGTGCCCCGTCTCCAGGAAGCACATCACCTCCCCGTCGTAGGTTGCGTGCCTGAGGTCCGGCTCCTCGCCGCGGACTGCCGCAATCAGCCGCTGCGCGACCACCCGCGCCTCGAAGTGCGCCGCCGATCCGCTCTTAGAGATTGGCAGGTCCGTCGCGTCGCCCAAGGCGAACATGCGCTCCTGGCCCTTCACCTCCAAGGTGTCGCGGTGGGTCGCGATCC
>CAZVYC010000216.1:0-8691 GCA_964631425.1 uncultured Rhodospirillales bacterium
TCCGGTCCGTTTTCCTGGACGAAATCGGCTTCGCGGACCGTGCCTTCCAGCGAATCCCTGAAGCGCAGCCGGTCCTGAGCGCCGCCGGCCGCGAGTCCCAGGGTTTCCATCGCCGGCCACTGCCTCGCGATCGTTGCGCGCAGCTTGGCCTCGGCCTCAGGTGCCGGGTCGGTCGCCACCACATCCAGCCCCTTGGCCAGGAACAAGGTCGCCCAGCTCGCGCCGATCACGCCGGTGCCCACCAGCGCCACTGTCTGAATGCTCATGCGCCGTTCCTCCCGTCTTATTGCAACATTTCATGAGCGACACCGCTCGCGCTGGCAAGCTATTCGCCGCTAACATGCAGGAAACCGGCAGGGGAGGAACAGAGTGGCGAGCGAAGCGGAACTGGTCGGGCTTGCGGGCAGGGTGGCGCTGATCACCGGCGGCGGCGCGGGTATAGGCCGGGGTATCGCCGAGACCTATGGTGCGCTCGGCATGAAGCTGGCGGTCATCGAGATCGATCCGGCGCGCGCCGACACCGTGCGAAACGCGCTGGAGCAGGCCGGCGTAGAAAGCTTGGTCGCGGTCGGCGACGCCGATGATGTTGCAGCAGTCGACGCCGTGATGGCGGGTATCGACGCCCGCTTCGGCCGACTCGACGTGCTGGTCAACAATGTCGGGGACTTTCTGATGGTCCGCGACAAGTTCGGCGATACCACCGAGGACCAGTGGGAGCGCCTCTACCGGGTCAACCTGCGGCACATGTTCGTCGTCACCCGGGCCGCGATCCCGCTCCTACGCAAGGCGGGCGGCGGTAGCATCATCAATATCTCGACGATCGAGGCTTTCCGCGGCATTCCGCGCCATACGGTCTATGCCGCGTTCAAGGCCGCGATTACCGGCTTCACCCAGAGCCTCGCGGTGGAGCTCGGGCCCGAGCATATCCGCGTCAACGCCATCGCGCCCGAGACGACCAATACCGAGCAGGTCAAGGCGACGCCGCGCGTGCCGCCCCAGAACCGCGACTATATCGCCCGCTGGTTCCCGATCGGCCGCTTCGGCGAGCCGTCCGACAGCGCCGGCGCGGCGGTATTCCTCGCCTCCGACGCGCTCTCCGGCTGGGTCAGCGGCACGACGATCATGGTGGACGGCGGCGCGCTGGCGGCCGGCGCCTGGCTGCAGCTGCCGGAGGGCGGGTGGACCCACCTGCCGATCATCGACCGGGACGGCTATGTGCCGCCGAAAAGCCCATGAGCGCCCCGTCGCGGCCCGTCCGCACCATCGTCGAAGGCCTGTCCTTCCCCGAAGCGCCGCGTTGGCGCGGCGGGGCGCTCTGGTTCTCGGATATCCACGGCCACCGGGTGTTTCGCCTGGAGCCCGACGGCAGGCTCGATGAGGTGGCTCATGTGGAGGACCGCGTCTGCGGCCTGGGCTTCCTGCCGAACGGCGACGCGCTTGTCGTGTCGATGCTCGACCGCCGGCTGATCGCGATTTCGCCGGATGGGCACACGCGCGTCCATGCCGACCTCGCGCATCTCAGCCGGCAATTCATCAACGACATGGTGGTGGATGCGGCCGGCCGCGCCTATGTCGGCAGCCGCAACGGTGGTTCCCCGGGCACCGACAGCCTGATCCTGGTCGAAGCCGAGGGCCGCGCCCGCACCATCCTCGACGACATGACCAGCCCGAACGGTACGATCATCACGCCCGATGGGCGCCATCTCGTCATCGCCGAGACCGCAGTCGGCCGCCTGCTCCGCTTCGTCGTCACGTCCGACGGCATGCTTTCCGAGCGGACGATCGTGACCGAGCTTCCCGGACGCCATTTCGACGGCATCTGCCGCGACGCCAAGGGCGGCATCTGGGCCGGCGGAGGCATGGGCGGGCTGCATCGGATCGCCCCCGACGGCAGCCATGCCGAGACCATCGATTTTCCCGGCCGCATGGTGCTGGCCTGTTCGCTGGGCGGGCCGGACGGGCGGACGCTGTTCGTCGCCACGACCGACGTTTCGCTCCTGGATAATCTGAGCCGCGTCGGCCTGGACCGGACGCTGGATGCCGAGGTGAATTCGGACGGCCGGATCGAGACGATGGAGGTCGAGGTGCCGGCTCAAGCCGCTTTCTGAATCGTTCCCTTGGCCTCCGCTTCCGCGCGTGTCCGCGGCATGCCGCGGGCGCCGTGGAAGCCGTCGGCCTGGGCGCGGATCGCTTCGGTGCGGCTGCGCGGGTTATAGAACTGGCTCGCCCATAGCTTCACCTTATGGAACGGCCCGTCCTCCGGCACCTGCAGGATGTGCGCAGCCGGCTGCTTGTGCGTCCAGATTTCGAAATCCTGGGCGAAGGCCTGGCGGCTCGCCTCCTGGTAGGCGCGGCCGATCGCGACATCCTGCTCGGTCGGCCGCTCGCCCGGCGCCTTCACCATCAGCCCGTGCCAGACCTTTGTCAGCCCGTCATCGATTGGCGTGTGGGCGATGATCATCAGCGAGTCCATCTGACCGGTCATGGTCGACTGCATCACGCCCGGCCCCATGTACCAGCTGTCGGTCTCCAAGAGTCCGCCGCCCTCGACCAGGGTTCGGCTGATGCCGCCTTGGCGCTGGATGCAGATATGCGCCTTGATCTCGTCCTCGAAATAGACCACCGGCGCGGCATGGACCGGGCCCAAATGCGCCATATCCGACAGGTTGTAGAGGATCTCGATCTGGTGCGCCGGCAGTTCGCCCATGCGATCGAACTTCCACCGCACCCAGCTGGGATCGTCCCACTGCGCGAACGGCGGCAGGTCGAAATCGGGCGGCAAATCCTCGGGGTCGTGCCAGGCGAAGATCGCGCCGGCGCGCTCCACCGCCAGCCAGGATTTGATGCAGGCCTTGGCCGGAATGCGCTCGGCATAGGGGATGTCGTCGCATTTGCCGTCCGGCCCGAAGCGCCAGGCGTGGTAGGGGCAGCGGATCGAATCGCCTTCGATCTGCTTGCCGTCGCGCACGACGTAGGAAGTCGTGTTGCGGGCGAGATGCGTGCCCATGTGCGGGCAATAGGCGTCGAGCATGACGATCCGCCCACTCTTGCCGCGATAGATCACCAGGTCGCGCCCGAAATACCGCACCGCGATCGGCCCCCCACTCAGCTCCGCCGCGTCCGCGACCATGAACCAGCCGCGCGGAAAGGTGAATTCGCCCAGCCCGTAGGCGGCAGTGCCGGCCATGCTGTCCTCCCGTCTTATTGCCGGCGACTATAACCCCAATCCGTCATTGCGAGGAGCGAAGCGACGCGGCAACCCAGTCGGGCGGAAAAGCCTTCTGGATTGCTTCGCTCCGCTCGCAATGACGGGTTATAGGTACTGAAACGAGAGGGAAGGGGAGGACCCATGAAAACCGTAGGCTTCATGCCCAAGCGGCCGGACATCTCACGCGCCGCATTCCGCGAGCATTACGAGACCCGCCACGCACCGCTGGCGCTCAAATTCTACCCCTTCAGGAAATACGTCCGCAATCACGTGGTAGCCTCCGACCCCGACCCGGTCGGCTTCGACTGCCTGTCCGAGTTCTGGGTCGACGATGTCGCCGAAATCCACCGCCTGATGGCGTCGGAGGTCGGCGACACGATGCGCGAGGACGAGCGCCGCTTCACCAACCAGGAGAAGATCGGCCCCGGCATCGCCGAGGAAACCCACGTCGCCGGCCCGCCGCGCGTGGTGGACGACAGTTTCGTGAACAAGGAAATCCTGCTCCTGCGCCGCGCCCCCGGTCTCTCACCGGAGGATTTCGCCGCCGCCGCGGTCGCGTGGGGCCAGGAGCTTGCGGCGAGTTCGGGAGGCAGGGTCACGCGTGTGACCTTCGACGCCGTGACCCCGTTCGAAGGCCGCCAATTCCCGCCCTGCGACGGCATTCTCTACGGCTGGATCACGGGTGAAGGCGGGGCGCTTTATGACGCCAAGCCGCCGGCCGGCATCGAAATCTATGGCCGGATCAGGACGGAATCAGTCGAGATGCGGTTCGCATAGGAAACTAGTAGCCTTCGCTCTTGATGGAGAGTCGGTCCAACCGGGAAACGCGCTTAGGAACGCGACTTCTCTTCCGCCCACCCGATCAGCGCCCCCACGACCTCGCGCAGCACTGCCTTCAGCGGCGCGGCGCGAACCGTGTCCCACGGGAAGGGCGGGTGTTCGTCCATGTAGGCGGCCTCGGCCATCTCGAGCTGGAGGGCGTGGATGTTGTTCTGCGGCTGGCCGTAATGGCGCGTGATGTAGCCGCCGGTGAAACGGCCGTTCAGGACCGACGAGAAACCTTCGGCACCTTGAAGGATTTCCATGATCCTGCCGGTCAGGCCCGCGTCGGCGGTCACGCCCTTGCCGGTGCCCAGGTTGAAGTCGGGCAGGCGGCCTTCGAAGAAGCGCGGAACGTGCGACAGGATCGAATGCCCGTCCCACAGCACGGCGATCCCGAACCGGTCGTGCAACCGCTTCAGCTCGCCGCTGATGCGCGCGTGATAGGGTTCCCAGAAGGCCTCGCGCCGCACATCGATCTCGGCCTCGTCGGGCTGCTCGCCCGGACGATAGATCGGCTCCGACCCGAAGGTCTTGAGCGGCACCAGTTCGGAATTGTCGGTGCCGGGATAGAGCGGCCTCCCGGCCGGATCGCGGTTCAGGTCGACCACGAAGCGGGACATGCGGGCGGTGATCAGCCCGGCGCCGAGCGACGGCGCGAAATCGTAGAGCTTTTCGACATGCCAGTCGGTGTCCGGTACTGCGAGCGCCGCGGGCGTCATGCGCGCCGCCATGTCGGCGGGAATCTCCGTGCCGCAATGGGGCACGCTGATCAGCAGCGGCGTCGTACCGGGCGTGAAGTCATAAATCTCGCTCACTGCATGCTCTCCCGAACCTGCCCGCCGCGCACGATCTGGTGCGCCGGGTTGGCGCCGATCCAATAGCTGAGTTCGGCCGGATGCGACACGTCCCACAGCACGAAGTCCGCCGCCTTGCCGGCTGCGAGCACGCCGCGGTCGGCGAGCCCCAGCGCCTTGGCTGCCACCCGGGTCACGCCGGCCAGCGCCTCCTCGGGGGTCAGGCGGAACAGGGTGCAGGCCATGTTGAGCATCAGCAGCAGCGATATGGCCGGCGACGAGCCGGGGTTGCAGTCACTGGCTACCGCAATCTCGACTCCGTGCCGGCGCATAGCATCGATCGGCGGCAGCTTGGTGTCGCGCAGGAAATAGAATGCACCTGGCAGCAGCACTGCCACGGTGCCGGCTTTGCCCATCGCCGCCACGCCGTCCTCGCTCGCATGCTCCAGATGCTCGGCCGACAGCGCGCCGAACCGCGCGGCAAGACCCGCGCCGCCCTGGTCCGACAGCTGATCGGCATGCAGCTTCACCGGCAGGCCGTGGCGCTGTGCAGCGGCGAATACGATCGCGGTCTCCTCCGGCGTGAAGGCGATATTCTCCGCGAACACATCGACCGCGTCGGCCAGCCCCTCGCGCGTGACGGCGTCCAGCATCGGCCCGGCGACCAGGTCGACATAATCGCCGCTGCGTCCGGCATATTCCGGCGGCAACGCGTGCGCGCCAAGAAAGGTAGTCTTCACCGTCACCGGCAGATTGGCGCCCAGCCGCCGCGCGACGCGCAGCATCTTGGCTTCGCTCTCGATGTCGAGCCCATAGCCCGACTTGATCTCGACCGTGGTGACGCCCTCCGCCAGCAGCGAAGACAGGCGGCGCGCAGCAGATGCGTAGAGCGCGTCCTCGCTTGCCGCGCGCGTCTTGGTGACGGTCGATTTGATGCCGCCGCCGGCCCGCGCGATCTCCTCATAACTGGCGCCCTTGAGCCGCATCTCGAACTCCTCGGCGCGGTCGCCGCCAAAGACGATATGTGTATGCGCGTCGATCAACCCCGGCGTGATCCAGCGACCGCCGGCGTCGTGCATTTCGGTCGCCCCCGCCGGCAAGTCGGCGCGGGGTCCGACCCAGGCGATGCGGTCGTCGCTGACCCCGATCGCCCCGTCCTCGACGATTCCGTAAGGCCGGTCCGGCGCCATGGTCGCCAGGTGCGCGTTCACCCAGACTTTGTCGAACCGATCCATGCGGATGGCCCCTGTTCCGAATTGCCAATGGTACAGACTTGTATATACTGGCTCTATGAACCCGTCCACGCCTGCCGAAAAAGTCTACGCCGCACCTTCAGCGCTCGTCCAAGGCCATTTCATCGACGACGCGCTCATCGCGGTCGACAGCGATGGGGACATTGTTTCAGTCACCCAGGGTCCGGCACCCGCCGGCGCTGAGCGGCTCAAGGGGATCGTCGTGCCGGGCATGCCCGACCTGCATTCGCACGCCTTTCAGCGCGCGATGGCAGGGCTGGCCGAAAAGGCGAGCCCGGCCGGCGAGAATTTCTGGAGCTGGCGGGACGTGATGTACCGCTTCATGAGCCGCCTTTCGCCCGAAGATGTCGAGGCGATCGCCGCCGAGCTTTATGTCGAGCTGCTGCTCCAGGGCTTCACCGCGATCGGGGAATTCCACTACGTCCACAACGACAAGGACGGCCGCGCCTATGCCGACCCGGCGGAGCTGTCGAACCGGGTCGCCGCCGCGGCGAAGACCTCCGGCATCGGGCTCACCTTGCTGCCGGTGCTCTACCAGTCGAGCGGCTTTGGCGGAAAGCCGCCGACCGACGGGCAGAAGCGGTTCGTCAAGGGCACGGACGACTTCATCGCCCTCATCGAATCGCTCCGCCGCAGCTATCGCGACGATTCGCAGATCACCGTCGGCATCGCGCCGCACTCGCTGCGCGCCGCACCACCGGACGCGCTCGCCGAGTGCGTCGAGGCGATCACGCTGATGGACCAGAATGCGCCGATCCACATCCACCTCGCCGAGCAGGACAAGGAGGTCGAGGACTGCGTTGCCTGGAGCGGCCTGCGCCCGATCGAATGGCTGCTCAACCATGCCAGGGTCGATCGCCGCTGGTGCCTCGTGCACTGCACCCAGGCGACCGACATCGAAATTGAGCGACTGGCGGCAAGCGGTGCCGTGGCCGGCATCTGCCCCTCCACTGAAGCCAATCTCGGCGACGGCATCTTTCCGCTGCTGCCTTACTTGAGGCAGGGTGGCGCATTCGGCGTCGGCACCGATTCGAACGTGGTCACCAGTCCGGCGGACGAGTTGCGCTGGCTCGAATATGTGCAGCGGCTGGTCACCAAGCAGCGCAACGTCACCGAGTTCACGGAGGGCGCCCATACCGGGCTCGGGCTCTATCGCCGCGCGCTCGCCGGCGGCGCCCAGGCCTGCGGCCGCAAGATCGGTGAGATTGCTCCCGGCTGCCGCGCCGATCTGGTCGTGCTCGACCCCGACCACCCTGCCCTGATCGGCCGCCGCGCGGAGTCGGCGGTGGATTCCTGGGTGTTCTCCGGCAACACGACGCCGGTGCGCGACGTGATCGTCGGCGGCGACTGGGTGGTTGCGGACGGCCGGCACAAGGCGCAGGAGGCTGTACTGCGAGACTACAAGGCGTGCATCGCACGCCTGACCAACGACTGAAGCGAAGCAATTCATAGTGGGGCGCACCTCCGTGCCCGCCCCACTGGATTCCCATGAGGTGACCGCATGACCACCGCATCCCGCCTCGACAACAGCCGCAAGATCCAGGCGCCCCATGGGCCCGAGCTCAGCTGCCGCTCCTGGCAGACCGAGGCCGCGATGCGCATGCTGATGAACAACCTCGATCCCGAGGTGGCGGAAAAGCCGGAAGGGCTCATCGTCTATGGCGGCATCGGCCGGGCGGCGCGCGATTGGCAGTGCTATGACACCATCGTTGCGACCCTGAAGACCCTCGGCCCGACCGAGACCCTGCTGATCCAGTCTGGCAAGCCGGTCGGCGTGTTCGAGACCCACGAGGACGCGCCGCGCGTGCTGATCGCCAACTCGAACCTGGTGGGCAAATGGGCGAACTGGGAGCATTTCCATGAGCTCGACCGCAAGGGCCTCATGATGTACGGCCAGATGACGGCCGGTTCGTGGATCTATATCGGCAGCCAGGGCATCGTGCAGGGCACCTACGAGACCTTCGTCGAGGCCGGCCGCCAGCATTTCGGCGGCGACCTTTCGGGCAAGTGGATCCTGACCGGCGGCCTCGGAGGCATGGGCGGGGCGCAGCCGCTGGCCGCGACCCTGGCGGGTGCCTCGATGCTGGCGGTCGAATGCCAGCCGAGCCGGATCGAGAAGCGGATCGAGACCGGCTATCTCGACCGCTGGACCGCAGACCTCGACGAGGCGCTCGACATCATCGCCGAGACCAAGGAGCCGGTTTCGGTCGGGCTCCTCGGCAACGCCGCTGAAATCTTCCCGATCCTGGTCGCGCGGGCCAAGGCCGGCGACAAGAAGGCGACGCCCGACATCGTCACCGACCAGACCTCCGCGCACGATCCGCTGAACGGCTATCTCCCCGCCGGCTGGACGCTCGACCAGCACGAAAAGATGCGCGAGAGCGACCCGGCCGCGACCCAGAAGGCCGCCAAGGACTCGATGGCCGTCCAGGTCCGCGCCATGCTGGACTTCCACCGCATGGGCATCCCGACGGTCGACTACGGTAACAACATCCGCCAGATGGCGAAGGAGATGGGCGTCGCCGACGCCTTCGACTTCCCGGGCTTCGTGCCGGCCTATATCCGGCCGCTCTTCTGCCGTGGCAAGGGGCCGTTCCGCTGGGCCGCGCTCTCC
>CAZVYC010000217.1:0-8669 GCA_964631425.1 uncultured Rhodospirillales bacterium
GGGCTCGCGCTCGGCGGGGCGGGTGCAGTCGGTGGCGCTCAGGCTCGTCTGCGAGCGCGAGGACGAAATCCAGGCGTTCAAGCCGGAGGAATACTGGACCATCGTCGCGCAGATGGCGACCGGGGCCGGACAGGTGTTCCCGGCCCGGCTGTATGCACTGGACGGCAAGACGCTCGGCAAATTCGCACTCAGGACCGAGGCGGACGCCAAGGCGGCGGTGGCGCGGATCGAGGCGGCGCGGTTCGCCGTCGCCTCGGTCGAGCGCAAGCAGGTCCGGCGCAACCCGGCGCCGCCCTTCATCACCTCGACCTTGCAGCAGGAGGCCTCGCGCAAGCTCGGCTTCGGCGCGACCAAGACGATGCGCACCGCGCAGCAGCTCTATGAGGGCATCGATATCGGCGGCGAGACGGTCGGCCTTATCACCTATATGCGCACCGACGGCGTGCAGCTGGGCCAGGAAGCTATCGGGCAGGTCAGGTCGCTGATCGGCTCGGCGTTCGGCGACAAGTACCTTCCGGCCAATGCGCGCGTCTACCGCAGCGCCGCCAAGAACGCGCAGGAAGCGCATGAGGCGATCCGCCCGACGGACCTGTTCCGCCGGCCGGAGGATGTGGCGCGCCACCTCGATCGCGACCAGCAGCGGCTTTACGAGCTGATCTGGAAGCGGACCGTCGCCTCGCAGATGGAGAGCGCGGTGTTCGACCAGGTGACGGTTGACATCGCGTCCGAGGATAAGACCGTAACTCTGCGTGCAACTGGACAAATCCAGGTTTTCGACGGCTTCCTCAAGCTCTATCAGGAAGACCGCGACGAACCCGCCGGAGACGAAGAGTCGGAGACGCGCCGCTTGCCGCCCATGGCGGAACGCGATGCGCTCGAGCGTCGTTCGGTCAAACCGGAGCAGCATTTCACGCAGCCGCCGCCGCGCTATAGCGAGGCCAGCCTGGTGAAGAAGCTGGAGGAGCTGGGCATCGGCCGGCCGTCCACCTATGCCACGATCCTGCAGGTGCTGCAGGATCGGGAGTATGTGCGGCTGGAACAGAAGCGTTTCGTGCCGGAGGATCGCGGCCGGCTGGTCACCGCGTTCCTCACCAATTTCTTCCGACGCTATGTCGAGTATAATTTCACCGCCGACCTCGAGCAAAAGCTGGACGAGATCTCGGATGGCAAGCTGGACTGGAAAGCGCTGCTCAGGGAGTTCTGGCGGGCCTTCGTCGAGACAGTGGACAGCGCCAAGAGCCTGAAGTTCGCCGACGTGATCTCGGCCCTGGATCAGGACCTGGCGCCCTATCTGTTCCAGGAGCCGGGCGAAGGGCGCGACCCGCGCGCCTGCCCGATGTGCGGGAATGGCCGGCTGTCACTGAAGCTGGGCAAGTTCGGGGCGTTCATCGGGTGCTCGAACTATCCCGCCTGCCAATATACGCGGCCTTTGGTGACCGCGAACGGCGAGCAGGCGCCGCAGGAAGGCGAGGCGACCGGACCGCAGCTGCTGGGCACCGATCCCGCGACCGGTCTGCCGGTGACGCTGAGGCGCGGGCCGTACGGCGCTTATCTGCAGCTGGGGCCGGCGGCCGACGCGGAAAAGCCGAAGGGCAAGAACAAGGACAAGCCCAAGCGCGTGTCGCTGCCCAAAGGCATGCAGCCGGCCGACGTCGATCTTGCGGTGGCGCTGAAGCTGCTGTCGCTGCCGCGGGACATCGGCAAGCATCCCGATAAAGGCGAGATGATCACGGCCGGCATCGGCCGGTTCGGTCCCTACCTGAAGCTGGGCGAGCGGTACAAGAACCTGCCGCCGGACGAGGACGTGCTGACGATCGGCCTCAACCGCGCTGTCGACCTGCTGGCCGATGAAAATGGCCAGGGCGCCGCGCGCGGGCCATTGCGCACGCTGGGCGAGCACCCTCAGGACAAGAAGCCGGTGACCCTCAACAAAGGGCGTTTCGGTCCCTATGTGAAGCACGGGTCGGTGATGGCGTCGTTGCCCCGCAAGCTCTCGCCGGAGGAGATCACATTGGAACAGGCGATCGAGCTGTTAAGCGCCAAGGCAGCGACCGCGCCGGCCGGCGCGGGCAAGGCGAAAGGCGGCGCGCGCGCCAAGACGACGAAGGCGAAATCGACCAAGGCGCCGGCGCGGCGTAAGTCGGCTTGACCTCAAAGAAGCCCAAGACTCCTCCGCCCTTCCCGACGCGCGAGCAGGTTCTCGCCTTTATTCGTGAAAGCCCGGTGCCGGTCGGCAAGCGGGAGATCGCGCGCGCGTTCCACGTCACCGGCGACCGCCGCGCCGATCTCAAGAAGCTGCTGAGCGAGCTATCCCAGGAGGGCTCGGTCGATCGCGGCCGCGGCCGGCGCGTCGCGCCGCCGAAGCGGCTGCCGGAGGTCGCGGTTATCGAGGTTTTCGCGCTGGACGCGGACGGCGACCTGCTGTGCCGGCCGATCGAGTGGCCCGAGGCCGGACCGCCGCCGCGCATCCTGCTGAGGCCTGGAAAACGCGGGCTGGAGGATCTGGCAATCGGCAGCCGGGCCCTGGCCCAGCTGAAGCATCTGTCGCCCGATTTCTATGAGGCGCGGCCGATCCGAAAGCTGGAGACCGCAACCGCGCGGGTGCTCGGCCTGTTCGAGCGGGTCGGCACGGGCGCCCGCATCCGGTCGACCGACAAGCGCAACCGGGCGGATTTCACGGTGCTGCCCCGCAATGAGAACGGGGCCGAGCCGGGCGAGCTGGTCGTGGCGGAAATCCTGCCGGCGACCCGGCTCGGCCTGCGCCAGGCGCGGGTCGTGGCGCGGCTGGGCGACGGCTCGGCGCCGGGCGCGATCAGCCTGATCGCGATCCATGCGCGGGAACTGCCGACCGAATTCTCCGACTCCGCGCTGGCCGAGGCGAACGGGGCTTCGGTGCCGGACCTCAAGGGCCGGGAAGATTTGCGCGACATTCCGCTCGTCACCATCGACGGGCCGGATGCGCGGGATTTCGACGACGCGGTCTGGGCCGAGCCCGACCCCGATCCGGCCAATGAAGGCGGCTGGCACCTGATCGTGTCGATCGCCGATGTCGCACATTATGTGGGGGCCGGGTCGGCGCTGGACCGCGAGGCCCATCGGCGGGGCAACTCGGTCTATTTCCCGGACCGGGTCGTGCCGATGCTGCCGGAGAACCTGTCAAATGGTCTGTGTTCGCTCAAACCGAACGAGCCGAGGGCCTGCCTTGCCTATCATCTGTGGATCGACCAGCGAGGGCGGCTGATCCGGCATCGGCTGGTGCGCGGCCTGATGCGATCGGCGGCGCGGCTGACCTATGAGCAGGTGCAGGCGGCGGTCGACGGCGCGCCCGACGACCTGACCGGGCCGCTGGTCGCGCCGATCATCCGCCCGCTCTATGGCGCGTTCGCGGCGCTGCTGAAGGCCCGGACGGAACGGGGCACGCTGGAGCTGGACCTGCCCGAGCGCAAGGTGCTGATCGGCGAGGACGGCAAGGTTGCGGCGATCCAGGCGCGCGAGCGGTTGGACAGCCACCGGCTGATCGAGGAGTTCATGATCGCGGCCAATGTCGCCGCGGCGGAGGATCTGGAGGAGCGTGGGCAGCCGGGACTGTATCGGGTGCATGACCGGCCCGACCCGGTGAAGCTGGATGCGGTGCGCGATTTCATCCAGGGGCTGGGCCAGGGCCTGACGCTGGCCAAGGGGCAGGTGATCACGCCGGCGCAGCTGACACGGCTGCTCAGCCAGGCGAAGGAACTGCCTGAGGCACAGCTGATTTCCGACATCGTGCTCAGAGCGCAGGCACAGGCGGTCTACAGCCACCAGAATATCGGCCATTTCGGCTTAGCGCTGAGGCGCTATGCCCATTTCACCTCGCCGATCCGGCGCTATGCCGACCTGATCGTGCATCGGGCGCTGATCCGCACCTGGAAGCTGGGCGATGATGGGCTCGATGATTCCACGGTAGGGCGGCTGCCCGAGATCGGCGCCCATATCTCGATGACCGAGCGGCGCGCGGCGGAGGCGGAGCGCGAGGCGGTCGATCGTTACACGGCGGCGTTCCTGTCGGAACGGGTGGGCGCGACCTTCAGCGGACGGATCAGCGGCGTGGCCAAGTTCGGGCTGTTCGTGCGGCTGGACGAGACCGGCGCGGACGGGCTGGTGCCGATCTCCACCCTGCCGGAGGATTACTACATCCATGAGGAGGCCAAGCACCGGCTCATCGGCCGCCGCTCGAACCGGGTCTATCGGCTGGCCGACCGGGTGAAGGCGAAGCTCGTGGAGGCCGACGCGATGAGCGGTAGCACGCTTTTCCGAATCATCGAGGATCTGGGGCGGGAGGGACCCGCACGGCCGGAGCGCGCGAGTCCGCGAAGGCGCGGGCGGCGCGGCTGACGCGTGCTGGTCGGAATCATGAAGCGCTCTACTACTGTTCCGACTCTAACGCTTGTCGCCCGCTTTCTCGTCTTGGCCGGGCTTGACCCGGGCATCCACGCGGTTCAGTTAGCGCCACCTGACGTGGATGCCCGGATCAAGTCCGGGCAAGACGGGATTGATGGCTGTAACCATCCGATAGAACCACTACACTAGCACGACAGCAAGACGGCATTTATGGCGCAGATCATCGTCCGCAACCTCGACGAAACCGTCATAGGCCAATTGCGCCGTCGCGCGCTCCGCCATCGCCGCAGCATGGAGGAGGAAGCGCGGGAAATTCTGCGCAACGCGGTGAAAGATGAGGATGCGCCGGCAACTCCGCTGGGCACCCGGATCGCGGCCCGTTTCGCACGAACCGGTCTTGAAGTTGAGGTCACGGAATTCCGGGTGAGGCGCTACGCCCCGGGGACGTTCGACGATTGATCATCCTTGATGCCATTGTCCTGTCGGCAGCGCTCATGAGGCTGATCCCGGACCGGTCGGCACACCCTCCAGATAAGCACGTCGGCGATCGCTTCCTGATCTTGGCGGTCCTCTGCAGTCGTGTCATCACCGGGTTCATGGATATCGACCCCATGAAAGCTCGAGCTTCCGGCAAAACACCCCCGCGCCTGTTCGCGCTTGCGCTGGCGCTCATGTCGATCGCCGCTTCGGCCAAAGCCGCGGGCGAATTGGCACTGCCATTGCTGCCCGGCATCGGCGCGCACGATCCGCGGGTCAGGGCGAACCCGAACGTTGCCCCATGGCGGGCCATGGGAAAGTTGCAGGCCACCAGCGGCGGTCTTCATACCTCCTGCACCGGAACGCTGATCGGCCCGGCGCTGGTGCTTACCGCAGCGCACTGCGTATTCAACCCGCGGACGCAGCATAATTTCCTGCCCGAATCGCTCCATTTCCTGATCGGCTACGCAGGCGACAACTATATCGGCCACGCGGTCGGCATCCGGCTGGTGACCGGCCCGGGATATGACCCGGCGCGCCCGCAAGAGACGCGGGGCAGCGATTGGGCGCTGCTGACGCTCGACTCGCGGCTCGGCACGCCCGATCGCGTGCTCGAGCTGCGTGAGCAGCCGCCCTCCGTGGGAGCGACCATCATGACCGGCGGCTATGGCCTTGACCACCCGCTGGTGCTGATGATCGACCCGAATTGCCGGATCGTCGGGCAGGCGGCCGACCGCAGCGCACGTCCCCTGCTGGTGGATAATTGCGCGGCGACGCGGGGTGTCAGCGGTGCGCCTGTGCTGGTCAGTGACGGGAAGCGCTGGAGCGTGGGCGGGCTGTATGTTGCGGCAGAGCTGGGGATACAGGCCGGACTGGTGGTTCCGCTCGCCGACGTGCAGGCACATTTGCGCGAACCGGGAGCTCGCACGAGTAAAGGGCCTCATGGCGATCCACTCCCTGTTGCGCCTGACCGCGCAACTCCAGGCGGCCCACATTGACATCAAAACCGAAATGCGTATGTTCTGCCGCCTTCGCGGGCCGCCAGGAGCGGCCGCCAACAGGATTCCGAGATCATGGCTAAGCCGTCCACCGTCTTGATCAAAATGGTCAGCACCGCCGACACGGGCTATTTCTACGTCAAGAAGAAGAACCCGCGTAAGGCGACCAACAAGCTCGAGCTCAAGAAGTACGACCCCGTCGCGCGCCAGCATGTCGTCTTCAAGGAAAGCAAAATCAAATAGAATCTGTCGTTCGTATCGGAATGAGCCGCCCGCTGGGCGGCTTTTTCATGTCTGAAGCGCTGCGCTCGCGGCATTCCTGGCTCCGCGTAGGAGCGGACCGGCTTGCGCGTAGTAGACAGGCGACCTCCCGGGTCGGATCAACAAAAAGCTGAAAGGGGGAAGACGGGGAGACTCGAAGTGTTTTCGAAGGATGAGGGCGTGAAGCGATCTCGACTTATCGGACTTGCGGTGCTGGTGGCCGCCGGTATCGGCTCGTGGCTGATCCTCCATCACGACAAGGCCGCGATCGTCGCCCAGCCGGAAATCCCCGTCACGGCCGGCAAGACCGAAATCAAGGACGTTCCGGTCTATGTCCGGGGCATCGGCACGGTGCAGGCATTCAATACCGTGATGATCAAGAGCCGGGTCGACGGCCAGATCACCCGGGTCGAGTTCAACGAAGGCGCCGAGGTCAAGGTCGGCGACCCACTGTTCCAGATCGATCCCCGGCCCTTTCAGGCGACGTTCGACCAGGCGGAGGCCAACTTGCAGAAGGATACGGCACAGCTTCAGGGCGCCCAGCGCGACCTGGAGCGCTTTGGCAAGCTGCTTTCCCCGGGCTTCCAGACCCGGCAGAGCTATGAAGACCAGCAGGCGACCGTTGGCCAGCTGCAAGGCACGGTCAAGGCCGACCAGGCGATGATCGACAGCAGCCGGCTCAATCTCGACTATGCCAATATCCGCTCGCCGATCGACGGGCGCACGGGCGCACGGCTGGTCGATATCGGCAATTTCGTGCAGGCCAGCCAGGGGACGAACCTGGTCACGGTCACGCAGATGAAGCCGATCTTCGTCACCTTCACCGTTCCCCAGGAGTCGCTGGACCAGATTCTCCAGAACCAGAGGAACGGGCCGCTCACGGTCCAGGCCTATGCCAGCGACGACAAGACCCTATTGGCGGAGGGCAAGCTGACCCTGGTCAACAACCAGGTCGACACGACCACCGGCACGATCCAGCTGAAGGCCACGTTCGCGAACGCGGACGAGCGGCTGTGGCCGGGCGAGTTCATCTCAGCCCGGCTGATCCTGTCGGTGCGCAAGGGCGCCGTGACGGTGCCGGCACAAACGGTGATGCAGGGGCCCGATGGCGCCTATGCCTATGTCATCAAGCCTGACCAGACGGTCGAGCGGCAGGATGTCGAGGTCGCGGCCACGCAGGACGGCATCGCCGTGATCCAGAAAGGGCTCGAGCCCGACCAGAACGTCGTCGTGGATGGGCAGTACCGCCTGACCAACGGTGTCAAGATCAAGACGGGCGCTGCGCCGCACGCGAGCTGACCGCCTTCCCCCTAACAAGGATTCCCTGATGAATATCTCGGAAGTCTTCATCCGCAAGCCGATTGCGACGTCGCTCCTGATGATGGGCATCCTCGTCTTCGGGATCGCCGCGTATCCGCTGTTGCCGGTTTCGGCGCTACCGACCGTGGATTTCCCGACCATCCAGGTAAGCGCACAACTGCCCGGCGCCAATCCAGACACCATGGCCTCGTCGGTAGCCACGCCCTTGGAGCAGCAATTCGCGGCGATTCCGGGGCTGTCGCAGATGACGTCGACCAGCGGGCTGGGATCGACCAGCATCACGCTGCAGTTCGACCTCAACCGGAGCATCGACGGCGCGGCGCAGGACGTGCAGACGGCGATCAACGCCGCTGGGGGCCTGTTGCCCAAGGACCTGCCCAACCCGCCCACGTACAAGAAGGTCAACCCGGCAGACCGCGCTATCCTGGTCTATGCCGTCTATTCGGACAGCATGCCGATCTACAAGGTGGACGACTATGCGTACACGATCCTGGCGCAGAAGCTTTCGACCGTCAGCGGCGTCTCGCAGGTTGGTATCGCGGGACAGCAGCAATACGCAGCGCATATCCGGGTCAATCCGGTCGCGCTGGCTTCGCGAGGCATCGGGCTTGAGGACGTGCGTACCGCGCTGACAAACGCCACGCTGGATGCACCCAAAGGCAATCTGGAAGGCGACCGGCAGACCTATGAGATCGATACCAACGACCAGCTTCTGACCGCACAGGCGTACCAGAACGTCATCGTCGCCTATCGCAACGGCGCCCCGGTGCGGCTGAAGGATATCGGGCAGACCATCGACTCGTCGCAGCTGCCGCGGACAGGCGCCTGGTATGCCGGCCGTCAGGCCGAGGTTCTGCTGATCCAGCGGCAGCCGGGCGCCAACACCGTCGCCGTCATCAAGCAGATCAAGGCGATGATGCCGCTGCTCAGGGCGTCGATACCGCCTTCGGTGAAGATCGAGCTGGTTTCGGATCGTTCACAGACGGTGAGCGCCTCACTGAACGATGTGCAGTTCACGCTGGTGCTGACCATCGGCCTGGTGGTGATGGTGATCTTCCTGTTCCTGCGCAATGTGTGGGCGACGGTCATTCCCGCCGTCACCGTTCCGCTGTCGATCGTGGCCACCTTCGGCATCATGTATATGCTGGGCTACAGCCTGGACAACCTCTCGCTCATGGGCATCACGATCGCGGTCGGCTTCGTCGTCGACGATGCGATCGTCATGATCGAGAACAT
>CAZVYC010000218.1:0-8655 GCA_964631425.1 uncultured Rhodospirillales bacterium
GCGAAGGGCGCGGACTGCGGATAGCCTTTCACGCTTGCCGACGCGCCGGTGAACAGGATCGCGCCGTGGCCATTCGGCAGCATGCGCCGCGCCGCCTGCTGGCCCACCAGGAACCCGCCGAATGCGCTGATGGTCAGGTTGCGCGCAACTTCGTCGGGCTTGAGGTCGATGAACGGTCCGCGTGAGCGGCCGCTGGCATTGTAGACTACCACGTCCGGCGCGCCGACCTTGGCCTCCATGTCGCTGAACAGTGTCGCCACCTGCCCGGCATCACTGGCATCGCAGGCAAAGGCCTCAGCCCCGGTTTCAGCCGACAGTACCTTGAGCTTGTCCGCGTTTCGCGCGGCGAGGGCGATCCGCATCTTCTCGCCCGCAAAAAGACGGGCGAGCGACGCGCTGATGCCGTCCCCGACACCAACGATGAGCGCGGTCTTGTACACAGGAACCGTCATCGAACCCTCCGATCAGCGGCCGCCGCTTCGCCCGGGATTGAAGCGCGCAACCATCCGGTAAAGGCTGCCCGGGTGAGTCAGCCAGGCATAGGTCACGATCCGCCCGAACGACCAGGTACGGCGATAGAGCCTGAGGCAAGGCTCGCCCGCGGGCACGCGCAGCAGCGCCTGGACTTGAGGGTCCGGCAGCACCGCTTCGATAACGTGCTCCGCCTCGGTGATCGGCGCGATCTGTACCAGGTACTGGTTGGGCGTGGTCCTGCGGAAATCGACCGACAGATAATCCGGCGCATGCTCCGGGTTGACGAAGCGCTCCTCCAGCTGGATCGGCCGGTCGTCCTCGTAATGCACGATCAGCGAGCGGAAGACGCGGCTTCCCTCCGCAATGCCGAACCGGCCGGCGACCGCGGGGGTCGCCCGGATTTCCTCGGCGGCATGCACCTCGGCGCGGTGCCGGTGGCCACGCTCGGCGATCTCGTCGGCGATGTTGCGGATCTGCAGGAACTCGGCCTCGGTGCGCTGCGGCGCCACGAAGGTTCCGACGCCCGGCAGCCGGGTCAGCGTGCCTTCGGTCATCAGTTCGCGCAGCGCGCGGTTCGCCGTCATCCGGCTGACACCCAGAATCCGCACCAGCTCGTGCTCGGACGGCAGGCGATGACCGGGCGCCAGCTCGCCGCTCTCGATATGGTCGACGATGTAATCCTTCACCCGTTGATAAAGCGGCCGCGGGATCGACTCGACGCTCTCGGCCGGTATCGGGTTCGCCAGGCTGGCGGACCGTTTGGACATCGTTTCCCCTTCATGGGCACTGCCTGCCGGTACAGAAATCGGCTGAGCATGCGATAAAATGTGCCACTCTCGCCTTGCAGCCGTCAAACCTGTATATACCTGTCTAAGATATGCTACAATGCAAGCGCTTGGGGATTTTGGACAGGGACTGCTGGCGATGAGCGCATTGGCGCGGAGATTCTGGGCATGGGACGGTCCCACCTGGCTGGTGGCGATCGCGATCTATACGCTCTGGGCGCTGCTCATCTGGTACCACCGGATGATCCCCTGGTGGGTGCAGATGCCGGTCGGCGCCTATCTGATCGCCTGGCAGTTCTCGCTGCAGCATGAGGCGATCCACAGTTTTCGCGGTGTGCCCGGCTGGCTGCGGTTCGCCGTGGTCTTCCCCCCGTTGGGATTGTGGTTTCCCTTTCCGCTCTACCGCAAGAGCCACTCGATCCATCACCGCAACACCTATCTGACCGTGCCGGGGATGGACACCGAGTCCTATTACGTGAAGAAGGCGGAGTGGGCGAGCGCCAGCAAGCCATGGCGCGCCATCCTCCTCTTCAATCAGACCTTGCTTGGTCGGCTCACCATCGGCCCTCTGCTGCGTCTGGCAAAGCTGACTCAGCGCGAGGTCGGTCGTGCGTGCGCGGGCGATCGTTCGCACCTGAAGCATTGGGCGGTCCATGTCGTCGCGGTCGGCGTGCTATTCTGGTACATCTCCGGTGTCTGCGGCATGCCGTGGTGGCACTACGTGCTGGTCATCGCCTATCCGGGGATGAGTCTTGGCCTCTTGCGTGCCTTCATCGAACATCGCGCCGCACCGAAAGCCGGGGGACGCGTCGCCACGGTGGAATCGAATCCGGTGTTCGGGCTCCTGTTCCTCAACAATAACTTGCACGCGGTCCATCATCTGAAGCCGACCATGCCGTGGTACGAAATTCCGGCCTATTACAGGGCCAATCGAGACCGCGTCCTCAGCCACAACGGAAATTTCGTCTTTCGCGGCTATTGGGAGATCACTCGCAGTTGGCTACTGAAGCCGGTCTTCGTCCCGAGCCATCCGACCCATTGACGGCGGCATCGCCGGCGGGAGAGGTTTTTCCGGCGACGGCGATGCCCGACGCCGACTGGTGGAACGCTCTCTGGCCGCAGCCGGAGCGGGCGATTGCGAGTCTCGACATAGAGCCCGGCCTTGATATTATCGATCTTTGCTGCGGCGACGGGCTGTTCACCGGGGCGCTGGCGGCGCAGGCGCGGAGCGTGGTTGCCCTCGATCTCGACCCGGTGCTGCTCGCGGCGGCCGAGCGGCGGGTCGCGAAAGCGGGATATGGCAACTGCACTTTCATTGCTGCCGACGCGCGCCTCCTGAAGGCGGTACTGCCGAGCGCCGTCGATCTTGTCTTTCTCGCCAACACTTTCCATGGCGTGCCGGATCAGCTTGGTCTCGCGCGCACCGTGCATGCCTGCCTGAAACCGCTCGGGCGCTTCATCATCGTCAACTGGCATCGTCGGCCGCGAGACGAGACGAAGGTCCTGGGCGTTCCCCGTGGGCCGCGCTCGGAGTTGCGCATGAGCCCGGACGACGCCGCAGCCGTGGTCGTGCCGGGGGGTTTCGCGCTCCAATCAGTCGTCGATTGTCCGCCATACCATTACGGCGCCATCTTTCAGCGCTCGGCCTCCTGATCCGCGGCGATCATCGCCAGCAGCGCTTCGCCGGCCTTGCTGCGGCAGCGCGAGCGATGGTGCAGCACGTGGAATGGTCTCGGCGGCAATGCCAGGTCAATCCTGACCAGAAGTCCGGCGCGAATGCCGGCCGTGACCACCAGCTCTGAGATCGCCGTCGCGCCGGCGCCTGCCATTACCGCGGTGCGCACCGCCTCGTTCGACGGCAGTTCCATCTCCACCTTCAGCTGGCGGAGATCGAGGCCAAAGCCGGCCAACGCCGCCGTGAACTCCGATCGCGTGCCCGATCCGGGCTCACGCAGCACCCAGCCGGCCGCGAGAAGCTGATCGAGCGCGACATGCCCGGCCGCGGCCCAGGGATGCGACGGGCCGACCACCACCACCATCCGGTCCCTGGCGACGACCCGGCTCGACAGCGCGTCTTCGTCGATATGACCTTCGACGAAGCCGATTTCCGCCTCGCCCTCGACGACCGATTTGGCGACGTGGGCCGTATTGCCGATGGCGAGCTTGATGTCGACCTTTGGATAGGCCTCGTGGAAGTTCGCCAGATACCGCGGCAGCCAATAGCCGGCGATGGTCTGGCTGGCGTGAAGCGACAAGGTCCCACGTGCCATACCGCCCAGCTCGGCTAGCGCGGTTTCCGCCGCCGCGGCCCGCGCCAGCACCGCCTTTGCCTCATCCAGGAAGATGCGTCCCGCGTCGGTCAGGGCGATTCGCCTGCCGACGCGATCGAACAGCCGCGTGTCGTGGCGCGCCTCCAGCGCTTGCACCGCGGCGCTCACCGCCGATTGCGTGAGGTTGAGCACCTCGGCCGCGCGGGTAACGTGCTGTCGTTGGGCGACGGCTATGAATATCCGAAGCTGCTCGAGGGTCATTGCCCGCCGATCTCACCCCGCCAGCTTGACCAACGCAAGGCTGAACAGCGCGATGAACAGCCACGACGCGGCACCGAGCAGCAATGGCCGGACGCCTTTGGCCTTGAGCGCCCGCACGTCCATCTCCAGACCCATCGCCGCCAGCGACATCGAGAGCAGGAAGGTTGTCGCCAGCGCGATCTCACGGGTTACCGGATGCGGCACGACGACCACGCTGTTGAGGCCGGTCAAGGCGAGGAACCCCAGCACGAACCAGGGCACGGGCGCCTTGCCGATCGGCCGACCGGGTGATTCCGCCGTTGACGCCGCCCGGCGGCGCGCCACCAAGCCGAGGCCGATCACCAGCGGCGCCAGCATCATGACGCGCGAGAGCTTGGCCACCGTTCCGAAATTGCCCGCGCTTTCGCCGTCCTGGAACGCGGCCGCCACCACCTGCGCGATCTCATGAATCGATGCCCCGGCCCACAGGCCATAGAGGTGTGGGTTCAGGCCCAGGATTTCCGGCAGCAGCGGGTACAGGAACATCGACAACGTTCCGAAGACGGTCACGCAGGCAACGCCATAGGCCACGTCTTCGTCGCCGGCGTCGGTCACGCTGTTGGTGGCGATGATTGCCGAGGCGCCACAGATCGAGGTCCCGGCGGCGATCAGCTCCGCCAGCTTGCGCTCGACGCCGAGCACACGGCCCAGCCATTTCGTGAACAGGAAAGTCGCGGCCAGCGTGGCCGCGATGATCCCGATTCCGGCTCCGCCCACCGCGACGATCTGCGCCGCGGTCAGCTGCAGGCCCAAAAGGATGATCCCGAGCCTCAGGATTGGCCTCAGCGCGAACTTCACGCCTGCCTTGGCCGTGCTCGGTGTGCCGATGGCGTTCTGCGCCACCGCCCCGCCGATGATTGCCAGAATCATCGGGCTGAAATCTCCAAGCACCGGCAACTGGCGAAGCGCGAAGGCCGCAGCGGCGATTCCCGCCGTCAGGACCAGGCCCGGCGCCAGCGCGCGAATTCTCGGCCGGGCCATTTGTACTGCCGCCTGGGGCTCGGCCACCGATGGCACAGGCAGAGAACCGGGAAAAGCGCGAGATGGGGACATGATGGTTGCACCCTGGTTTGTACGCAACACAAGGTGGGTCCGAGTTCATGATCGGTCCAATTGTCGATTTTCGTGATTACAATCGACAAAATCGATTAGTTCGGGCTTTTCATCTGCGCGCGGATCGGCTCGAACGGCCCGAACCTGTGCTGGTCGGCGGAGAACCCGTCGGCGAAAGGCGGATAGGCCGCGTCGACCGGCTTTTCCAGCCGCTTCGGATAATCTTGGTCCAAGGCGGCCTTGTGCGGCCGTCGCTGGCTGATGACGAACGCGGCCACGTCCCACGCATTATCTTCCGACAGCGCCGGCGCCTGCCAGGTGACGCCGTTGGGCATGTTGGCGTGGATGAAGCTCGCGGCCGAGATCAGCCGGTTCATGCCGGCGCCGTCATTGAAGCTGTCATGGCCCCACAGCGGCGGGAGTTCATAGCCCGCCGCTTTCTGGTCACGTTTCTTACCCTGGCCATCCGGTCCATGGCAGGCCGCGCAAGCCTGGGCATAGATGACTCGGCCGCGTACCGGGTCGGCGGCGCGTTTGAGTTCGGGCAGCTTGCTTGACCCGCGCCCTTCCTGCTTGGGGCCGGTCGACAGGAATTGGATATAGGCGACGATCGCCCGCATCTCCGGTGAATCGTCAGGCAGGGGGCGGCCGTTCATGCTGCGCGTCATGCAACCGTTGATCCGCTCCTCGAGCGTGCCGACATGGCCCTCGCGCGCCCGGTATTGCGGGAAGTCGGGATAGACGCCGACATAGGGCAGGCCGAACTGCTTGGTCCCGGCCTCCAGGTGGCAGTTCTGGCAGGACAGGTTGTTGCCGGCATAGCGCTTGGCCGGGTCGGCTACCTCGGGGCCGATGCGGGAATAGGTTTCGACCGTCAAGGCCCGCCCGTCGCGGATCAGCTGGCTGTACCCATCGTTCGGCAATGCATCGACATTGGGAACGGACCAGGCTGGAGCGGTCGCCGCCTGGGCCGTGCCGGTCAGCGCGGCCAGCGCCAGGAGGATGACCAGCTTGGCCACGCGCGTTCGCCCCATGCGTCAGCCTCGTCTTGCGAAATACGGGTGCTCCAGCACCTTGTACGACGGATCGTCCGGCCCGGGCTTGCCGAACCGCGCGTCACGCGTGTCCGGCCGGTCCGGTGCCCACTGGCTCGGGCCGGCGGTCAGCCAGTCGACGATGATCGTCCGGCGGGCAAACCGCCACCGGCCGTTCGTCTTGGCGTAATGATCAAGATAGCGCATGCCGTGGGTCAGGTCCTCGAACCCGCCTTCATCGAGCCTCAGCCGCGAATGACCGCTCAGATAGACCTCGCCCTGAGCCCGGTCCGGGCCCTCCAGAGCGATGGTGTGGTTATGGATCATGTGCGAACTGTTCTCGACCCGCACCATGACCCGCTCGAGCCAGTCAACGTAGCCTTCGGCCGGGCCGCTATAGGCCCCGCCGTGGTCGTCCTCGATCGCGTCCTCGGTATAGAGGCTGCGCAGCAGCGCGAAATCCTGCCGATCGACGCCACGCGAATAGGCCATCACCAGATCGCGGATCGCCTCCTTGTCGAGCAGCGATTGCAGTGAGCCTTCGTATCCACTCGCCGTTTCGGCCTGATCAGGCATCGTTCTTCCCCTTGTCTTCCTTGAACGCCGGCTTAGTGATTTTCGCCGGTTTTACTGCATGCACGCATCTCGGCCGGTAGGGAAGCCCCTCTCCCCGTTGGGGCCCCGCTGAGCGCGGGGCCATGACGCGGCTTGCCACTAATGCGCCGCCAGCACCGCGCGGCAGGCCGCCGGCATTTCCGGCGGCGGCGCGGGCTTGCCGGGCTTTGGCGGCGTCTGATGGTGCGTCCAATCCTCCAGCGCAGGGTCACAGCCGGTGCCATCCGGCACCGGCACCTGCGGCTCGCATGCGGGGGCGTTTTCCGGGCAGCGCAGGCGGATATGGAAATGGTCGTCATGCCCCCACCACGGCCTTAGACGCCGCAGCCAACCGTCGCCGGTCTCTGTTGCGCCGGCGAAGCCGCGGCACAGCGCCAGCTTGATCGTCGGATTGACGAAGATCCGGTCGACCCGCGGATCGGCTGCCGCGAGCTGCAGAAGCCGGACTTGGCGCGGCCCGAAACGCGCCGGGTCGACCGCCTCACCGCCGGGCTTCAGCATCGAGGGCAGGTCCGGCTCTTCCCGCGCCTCCGGATCGCGCGGCACCTTCGCATCGAGATTGAACCAGATATCGACGTCGATGCCGGTCTGATGGCTGGCATGGCCGAAGGGCAGGGGCCCCCCACGCGGCTGCGCCATGTCGCCAACGAGAAATGGCGGCAGCCCCGCAGCCCGCGCGCGTCGCCCGAGATCCTCGATGAATGCGATCAGCTCCGGATGCCCGAAATATCGCCGCCGGCTCAGCCGAATGACAGCGTAGCCGACACCGTCAGCCGGCAGCGGTGCCGCGCCCGACAGGCACCCATTACCGGTCGAGCCGATCGCGAGCGCAGGCCCGGCAGTCGGGCCGCCGACCTCGCTCCAGGCGTTGCTGCGGGTCTCTCCCGCCACCGGCAGGGCAGCGGCCAGGGTCAGCAGCGCCGCCCAGGCCAGCCGCGCCCTCACGGTCGGTGAACCCTTAATCGACGACCCGCACCGCGCCCCTGGCCGCACTGGTGGTCAGCGCGGCATAGGCCCTCAGCGCCGTCGACACCTTACGGTTGCGCGCCTTGGGCTTCCATGCATCTTTGCCCCGCGCCTCCATGGCTTGGCGGCGGCTGGCCAGCTCCTCGTCGGAGACCAGCAGCTTGAGCGAACGGTTGGGGATGTCGATCTCGATCCGGTCGCCATCCTGGACCAGCCCGATCGTCCCGCCTTCCGCCGCCTCGGGCGAGGCATGGCCGATCGACAGGCCCGATGTACCGCCCGAGAACCGCCCGTCGGTCACCAGCGCGCACACCTTGCCCAGCCCGCGCGCCTTCAGGTAGCTGGTCGGATAAAGCATCTCCTGCATCCCCGGCCCGCCGCGCGGCCCTTCATAGCGGATGACGACGACGTCGCCCGGCTGCACCTGTCCGCCCAGGATGGCGGCGACCGACTCGCCCTGACTCTCATAGACCTTCGCCGGGCCTGTGAATTTGAGGATGCCCTCGTCGACCCCCGCTGTCTTCACGATCGAGCCGTCCTCGGCCAGGTTGCCGTACAGTACGGCAAGACCGCCATCCCTGCTGAAGGCATGCGCGGCATCGCGGACGACGCCATGCATGCGATCGGCGTCGATGTCCTTGTACCGCGCGGATTGGCTGAACGCCTCCATCGACGGCACCCCGCCTGGGGCAGCGCGATAGAAATTGTGTACCGTCTCGCTCGAGGTGCGCATCACGTCCCATTGATCGAGGGCGTCGGCCATCGTCGGCGAATGAACGGTGGGCAGCTCGGTATAGATCAGGCCGGCGCGGTCGAGCTCGCCCAGGATCGCCATGACGCCGCCGGCACGATGCACATCCTCCAGATGCACGTCGGGCACCGAGGGGGCGACCTTGCACAGCACCGGCACGTTGCGCGAGAGCCGGTCGATGTCGGCCATGGTGAACGGCACCTCGGCCTCATAAGCCGCCGCCAGCAGGTGCAGCACGGTGTTGGTCGAGCCGCCCATGGCGATGTCCATCGTCATCGCGTTCTCGAAGGCGGCGAAGCTCGCGATGCTGCGCGGCAGGACCGACTTGTCGTCGTGCTCGTAATAGCGTTGGGCCAAATCGACCACCAGCCGCCCGGCCTCGATGAAAAGCCGCCTGCGGTCAGCAT
>CAZVYC010000219.1:0-8649 GCA_964631425.1 uncultured Rhodospirillales bacterium
GACTGCATCTGGCGCAGGAAGAAAATATAAATGCCAGCCAGCAACAGGATCGGGAACCAGTTCAAGAGAACGCTGAAGATCGACGGGCTGTTCGAGTCGTCCGGCGCAACTTTCACCGTGACGTTCTTGTCGATCAGCTTGGTGGAAACATCCGCATGGGGCGGGACATACGTCATGAACTGCTTGCCGTCCGACAGCTTGCCGAACACCTGGTCGCCTTTGATCGTCACGTCCTTGACGTTTCCGGCCGCGGCATCGGCAAGCAGTTCGCTATAGGAAATCTCTGGATTCTGGCCGCGCGTCCCCTGCGTCTGGAAGAGGTTGAACAGGACGAACAGCGAAATGGCGATGATCGCCAAAAGCACTATATTCTTGCCGACATAGTTCACGTTGACAGCCTTTGTCATCAGAGGGCGACGCCGCCCCACGACCACGGATCAGGATCGACGCATCGCTGCCGGCCCTACTCTCATAACAAACATAATATCCGATCAGCGATTAACAACGGTAATCGTTTCCGCCGACAAGGGCCAGAGCGGCGAGAATCCAAGTGCGGCCGCCGGCGCGCCAGCCTCCGACCAACCAAGCGGCGGGACGGCGACGACCCGGTCGCCCACACGCACCGCTGGCAGCGCCGCGCCGAGCGCAGACGGCAAGATTGTTGCGCCCAGCTTCTTCAGCCGGGCATAATCGAGCCGTCCAAGCGCCCCCAACGTCGTTCCAGCCGGCGCGCCAGATGCAAGGTGGACGTCGAAACGGTCGTCCCAGCGCCGCCATTCCCCGGCAGGCAGCGGCACCGGCGGCGCGGTCCTGCCGGCCTCGCGGCAGATCAGAACTCTGTCTCTCCAGGGGCGGACGGCACACCCGCCAAGGCTGGCGCCGCGAAAGCTTTCGGCGCGCAGCCTTGCATCGAGACGCTGAACGGCATCGGCGGCCGCGGCAAACGAGCTGCCGCCGGCCGTCCGAAGGGCCGCGACAAGCACCGCGCAACGATCACTGTCCGACAGCCCGCGAAAGAGCGCCGCGTCCAGCAGGATGGCGCCGTCCGGGCGGATTTCCGCCACCTGCCCCATCACGCGGGCGAGCCGCCGCGCACGATCCTGGCGGGCAGGCTCGGCCGAGACTTGCTCGTCGAGAAGATGCCGCCCGAGAGCAAGATCCGCGGCCAGACGGCGCCGCAGGCCTGTCCGTGCGAAGCGGTCAGCGCAATTGGAGGGGTCGTCGGCGAAGCACTGCCCGAACGTACGGCAGGTCGCCACCAAGGCTTGTTTACGCCAGGCCAGCAGCGGGCGAAGCAGCCGAACCCGGCCTAGCGAGCGTAGGGCCGGCATGCCGGCCAGCCCATCCGCGCCGCTGCCGCGCTCCTGCCGGAACAGCACGGTTTCAGCTTGATCGTCGGCATGGTGGGCGAAAGCGAGATGAAGGATGCCGCGCGCCGCGCAAGCCTCCACCAGCAATCGATAGCGGGAAGCCCGCGCCGTCGCCTGGATGGCGGAATGCGGCTTGTCGCCTGTCCACTCGAGAACGGCATGATCGATCGCGCGGGCAGCAAGCCAGGCGCCGACCTGACGGGCCTCTGCGCCGGACTCCGGTCGCAGCCCATGATCGACGGTGAACGCCACGACCGACCCGCCCCGCGCCCGGGCCCATGCGTCGGCGAGAAGAACCAGCGCCATGCTGTCCGGACCGCCCGAGACGGCAACAGCGACGACCGGCTCAGGCTCGAACGGCGCAAAGGCGGTCATCGCCGCGGCGAAGGCGGCTTCATCAACCGCTGTCTCGGCTTCCATCAGCCGCACTTCAGCCGATTCTTCTCCTGTTGTTCCTGTTTCTTGATCGACGCGGTCGCGCCGGCGCCGAACTGCCGGTCGAACTGCGCGAAGGTCGCACAGGCGTCCTGGGCATTGCCCAGCTTGGCCAGCGACCGCCCAAGGTCGAGCAGCGTGTCCGGCGCCTTGACGCCCTTGGGATATTTCTTATAGCCGTCGGCAAAGGCCACGGCCGCGTTCTGGAAATCGCCGCGGGCGTAATAGCTGTGGCCGATCCAATAGGACGCGCTGCTGGACAGCGGATCCTTGGGGTGCTGCGCCACGAAGCTGCGGAAGGCACGTTCGGCGTCGGCATAGTGTCCAGCGTTGATCAGCGCGTAAGCAGTCTGATATTGCGCCTGCGGATCGGCCGCCCGGGCAGCCGCGGCCGCGGCCGCTTGCTGGTCGGGAGAGACCGGAACCGCTCCGGCTGGAATCTGCCCAAGCACGCGCGGCGGTGCGCCAGGGCCCTGCTGCTGCGGCGCAATCCCGCTCGGCAGCAATTGCGTCGGGCCGCCCGCTGCGCGTGGCGGCAACGCGCCCTGAGGCGCCCGCGTTTCCTGGGGCGTCTGCGCCGGCAGACCCCCGACATCCTGGCCTTCCCCGGACCCGCCACCTTTTCCTTCCAGGTCGTTGAAGCGCACATCGTTTTCGGCGCGCATCTTCTCGAGCTGCTGGGTCAGCACCTCTATCTGATGGCTTTGGGTCTCGACCTGCCCCGTCAGGTTGCGGACCTGATCCTCAAGCTGCTGGAGCCTGAGCTCGTTCTGTGCGGCCGCCGTCTCCTGGGCGCGCGCCGGTCCCGACAGGGCCAAGGGCGCGAGCAGGACGAGGGCAGCGGCGCGGCGCAAGGGCTGGGCCGCCCGGATCATGAGGCCGCTTGCGCGACCACCGTGACGGCACGGCGATTCTGCGCCCAGACGGATTCGCCGGTGCCCAGCACGGCCGGCCGCTCGGCGCCGTAGCTCACGGTCTGGATGCGGCCGGATTCAACGCCCAGCGCGACCAGGTAGGCGCGCGCCGCGTTGGCCCGGCGGGCGCCCAGCGCCATATTGTATTCGCGTGTGCCCCGCTCGTCGCAATGACCTTCGAGTGTTACGCGCACGGCCGGATAGCGCTTGAGCCACGCGGCCTGACGATCCAGAGTCTGGCGCGCCTCCTGCGACAGATCGCTCCTGTCCGTGTCGAAGAAGACGCGGTCTCCGACGTTCTGGGCCAGATCCTGCTCAGACCCCGGGATCGCCGCGCTGCCGCCGGTGCCGCCACCGATGGCGCCGCCCGAAGTGTCCGTGCCTTCGGCGCCGGTCGTCTCGGACTCATGGCAGCCGGTTAAAAGCAGGATGGCGGCGAAGACACCGATCAATTTCATATTGGAATTCATTTAGCGAACACTCCTTTGCATATGGGGTGCGAGGCGGGTTGGACGATTTGCCGAGAATTCGAACGCGACTCGGCTGTAATTCGCTGGAAATCGCGGCAAGAATAGGGCGCGCGGCCATTGGTTCAACTCCTATCCCCCCGTCATTGCGTCAGCAACGGCGACCAGGCAGGATCGGACGCGTCGGTTGGCGTCGGTATCTCGTGCTCGTTCTGGCCGGTGATGCGGATCGAGAAGAGCCGGCTGCGGCTGACTTGGCCCGTCCATTGCTGCTTGAAATACATGAGCACGCTGCCGTTGGGCGCCCAGGTCGGCCCTTCGACATGATAGCCCGAGGCGATCTCGCGCTCCCCCGAGCCGTCGGGCCGCATGATGCCGATGAAGAACTGGCCGCCCTCGCGCTTGGTGAAAGCGATGTAGTCGCCGCGCGGCGACCAGACCGGACCGTCATAGCTGCCCTGCCCGAAAGAGATACGATGCGCCCCGCCACCGCTGGCGTCCATCACATAAATCTGCGGTTGTCCGCCTCGGTCGGATTCGAACACGATCTTGCTCCCGTCGGGCGAATAGCAAGGCGCGGTCGAAATTCCGGGCGTGCTCGTCAGCTGGCTGACCGCGCGGGTGCGCGTGTCCATCACGAAGATGTTGGTGTCGGCGCCCTGGGCCAGGCTGTAGATCACGCGGTTGCCGTCGGGACCGAAGCGCGGCGCGAAGCTCATGCCCGGAAAGTCTCCCAGCGGTTCCTGCTTGTTGCTTTCGATGTTGCGGATATAGACGCGCAGCCGGTTGCCGACGAGCGCCATGAAGGTGATCTCCGGCGCGTTGGGGGAGAAGCGCGGGGTCAGCACCAGCTGGCTCGGCATGTCGGCCAGCGGCCGGTCGTTGGCGCCGTCCTGATCCATGATGCGGAGCCGCTTGATCCGGCGCTCGTAGGGGCCGGTCTCGGAGACGTACACGATCTGGGTATTGAAATACCCGTCCTCGCCGGTGAGCTGCTTGTAAATCACGTCTGAAATCATATGGGCGATCTGGCGAACGCTCTGCACCTGCGCGGGAAACTTGTATTCAACACCTGTCAGCTGGCTTTGTTCAAACACATCCCACAGCCGGAAATCGGCGCGGATGCGGCCGTCCGGTTCGGGCGCAATCGTGCCGGTGACCAGCGCCTGGGCGTTCAGCACCTTCCAGTCGGCGAAGCGCGGCTGGTCGGCGGCGGCCTGCGCCGCCTGGATGAACGATGCCGGGTCCAGCGGCCGGAACGCCCCCGAATTGCGCAGGTCGTTGGAGACGACCTCGGCGATCTGCGTCCCGATCTGCGGATCGACACCTTGCTGCGGCTGGAGCGCAGTGATGGCGATCGGCAGGGGATTGATCGTCGCAGTCGTGACGTTCACCGTCACCCTCGCCTGCGCCTGAACCGCTCCGAGCAAGGCGATTGCGAACGCGAACACCCAGTCAATTCGGCAGAACCGGAAAGATCGCATCATTGTCCCAGCATCTCCTTGGGGTCGAAATGGATCGTCATCGATTGCCATTCCTGGTACTTTTCGGGCGGCAGCATCAGCGGCGTGCATTGCGGCATTCTCAGGGCGCGCTGCGCGGCCCGCGCAGCCACGGCGAATGCCGGATCGCTGGCCATGCGACCCTGGTCGACGACCTTCGCCGCCGCCACTGTCCTATCCGGGTTGATCGTGACGTCAAGGTCGACAATCAGGTTCTGGGCATCCTTCACGCCGGCGGGAAGGCTCCAGCAGCGCGCGAGCTGCTGGCTCAGCGCTGACAGCTCCGACGCGGTCAGGTTCGCCGACACCGGCGCCTGCGCCCCGCTCGCCGGCTTTGCCGGTTCCTTGGCCGCCTCCCGCACCGGCTGCAGCGGCGTGTCCGGAAGCTTCTGCTTGGTCAGGTTCTTCAGCAAGTTGTCGAAACTCTCCGGCGGCTTTTTCGGCTCGGGCCGCTTGAGGTCGACCTTTGATGGCGGAGCCAAGTCCGACACCTTGGCGGCGACCGGCGACAGTTCGGGCGCCTCCTCCAGCCGAGGCTTTAAATCTACGTCGGGCGTCTTCAATTCCGGCACCGTATCTTCCACCGCGGCCAGCTGCGGCGCTGTTTCGTCCAGCTGCGGCTTGGGCTCAGGCTCCGGCGGGCGCGGGGTCGGCTGAGGCTGCTCAGAAGGCGGCGGCGGCGCCGGCGGAGTGGGCGCCTCCTCATGGACCTCCTTCTCGACCTTGTCCACGGTGGAAACCCGGTTGGTGGTCGTCTCCTTGGCGGTATCGATCACCTCGACCTGGATCATCGGCGGCGGATCCACCGGCTTCGGCCGCAGGAATGGCAGGCCGAAAATGATGAGCAGCAAGATCAGCGCGTGGACGCCGACCGAGAAGGCGACCCCCTTCCGCATGTCAATCGCGCTTCTGGGCGGACCCGTCGGAGGGGATCGACAAAAGCCCGACCTTGCTATAGCCGGCGCCGCCCACCGCGCCCAGCACCTGCATCATCGTTCCCCAGGAATTGGCCCGATCGCCTCTTATATAGATCTTGACGTCGTGGTTCTCATTGCTGATCGCGTTGAGGCGCGGCACGAGCTGGTCCATGTCGATCGCGCTCTCTTGGAGGAACAGCTGGCCCTTGGCGTCGACCGAGATCTCGAGGGGCTTTTCATCGTTCTGGTTCAACGGCCCGGCCTTGCTCTTCGGCAAGTCGACATGCACGCCGGTCGTCAGCAGCGGGGCCGTCACCATGAAGACGATGAGCAATACCAGCATTACGTCGACCAGCGGCGTAACGTTGATCTCCGCCAGGGGACGATAGGCGCGTCGACGACCGCCGCGCGCGGCAGCGGGGATGATGCCGCCCGCCATGGATCAGCCCTTCTCTTCGAGGTAGCGGGACAGAATCGCGCTGAATTCGGCGGAGAAGCCGTCGAGCCGTTCGCCGTAGCGACCGATATCGGAGGCGAACTTGTTGTAAGCCATGACGGCCGGGATCGCGACCACGAGGCCCAGCAGGGTCGAGAGCAGCGCCTCGGCGATACCGGGGGCGACCACCGCAAGGCTGGTGTTCTGCTGCGCGGCAATCGAGGTAAAGCTCGACATGATTCCATAGACCGTGCCGGCGAGGCCGACGAAGGTCGCGGTCGAACCAGCGGTCGCCAGCACGTTCATATAACGCTCGACCTGGGCCATCTCACGGCCGATCGTCACCGCCATCACGCGGTCCACCCGCTGCTGCAGGTTGCCCCTGAGTGGCCCCGACGTCTCGCGTGCGCCGCGCTCGTTCGCCATCTTCCATTCGCGCATGCCGGCGACGAAGGTCGCGACCATCGGATCACGCACCTTCTTGGCCACCCGCTCATAGAGCGTGTCGAGCGAGCCGCCCGACCAGAAGGCGTCCTCGAACTTCTCGGCACGTGCATTGAGCGTGCGGAGCCGGAGCCATTTCTCGAACATGATGGCGAGGCTCCAGACCGACCACGCCAGGAGGCCCAGCATGATGACCTTGACCACGATGTCAGCCTGCATGAACAAGCCGACCACTGAAAAATCGTGGGCCTCGAAGCCCGCCGGCGGGGTGATTTGAGTCGCGGTGACGCCGTTCGAATCCATCTGCACTGTCTCTGACTGTTATATGGCTTTTGTGTGACCAAGAAGCCGGCGCAGAACGGTGGGCATCCGGGCCGGGCGAAACGCGGAATCGACGCAAGCAAGCTTGACGACGGCCACAGCGAGCAATGTTTCCATCCGGAAAACCTCCTGGCGGATCATGAAACTCGCTCCGCCGATGGTGGTGATTCGCGAATGGACTTCCAACGCGTCGTCCAGCCGCGCTGGAGCGATATACTCCACCGCGCAGCTGCGAACCACGATCTGTGCCCCGTGTTCCTTCGCAAGCCTGATATGATCGAATCCCGCTCGGCGCAGGAGTTCCGTCCGGGCGCGCTCGGCGAACTTCAGGTAGTTGGCATAATAGACCACGCCGCCGGCGTCGGTATCCTCGAAATAGACGCGGATCGGCCAGCTGTGGGGAGGAACCTGGTCAGCCATCGCCGTCCCCCGGCAGAAGGTCGAACAACGGCATGGAAGTGGGCGGCTTGAGGCCCAGCACGCGATAGGCGCCGGCGGCAAGGACCCGACCGCGCGGCGTGCGCTGGACAAGACCCTGCTGCACCAGGAAAGGTTCGATCACCTCCTCGATCACATCGCGCTCCTCGCCCAGCGCGGCCGATAAGGTCTCGGCGCCGACGGGGCCGCCCAGGTAGTGTTCGGCGATGCAGGCGAGGTAGCGGCGATCCATGGCGTCGAGGCCGTCGCGATCAACCTCCAGGCGCTGGAGCGCGATGTCGGCCGCCTTCGCGTCGATCGGCGAGGTTCCCGCCATGGCGGCGAAGTCGCGCACCCGACGCAGCAACCGCCCGGCAACGCGCGGCGTGCCTCGGGCGCGGCGGGCGATCTCGGCCGCGCCTTCGTCGGTCATCGACACGCGCAGGAGGCGGGCGCCGCGCGCCACGATTTGGGCCAGTTCCGCCGGCTGGTAGAGCTCCAGCCGAAGCGGGATCCCGAAGCGCTCGCGGAGCGGCGTGGTCAAGAGGCCCGAGCGCGTGGTCGCGCCGACGAGCGTGAACCGCGGCAGGTCGAGCCGGATCGAGCGTGCGGCCGGCCCTTCGCCGATGATGAGGTCGAGCTGGAAATCCTCCATGGCGGGATAGAGAATTTCCTCGACCGCCGGCGACAGTCGGTGGATCTCGTCAATGAACAGGACATCGTACGGCTGCAGATTGGTAAGGATCGCAGCCAGGTCGCCGGCGCGGGCAATCACCGGGCCGGAGGTGGCGCGGAAGCCGACGCCGAGCTCGCGGGCGACGATCTGGGCGAGAGTCGTCTTGCCCAGGCCTGGCGGGCCGAACAGCAGCACGTGATCCAGCGCCTCGCCGCGCTCGCGCGCCGCCTGGATGAACACGCGGAGATTTTCACGCACCAGGCGCTGGCCGATGAAATCGCCCAGGGTCTGCGGGCGCAAGGTCGGCTCGCTCTGGCCTGTCGGATCGACCAACCGTTCTGGAGCGGCACTCACGACCGCGTCTCCTGGGTGGCTGGCGAAAGCTCCCGCAGCGCCAGGCGGATAATCTCGCCGAGCGGCCTGTCACCCTCTTTCGTCACCGCCATCACCGCCGCGAAGGCATCGGCACGGCCATAGCCCAGATTGACCAGCGCCGATACCGCCTCGGCATTGGGCTGCGCCGCCGGCTGCGGAACGGCTGCGCCCGGCTTGCGGTCGACCACGATCGAGAGCGACACCGTTTGCGCGCGATCCTTAAGCTCGGCCGCGATGCGGGCGGCAAGCTTGGGGCCGACACCGTCGGCCCGCGCCCAGGCCGCCTTGTCGCCCGAGGCCAGTGCCATCACCCGCGCGGTGGGGTCGAGTACGGAGAGGATCGCCAGCGCCCCCCTGGCGCCGACGCCTTGGACG